>JANYLK010000173.1 GCA_025357875.1 Granulicella sp.
ATTTGGGTTACGATCGGGCCGATGCTTGAAGGGGTGATGGAACGTGGCGAGGCAACCTGGGCAGACGATCTGCTGCTGATGCTGGAGCGGAATGGGTATGCCGAAGAATGCTATTTCACGTTTTCCTACAGCCCCATTCGCGACGAGTCCGGCGGAATCGGTGGCATATTTACTCCAGTTGTTGAGACGACGGAGAAAGTTGTCGGCGAGCGGCGATTGCTTACACTGCGAGACTTGGCGACGACACGCAGCAGCCGATCGCGTAACGCCGAAGATGCTTGTGCGAAAGCAGCGCAGGTGCTTGCCGCGAACCCGCAGGATCTGCCGTTCGCGGCCATTTATTTGTTCGACCCCGATCCATCCGGCGCGCACCTCGCCGCCGCTGCGGTGGGCAAGAAGCAGAAGTTTGAGTTTCCCGCGACCATCGACCTGAGCAAAGAAACCTGGCTTCCGTGTCACAAGCTGATGCAGGGCGAAACCTGCGTGATTCCCGCGGGGAAGCTTGGGTTGCAGCCGCAACCTATCGGACCCTGGGGTGCAATTCTGGAAGAGGCGATTGCAGTGCCGTTTCGCGGCTCGCTCAGTTCAACACCAAGCGGTTTTTTGCTGGCCGGCGTCAGCATGAAGAAACGGCTCGGGAATCGCTATCGGGACTTCTTCACGGAAGTCGCTGAGGAATTGGGAGAAGCGATCCGCGACGCGCACATGATCCAGCGAGAGGTTGAGTTGTTGGCGGAAGCAGAGGGCGAAAGGACGCGAATACGGGAACTCTTTATGGAAGCCCCAGCCGCAATCATGATGCTGCAGGGACCGAATCACAAGATCGTCCTGGTAAATGAAAAATACGTTCGACTTCTAGGTCGAAGATCAGAAGCCAAACTAATCGGGAAACTGTTGGCCGAAGCCCTCCCCGAAATTGTGGAGCAGGGCTTCTTGGAGTTGCTGGACGAGGTCTATCGGTCGGGCATGCCGTTCTTCGGCAATGAGGTAAACGCCCAAATCAACCGGGAAGGAACCGACCAGGCTACCGACGGATATTTCAACTTCGTTTACCAACCCACGCGCAATGTTGGTGGCGAAGTGGATGGGATTTTAATCCATGCGGTAGACGTAACCGATCAGGTAATGGCTCGCCGCGAAGTCGAGTCGCGGGAAGAGCAGTTCCGCGTACTTGCCAATTCCATACCCCAGATGGCCTGGATGGCGAATGCCGACGGCGACTTGTTTTGGTACAACCGCCGCTGGTACGAGTACACCGGTACGACGATCGAAGACATGCGTGGATGGGGCTGGAAATCCATCCACGATCCGGACCTGCTGCCCGTAGTCATCGAACGGTATCAACATTCGCTTGCATCGGGAGAGCCCTTCAACATGACGTTCCCACTGCGTGGCGCGGACGGAAAGTTTCGTGACTTTCTCACTCTGGCCATGCCGGTCCGGGACGCATCCGGAAAGATTGTGCGCTGGTTTGGAACGAACACGGATGTTGATGCCCAGAGACGGACCGAAGAAGCGTTGCGCCGTTCGGAAAAACTCGCTGCAGTCGGCCGACTCGCCTCGTCGATTGCACATGAGATTAACAATCCGTTGGAAGCGGTGACTAACCTCATCTACCTCGCAAAGGGCCAAACTACTGATGAAGAAGTCATGGGTTATCTGGACTCCGCTGAAGGGGAACTCCACCGCGTGGCACAGATAACTACCCAGACCCTGCGCTTTCACAAGCAGTTGACGGCACTAGTACTTACCGATGTCGCCGATCTGCTGCGCTCGATCCTTCCACTGTACAAGTCCAGACTGATGCAGCTCGGAGTGGAACTTAAGATTAAGACAGCAGAGTGTCCTCCGCTGATGTGCTATGCCGGTGAGGTCCGCCAGGTGTTGGCCAATCTGGTCGGGAACGCTATCGACGCCATGAGCCAGGGAGGAGGAGTCTTACACTTACGCCTACGGCCGTGCACGGACTGGCGGAGCGGCTCGAGCGGAGCACGCATCACGGTCGCGGACACCGGCCACGGCATGACTCCGCATACGATGAAGCGTCTCTACGAACCTTTCTTCACCACCAAAGAGACGCTAGGGACTGGGCTGGGACTTTGGGTGAGTGCCGGCATTGTCGAGAAGCATCGTGGATCCTTGCGCGTTCGCAGCAGCACGCGCGAGGGCAGGAGCGGTACATTGTTCGCCCTGTATATCCCGCATGAGGTCAAGCTAACAGCTAAGAATGCAGCGGGGGCGCGGGAAGCACTTCATGCCCATGCGGATTGACCGGCTCCATGTCGACACCCACCTTCAGCGTGTGCGCTCCCCCGCCGAGAACTAATCCGCGCAAAGGACTTACATCGCCATAGTCCCTGCCCCAGGCCAGTGTCACGTGGCCGTCGGAAGGCACAACATTGTTGGTCGGATCCACATCAAGCCATCCATCTGTCGGAGAATAAACGGAAACCCAGGCGTGGGATGCGTCGGCGCCCACAAGCCTCGGCTTTCCAGGAGGCGGATATGTCCGCAGATATCCACTCACGTAACGAGCCGCGAGGTTCAGAGAACGCAGGCAGGCAATCTGCACTTGCGCGAAATCCTGGCACACGCCTCGCCGTTTACGGAAGGCTTCTTCCGGCGGCGTGCGCACATTCGTCACCTTGGAGTCGAAACGGAAATCGTGATAGATCCGGGCAGTTAAATCCAGAAGCGCATCCCGCATGGGCCGCCCCGGAGTGAACGATTGCTGCGCGTATGACGCAAACTCTGGACGTATTCGGATGCGATTGGACTCGAAGACAAACTGATAGGCCTCAAGCCCCGCCTGGCTAAGATCTCTGGGAAGAGTACGGGCAACCTCCTCCCATGCGAGTTCGCTTCGAGGCACTGGCATCGAATCTGCCGACACACTCACTTCGCTGCGTGCCTCCACAATGAGTTCCTTGTGTGGCTCCCGTACTGTAAAAAAACACAGGCAATTCCCAAAATAGTCGACTCGTTCAGTGCGCGTGGCCGGGTGCGGATGAATATTAAGTTCTACAAGATTTAATTGTTGATGCACCGAAGAGCGCGGAATTAAGCACGCCACATGGTTTCCGACTGACACCGGATTCTTGTATTTGTAAGTCGACCGATGAGTGATTTTATAAATCATTGGGTTCATTGGCCTATGGTGATGGGCAAGCTGCGAGCATGACTGAAGTATCTGCTCGAGAGGCTGTTCGACCACGAGGGGAGCAACTGTTCTGTCTCTCTAAGGAACCGTTCCAGGCGGGCCAACCCATCCGATCCGCCCGCAACCACAGACCCTCCTTTCATTGGATACTGCAACTGCCGCAAATCAAAGCTGCGCAGCGATGTTGCTGCGTCCTGCATTCTCACCAAGTCCTCGGGTTGGTGTCGGGGAAGTTTTCCATAGAGATCAGCGAGGTGTTTCAGTTGAAAATCCAGCGACCTTGGATTCATCTCGTCCGCCATCAAGAGGTCCAGAACGGCCACTGGCTGCAGCGTCGTGAAATATCTCGTTCTGTAAGACATGGAGCTATCGGCGACTTCGAGCAAATATTCCAAAAACGACCAGTCTTGCTCAATCAGCGGTGTGGCGACTTCTCGCAGTTGTCTCGTCAGATAGATTGCGCGCTCCAGCCGTCGACCGATGCTCATGAACAACCAGCCCGATCCACGATTGATATTCTCGCGCTCCATGCCGGAGAAGGCAGAAAGCAGTTCCAGGCACGCCGTCAGCGTCGGCGGATATTCCAGGAACGGGGTGCCATGTTCGACCTGGATTGAATCGCGAAGCTGGCTGATCAGGAAATTCATATCGCCCGACAACCGCTCCCGAACATTACCGCCTACACGCGACACTTCCACAAGCGTCGACGCCAGGCTGTCCGGTCGCTTGATGTTGGTCAACAGAGACATCAACTCCTGCTCAAGTTCCTCCGAGGTCGCCCGCCTGTTCTTCGCCTTCGGCAACTTACTATAACGTGACTCCAAACAACTGTGCAGCCGAATCAGGCAGCCAAGCTCTGCGTCATCGACTCGCCGCACACGCGGAATCATCGCGCGCAAGACCCGGGCGATGCTTTCCGCACGCTCAACATATCGACCTAACCAGAAAACATTGTCGGCCACGCTGCTTGGAACAGCGCGCGCCACCCGGCGCAGCTCCACCGGTTCACTGCGCGGACGCAACATGCTGAAGGTGTCGATCGGGCCGTCCCACAATACCCAGGCGTCCTTACTGTGACCGCCGCGCTGCATCGAAACCACGGACCCTTCAGTTTCGGCAACGCGAGTCAGGCCTCCCGGAATCGCGACCCATCCAGTCCCGGTATTCAACACGTAGGCGCGCAAGACCACGCTGCGCGAGAGCAGGTGCCCGTTCTCCCAGACCGGCGCAGAGGACAATGCAATCTGCTCCTGCGCCACATACTCATGCGGATGGGTCCTTAATTGGTCTGCGAATTTGCTCTTTTCGGCCTGCGGAATCTCGGCACCAAACACCGGCTCCATTCCACGAGTCGGAAATGCGGGCTTCACCACCACGGAATCCAGATGGCTTAACACCCAGTCCAGCGCCGGCTTCTGGCCGCACCACCATGTGGCAACCGACGGAAGTTTCAGTTCCTCGCCGAGTAGATGTTTCGAAAGCCCGGGAAGAAATGGCATCATCGCTGCAGTTTCAATCAGGCCGCTTCCAAGCGCGTTTGCGACCTTCACATTTCCAGCAATAATGGCATCGACCAGGCCGGGCACGCCTAGGAGAGATTCGCCCCGCAACTCCAGCGGATCGCAAAAGCTGTCATCCACGCGGCGCAGAATGACGTCGACCTTTTCCAGTCCATCAACCGTCTTCAGATACACGCTTCGGTCGCGCACGGTGAGGTCGGCCCCCTCGACCAGTGTGAATCCCAGGTAGCGCGCAAGATACGACTGCTCGAAGTAAGTCTCATTGTGTGGCCCCGGCGTAAGCAGCACAATTCTCGGATTGTTGGATTCTGAAAGATCAATCAGCGCCTGGCGTTGCGCCCTAAAAAATGGAGCGAGTCGCAGTACATTCGAGGTACGGAACAAGTCGGGTAGAACATCCGCCACGATCGTGCGATTCTCCAGCGCATATCCACTGCCCGACGGGGCCTGCGTGCGATCCGCCAACACCCACCAACGGCCGTCCGGCGATCGCGCAAGATCGACCGCCAGCATGTGAAGATAACTTTGCGCGGGAACTTTCACGCCGACCAGCGGACGAAGGAACGCCGGGTTGGCGTACAGCAGCGCAGCAGGAAAATTCCCATTTGCGATCAGTTCCTGCGCGCCGTACAAATCTTCCAAAATCAGATTCAGCAACTGCGCGCGCTGGATGATGCCCTGCTCGATAAAACGCCACTCATCCGCCGCGATCAGCAGCGGAAGAATATCGATCTTCCATGGCCGGTTCGCGCCCAGCGGATCACTATAGATGTTGTACGTGATTCCATTCTCGCGAATGCGTCGCTCAGCGCGGTTCCATCGCCGCCCCAGTTCCTCAGGGCCGATCTCGCGAAGCGACTCCATTAGGTGCGCCCAGTGCGGACGCGGGGTTACACCATCTGCCGACAACTCGTCGTAGGTCGCGCTATAGCGAAGCGGTGTTTGATCCAGATCGACAATCATGGGACAAGCACCGGCTTTTTACTATGTGCTTTCTCGTAGAGCGAAGGCATCCGCAAATCGAGTGTAAGCGGAAAGCTAGGATTGATCTCTTCCATGGGCGTCGCTATCGACCCGGCAGGTTCCGCCTCCTGAAAACGCTCTCTTCGCCGGTGCTCGGCCTCGGTCGCATCCGCAGGCCGCGTCGTATAGACCCGTCCATCCGGCGGGGTTGTATGGTAGACGCATCTCCCAATTGACTGACCCTTCCAGCCATCGATGATGTCAAATGCAAGCGGCGCATGCACTGGGACCGTCGGATGCAGTTGTTCCGACAGTCTGCGCGCACGATATCGGACACCCGCGACCAATTCTCCAGCGACGCCCGAACCAGACAGCGGAACCCGGCGCCCGTTGCAAGCCACCACGTAGCGCGACTCCGTCGTGATGCCGGACAACTTCACCTGAATCCGCTCCAGCGATGAGTCCACACTGCGAACCGTTCCGCCAGACGAAGTCTCTTCTGCGAGAACATTCCAGGGCTCCAATGCCTGGCGCAATTCCAGAGTCACTCCGTCAACAGCAATCGAACCAATCTTTGGAAAGCGAAACTCGAACTGCGCACCGAACCACTTCATGTCGAATGCATAGTCAAACCGATTCAACTCGGCGAGCACATCGGAGAAATCGCTCTGCACAAAGTGCGGAAGCATAAACCGATCATGCAGCGCAGTTCCCCAGCGAACGAGCGCACCTTCATACGGCCGCTTCCAGAACATCGATACAGCCGCGCGGACAAGTAACAAATTAACCAAACCCATGCGAAGATGCGGAGTCATCTCGAACGCGCGCAGTTCGAGCAAGCCAAGCTGCAAGCCTCGCCCCTCCGGCATGTAAAGCTTGTCGAGACAGAATTCAGCACGATGCGAATTTCCCGTCACATCGACTAAAAGATTGCGAAACAGTCCATCGACGACCCAGGGTTCGCATCCCTCTGCAGGTAGATTTCGAAACGCAACCTCCAACTCATAGAGGCCGTCCATGCGGGCTTCATCGACACGCGGATACTGGCTTGTCGGCCCGACATACATTCCGGAAAACAGGTATGACAGCGATGGATGATTCTGCCAGAATGCCACCATGCTGCGCAGCAAATCCGGACGTCGCAGCAACGGACTATCCAGCACCGTGGCTCCGCCGATCACAATATGACTCCCACCGCCGGTAGCCACATGGCCGCCATCGTAATTAAATTTCTCTGCGGTCAACCGATTGCCACGCACCTCTTCAAATAGCAAAGTATTGATTGCCACGAGTTCATCCCATGTGCTCGCCGGCGGCAGGTTCACCTCCAACACACCTGGGTCCGGAGTGACGCTGAAAGATCGCAGCCGCGGGTCGGATGGTGGCGTGTAACCCTCCAGCCAAACCGGCGTCTGCAGATGCTGGCACGTATCTTCGATCGCAGACACCACATCGAGATAGTCCGCCAGTTGCGACGCGTATGGCAGAAACACGTGCAAGCGGCCCTCTCGTACCTGCACGCACAACGATGGCCGAATCAACTCCGTCGCCGTCTCTGCCGTACTGGACAAAGGAGGCAGAGGATCGGCGGCCGGCTCAGTCTCAAACAGATTCATCCGATGCTCGGGGTGCGCCGGCAACTTCACTCGATCCTCAAACGGCGCAGCTTCGTGCTCGTACTCCAACTCGTCAGGCGCCACCCACGGCATCGTCTCCGTCGATATGCGAAACCCGATCGGCGAATCGCCCGGCGTTAATACGAGGCGCTCAGGCTTCGGAAACCACATCTGGCTAGACCAACTCACCTTGCCCGCAAGCTGCCTTCGACGTATGGGCAGGACATATCCGGCAGGCTCGGCATCCTCATTTTCACTTTTTGTATTGTAAGCAGCCAGCAGATTCTCCCTACTCACCTGCAGCCGTCGCGTCAGCGCCTCACCAAATCTCAACGCATCGCCAATGCCAAATCCGTAGTCCTTATCTTCGTCCGCAATTAGCTCAGCTTTCTCCCAGACCGGCACCCCATCGCTGCGCCAGTAGCAACTCAGCGCCCAGCGCGGTAAAGCCTCACCTGGATACCACTTGCCCTGTCCATAGAGAAGCATCGCGCCCGGCGCCGTCTTCTCACTAAGCCGTTTGATCAGTGCCAGCCCACGCTTTCGCTTGATTGGTCCCGGCGCATCAATGTTCCATTGCGGGCTCTCGGGTTCGTCCAATCCGACAAAGGTCGGCTCCCCGCCCATCGTCAGTCGCACATCCTGAGCCACAAGGTCAGCGTCGACCTTATGCGCAACCTCTTCCACCTTCGCCCAATCCTCATCGCTGAATGGACGCGAAAGCCGCGGCGTCTCATTCAATCTGCGGACCGACATCGAGTAGCTGAAGTCCACATGGGCAGGCTCGACCGTGCCACCGATCGGAGCAGCCTTCGACGCGTTCGGAGTACATACCAGCGGAATATGTCCCTCGCCAGCGAACAATCCTGACGTCGAATCCAGCCCGATCCATCCCGCACCCGGCAAGTAAACCTCGGACCACGCATGCAATTCAGCGGAGTCGACCGTCGGCCCGCTCGCACCCTCCACCGCCCTTTCATCCGGCGCCAGTTGAATCAAATAGCCGGACACAAACCGCGCCGCAATGCCCATGTGGCGAAGTGCCTGCACCAATAGCCACGCAGAGTCGCGGCAAGAACCCATGCGCTTTTCCAGCGTCTCCTCGCACGTTTGCACACCCGGCTCCATGCGAGTCGTATAGCCAATCTCCGCACTGACTCTTCGATTCAGATCCGTCAGGAACGCGATGGTCCCACGCTTCTCGCGCGAAATGCTCTTGAGAAAATCCTGGAATCGAGGGCCAGCCACTTCGTAAGATCGATACGGTTCGAGATCCTTGGCCAACTCCGGCGCATACCGGAAAGGAAATTCTTGAACCCCGGGTTCCAGAAAGAAATCAAAGGGATTGAACGGAGACAACTCCGCGACCAGATCAACCTCAACCACAAACTCTGTTGTCTTCTCAGAAAATAAAACGCGCGCAAGGTGGTTGGAGTGCGGATCGAGCTGCCACTTTAAAATGTGCTTGGTTGGAACTACACTCAGCGAGTAGCTGAGGATCGGCGTGCTACAGTGCGGAGCCGGACGCAACTGTATAACCTGTGGACCGAGGAAAACCGCCTTGTCGTACCGGTACTGCGTCCGATGATTGAGAGCAACCTGTATTCCCATCCGCCCTCATGCGCCCTGAATCTCAAAGTTCCTTCCGCTCGGCACACTTTCCCTGTCAAAACTCCGGGCAGTGCGCGGAAGATGTAGTCGTAAGGCTACCTTAACATATAGAAAGATATCGATCCCCGTAATAATAGAGACCTGATAATAGAGACGGAGATTCATCTGATGAAGAAGCTATTCGGAACCGACGGCATTCGCGGTGTCGCCGGCCAACCCCCCCTCGACACCACCACCATCCACGCTGTAGGCCTCGCTCTCGCCCATCATTTGGGGCGGGACGATAACAGCCAGCCGCCCCGCGTACTCATCGGTCAGGATACCCGCGAGTCCTCTGACTGGATCGCCGCTACACTGACCGCAGGCCTCACCGCAGGCGGCGCCACCGTCGAAAGCGCCGGAGTCATCACCACTCCCGCCGTCGCATTTCTGGCCCGCAAGCATAGCTTCGCCGCCGGCATCGTCATCTCCGCCTCACACAATCCCTGGGCCGACAACGGCATTAAGCTCTTCGGCCCAGACGGCTATAAGCTCCCTGACTCCACCGAACTCGCCATCGAAGCCGAAATCTTTCGCCACCTGGCTGCCCCCGCCCCTTTGCCATCCCGCAGCGAAGCGGAGGGATCTGCTTCTGTACTCGCTCCACCTCCGTTGGCACAGTCGACTACGATGCGGCGGCCGTCGAGGGAGAGGCCGGGGACGGCGGCGATAAGGAAGCGGATGTATTCGGCTCGGTCGGCTTCGTTTACCGGAGGTGGAGCGAGTACAGAAGCAGATCCCTCCGCTT
>JANYLK010000174.1 GCA_025357875.1 Granulicella sp.
CCCTTGTCGCAGGTCGCCACTCCCATCACGCCTCTTCGAGTCGGCAGCGAACGCATCAATCGCCGCAGCACCATCGCCGCGTCATTCCTGTAGGGGAGCGAGTCGAGCATCCCTTCCGTACCCTGGGTGCGTCCATCGCACGGGTCGGTGCAGGCACCCGCGAATGGCACGGCATGCAACCCGCGCAACTCCCGGGCAGCCTCCGCCACTAACAGTCCCACCTCCCAATGTCCGCTATGGAAGCCCAGAGCGATTGGTGTTCCGTCGTGAGCCCGCAGCCCACCATGCGTGCTCAGAATCAGGAAGTCGGGATCCAGCAAACGTCCTGGCTCCCATCCCATGCCCGCATTCTGGGTCAAACCGAACAGGTTCCCGGAGGGCTCCGTCAGCAGCATCTCAGCCGTAATGGGAAGCCGCCCCTCCGGTCCCGGAGCGTGTGTTCTTACTTCCGAGTAACGCAGCCCTGTACTCTCAAGAACGGTGTCCAAGCTAATTTGCTCTATCATCAACTTACCGCCCGAGTACTACGTAGTTCGTTCCGCCGCTGGGTTCCGTCTGGCAGCCACAGGACCAGCAATCCAGCGACTAACAATGCCACCGACATCAGCAGGAAGCCCGCGCGCGGCTTGCCGGTAGCTGCCTGCAACCAACCGACAAGATAACTTCCCGCGAACCCACCCAGTGCGCCGGATGTGTTAATCACGGCCATAACTTCGGCTACCACCTGCTTCGGCAGCCGCTCCGGGACGATCGCCCAATAAGGTCCGTACGGCGCATACATGCATCCTCCGCCCACGATTAGGCACGCAAAGGCAAGCGCGAAACTATGATCCGCCAGCAGAAACGAACCTAACAGTCCCGCACCCGCCATCAGCAGAAACGGCCACACCAACGCCTGTCTTTTCCGCGTTCGGTCCGAGATATGCGACACGGTAACCATCAATATCACTCCAGCCAAGTACGGAAGGGCCGAGAGCATGCCCGTCTTACCCATCGATAGCGTGCTACCTTGGCGGACAATCAGCGGCAGCCAAAGTACGAAGCCATACAGGCCGGCGCTCCAGAAAAAGAACTGTACCGCCAGCACAAGCACATCGGGTCGAAGCAACGCGTTTCGCACGTTGGCGGCCGCACCTCCGACCACTTTCTGTTCTTCGGTTAACACACGATCCAGTTCGGCAGCGGCCTCTGCCGTCATCCAACTCGCTTCGCCCGGCCGGTCCTTTACGAATAGAATCCAAACGACCGCCCAGCAAATCGACGGAACGCCTTCGAGAATGAAGGTTCTCTGCCATCCAAATGCCTGAATCAGGTAGCCAGTTATCGCCGACATCCAAAGCACCGTCACCGGATTGCCGAGAATCAGGAACGTATTTGCCCTCGATCTTTCCGCACGCGTGAACCAGTGAGTCAAAAGCACCAACATCGACGGAAAGATAACGCTCTCAGCGACCCCAAGAAGAAACCGATCCGCAGCCAGAAGCCAGAATGTCCGAATTACGCCCGTCAGCGCGGCGCATGTTCCCCAGCCAATCAACGCCGCAAACACAAGCCAAATCGCACTCCGCTTCCGCGCGAACCTCGCCCCCGGCACCTGGAAGGCAAAGTATCCAAGAAAGAACAGTCCGCCGAGAAGCGACACCTGCTTGCCGGTGAAATGCAGCGTATTAGCCAGCCCGGCTGCCGCTCCAAACCCGAAATTCGCACGATCCAGGTAAGCGAGGCTGTAGGTCACGAATACAGCAGGCATCAGATACAGCCACCGCTTGCGAAGGCTAGCCTCTACGTCGGTCCTTCGACTTTTCCGTTCAGCCCTCTGAATGGAAGCCTCCACTATCTCTGTTGTATCTCCAAACATCCCGCCTGCTTCCTAGTTTGGATACGATTGGCCTGGACGGACGATTCTTATAAAGTGGTCGGTAAATTGCGAATGCATCTCCGGAAGATTGTATTTGGGCATGTGGCAACTGACACAGTCTGTTGCTGCTTTGGGACAAACCGATGGATTGCCGGCAGAAGGCAAGGCTAAAGATGCCTGCTTCGCACCCCGTTGCTGAGTATGACAACTCAGACACTTTTGATCGTAAAAGCTGGCAATACGAACCAAAGGCTCATGCGGATTGTGGCAAGCGGTGCAGCTAAGCCGCGCATCCTCCGTCTTCTCCCAGCAGCGGCTTTTTTGCAGACGGTAAGGTTGGAATCGAATGCTGCTGATACCGCTCGGAATCGGATTCAGGACCACATCCATCGTTGCCCTATGGCAGGCACCGCAAAAATCGATAGAGCCGGAAGGCGTGAGATGCGCCGGGTTGAAAATGGTGCTCGACGCACCATCTTTAGGATGATTTTGCTCGGCACTGATGTGCTCACTGCCCGGTCCGTGGCAAGCTTCACAATGGACTCCCGGAACAGCCTTTTCGAGGTCAATTTTACCCTCCGTCGACCACGCGGTGGTGTGGCAAGCGAAACATCGTGTAGCTTCTCGAATTGAAAGCCGGTTTCCAATCGCGTTCTCGAGCGAGCCTTCCATCGCGATGGTATGTCCTGGAGTAAGGTCCAGAGCATGGGTTGAGGAAAAACTACTGACCTGCGCTTCGTAATATTCGCGGCGGTCTCCGAGGATAAAGCTCCGGCCATGAACACCGGCGCCAAAGACCCAAAGTACGTTGACCGAGATTGATTTGCCCTGGGACTGGACTTCAAGGTTCGATCCATCGTTAGCTGGAACCAATCGATATGTATAAGATCCACTCTCAAGCGTTCCGGAGACAGGGTCCGCGTTTTCGGGATTGTCTGAGAGACGGAGGTCTGCCTTGGCCATCGACGTGTTTGCCTGATTGGAATACTCCTGGACATGACACTTGCCGCAGGCGCCTTCTCCTGCATATGCTGGGCCATGACTCGTGGCCTTGGTAGGCCACCAGCCTTTGGCAGCTAGGTGGTCCTCTGTTGATCCGGGAAGCTCGTGGGATACCTGTGTACCTCCCGCCGGGGCGAGTAATACTATGGCGAAGCACGGTACGGCGAGCAAGCTCCTACGCTTTGCCCGGCCAATCAGAACAATCCGTCTTCGAACCAGAGACCCGGCCTCGTCCTGCATTCTGCGTCGAGGAAGCAAAAGCATATTCCAGAGGTTATACACCCAACGCCTTTGGGCATGCTCACTACATTGGCACCTGCCTCTCGATGAGCAATCTTGACGCGGCGCGGCTGGTTCTGGCACATCAGCATCGTCTAGAATTTGCCATGCAGATATTCGCTAAAAAGCCCTTGCGCAGATTCAAGTCGGCGGATGATAACGCGCTACAGCCCTGCAAAAAGGTGCAGATGGTGTGGTCCAGATTTCGGCGGCATGCATGTGCTGCTTTGATCTGTCTTGCCATCACCGTAAGCGCGGCGCAAGGACAAGTCCACCAGGCAACTAAGCTTATAGAGGAAGGAAAATTTCACGAAGCTGAGCAGATGTTGCGCACTATGGCTCAGCAACACCCCAGAGATGCGTCCGTGCGCGCCAACCTCGGGATCTCTCTTGCCCAGCAAGGCGAACTAGCAGCGGCGGTGACCGAATATACCACTTCGTTGGCGTTGGAGCCACACCAGCCGAAGGTTGAGGTTCTCCTGGGTTTGGCCGAATTCAAGCAAGGCCATTTCAAGCAGGCGATTCCGGCTTTCAAGATTGCGAAAGCCACGCTTCCTGGGGATAGCCGAAGTACCTTGTTACTAGGGATGAGTTACTTTGGGCTTCGCCAATACGTGGATGCCGTACCTTTTCTTAAAAGCGCGAGCGCGACCGAACCAAACAATATTGAACTACATAGTGTTTTAGCGCAGAGTTGCTTGTGGAGCCGCCAGTTCGACTGCGCGATGGTTGAGTTTCGTAGTATTCTCGCCGCCAATCCTGATGCCGTGCAGGCGCACATGTTGTTGGCCGAGGCACTGGATGCGACGGAAAAGACGGATGAGGCGATTGAGGAGTTGGAGAACGTTGCACCCCACTCTGCAAGCGAACCGCTCCTCCATTTCGAGTTGGGCTATCTGTATTACAAGAAGGGCGACTACGACAGGGCCATTTCGGAGCTTGAACTTGAGGCAAAAAATAATCCTGGTTACGCGCAGGCGTATCTCTATCTCGGGGATATCGCACTCAAGCGGAACGATCAGGCGAAAGCTGAGCCACTGCTGAAGAAGGCGATCGGGTTGCAGAGCGATCTGCGCGAAGCTGTTGTCGACCTGGGAGTGATCTATGCGCAGCAAGGCAAAAATGCTGATGCCCTCGAGGCTTTTAAACGTGCAGTGGAACTAGATCCGACGCAGCCTGACGCCCACTACCGTTTAGCGCGTCTTTACACGGTACTCGGACAGAAGGAAAATGCGCAGGTCGAGTTTAACAAGACCAAAGACCTACACACCAAAGTAGAGGATTCACTCATCCAGAAGATCTCTGGTGGCGCAAATGGACTTCCAAAATGACGAGTGAGACGGTCTTCCTAAACTGCGGGCAAGAAGAAGGGCCCGGCGCATAGCACCGAGCCCATGGAGGAAACATTGGATTTCAGAAGCTCAACTTGGCTCCAAGCTGGAGCCTGCGAGGATCATAGGCAGCTGTGATCTGACCGAAGTTCGAATCGCGGCTGGCCGCATCGAGAGCACTGAACTGGGTGTGATTGAACGTATTGAATGACTCAAATCGAAGTTGCAGTGTGGGACCTTCCGACTTAAAAGCTATGTCTTTGAAGAGCGAAAGGTTGAAATTCAAGCGACCAGGAAGTACAACGGAGTCCCTGCCCGCGTTGCCGAACCCGTCCGTCCCACCAGTTTCCCAGGGAGCAATCGGGTCTGCGAATGCACTCTTGTCAAACCATGCGAGCCTTGTTTTCGGATAACTGACCGGCTTTACGCGATTCGGTCGGTTGGTCGTGCCGCCGCCGAGGCCCAGTTTGTCGGTGCCGTTGTAGGTAACTTGAACGGGAACCCCAGTGTCAATCACGGTGATGCCCGAGATTGACCAGCCGCCAAGTGCAGTGTGTTCGAACGCGTTAGAACTGTGAGCAAAGAATGGCATGGCATATATGTAATTCGCGTTGAAGTCGTGGCGTCGGTCCAGACCTCCCGACGCGCGGTTATAGCGGATGTTGAAAGGATTTGCCACTGCGTTCAAATCACCGCTGACGTCGTCAATCTCATGGGAGTACGTATAAGCAAACTGGACTGTCAAACCATGTTTGGCCTCCATGCGTACTTGCATTTGGAGTGCGTTGTAACTGAAATTAGACTCGTTCTCTTCCTGCGTGATCGTGCTGAAGCCAGGAAATTGACGATACAGATTGGGGGTGGGGGCGAAGCATGGATCATCCGTCGGGGTGCAGGGGTTAAGGTCTTTATTGGTTTTTTGGTTGGTGGCTACAGCTTTTCGCTTCGCGAAGCCATACTGCGGGTCGACCAAGGGTAGCGTGTTGATGGATCGATCGTTGCTTTGGCGCCATCCGCGGGAGCCGGCATATTGGATTGTTCCAACTATCGATGGCGCAAGTTGGTGTTGTACCCCAAGACTGAACATTGCAGTGCCTGGGTTGCCATAGTGGTATTTCAGGTTCGTCATAGTGGACGGGAACCTCTGACTCGCCGTTGCGCCGGTCAGAGCGCTCGTTTTTGGATTAGAGAAGTAAACGTTGGTTGCAGAAGGCTGATACGCAAAAGGCGGGTTGAGAGCTGCATTGTAGACATCGTTGCCTTGAACGCGTTCGAAGAACATGCCAAAGCCGCTTCGGATGACCGTTTTGCCGTCCCCATGTACATCAAGCGCAAAGCCCAGCCTCGGCTGTATCGTTGCGTAATAGTTCTCCACCACACCACGTGGAAATCCCCCCACTCCTGCTTCCTGGATGCCGTTTAGATAGAACGTTCCACCGTTGAAGGGAGTAAGGGAGGCCGGATTGAGCGTTCCGTCCGGGTTCAGGGGATAGCCGGCGCTAGAGTTGTAGTTAGCTGGGTTGAAGTTCGCAAATCGGTTGTACCGCTCGAAAGCGTGCGGCATGCCATCAAAGCGCAGGCCAAGGTTCAGGGTAAGACGAGGCAACACATGGAAGTTGTCGTTGCCGTAGAAGCTGTAGTTGTTGTTGACCCAATTTTTGCCTGCGAGCAGGTCAAGTTGTGTGAAAGTCGCCGCATCGCCAAGAATAAAGTTGATGTATGAATCTTTAGAAAATGAGCTGTTGTTGAACACTGCAGTTCCTTGAGTGTTGGCCTGAAGCTGCTGGTTCTTCGGATCGTGCAACCAACTAAAACCAAACTTGAGCTGGTGCCGTCCCCTGTTCCAGGAAAGATCGTCCCGGGTTTCATAGCCCATGTAGGAATTCTTCCAGGGGAAGTAGCTTGAACTCCAGGTTGTGCCATAGGGTGCGCCCAATTGAACCTCGGGCATGCGATTCCCGATGTTGCTCGCGTCTGAAAAGAAGCTCGTGCCTGTCCAGCCCGAAGGTTTAGCAGTCACGCCAACTGGAGTCAGGTGAATTGTATTTCCGCTATAGAGAAAGGCTGTTTCGTTGAGCAGATTAGGCGATAGCGTCTGGGTTAATTTGATTGTGGAAGACCACGACGGATTCGACATTGCGGTCCCTACCGTAGGGTAAGAACTGTTGCCCCACAGCGGGGGGAAATAGGTCTGCGACACCGCATCATGGAGATAGTGACCCATCAACTGCAGTTTGCCGTTGATTTTGTGGTCAATGCGCACCACGTCTTCGTGGACGTTGGTGGGCTGTGGAATCGACGAGATATATTGGCTAGTCCCGAAATTGGGCTTGGGAAAGGTGCCGGCATTCAGTTCTAGTACGGCATTCTGGTCGATTAGGTTGGCAGGGATTACGCAG
>JANYLK010000177.1 GCA_025357875.1 Granulicella sp.
TTCAGTGTGCGAGTTGAGGAAGGCCTCGTAGCGCGATTTGGTTTCGGCGTTGGGCGGGTAGAGGCCGGGGAGTGGTGTGCCGGATTGCACCTCGCCAATAATCCACGCTTCGAATTTCTCCTGCGCTACAGCTTCCTCGACGACCTCTTTGAGAAGCGCCTTTGGGATGACGACTGCGCCATCATCGTCGGCGACGATCACATCGTCTGGAAAGATGGCGACTCCGCCGCAGGCGATGGGCTCCTGCCAGTTGACGAAGGTTAGACCGGCAATGGATGCCGGTGCAGCCGCTCCATTGCACCAGACCGGCAGGCCGGTACGGAGGATGCCGGCGAGGTCGCGGATGACTCCGTCGGTGACAAGGCCCGCAATGCCGCGTGTTGCCATGCGTTGGCAGAGGATGTCACCGAAGATGCCGGCGTCGGTGAAGCCCATTGCGTCTACTACAGCGATGCAGTGAGGTGGCATGGCTTCGATGGCGGCGCGTGTGGAGATGGGCGAACTCCAGGACTCGGGTGTCGCCAGATCTTCACGCGCAGGAATAAAGCGCAGGGTGAAGGCTTGGCCAATGATGCGCTTTTGGCCGGAGCGCAGCGGTTTAGAGTTACGCAGCCAGACATTGCGCAGACCTTTCTTGTGCAGCACCGTGGTGACGGTCGCCGTCGCTATGCCGGAGAGAGTTTCGATTGTCTGATCGTCTAGTGCCATATTTTATGCGGCTCGCGGAACTCGATTTGTTGGGGGTGGCGGAGTGCCGTCTTATATTAGCGGCTTTCCTGGATGAGTTGCTCGGGGGTAAGGCCGCGGATGGATGCGTCGAGGAGTTCGATCATGTGGAAGGCGGGAAGTTCTTTCTGGCCCGCTCGGCGGAGGCCGCTGCTGAGTTGGAGCAGGCAGCCGGGATTGGCAGAGACTACGGCGTCGGCGTGGGTGGCGAGGAGGTGGGCTACTTTACGGTCGCCGAGTTGTTGGGCGGGTTCAAGTTGGAGGAGATTGTAGACTCCCGCGGAGCCACAGCAGAGGGAAGACTCGGCGATCTCCGCTACTTCGAGGTTGGGGATTGCGCCTAGTAAGGTGCGGGGCTGTTGGTGGATTCCTTGCGCGTGGCGGAGGTGGCAGGCGTCGTGATATGCGATGCGTAGCGGCAGCGGATAGCGGGCAGCAATGGGGTCTAGTTCTGTGAGGACCTCGGTGATGTCGCGGCACTTTGCGGAGAAGGCTCGGGCGCGGTCGGCCCATTGCGGATCGTCGCGGAGGAGGTGGCCGTAATCCTTCATCGTGGAACCGCAGCCGGCGGCGTTGATGACGATGGTGTCGACTTTAGCGTGGTTGAAGAGTTCGATAATGCGGCGGGCCATCGCGGCGGCTTGATCGTCGAGTCCGGAGTGGACCATCAGCGCCCCGCAGCAAGGTTGATTGCGAGGCGTGATTACTTCGCAGCCTTCGGCGGCGAGGACGCGGGCGGTGGCTTCGTTGACGTGGGAGAAGAAGACTTGCTGGACGCAACCGGTCAGCATGCCGACTCGTCGGCGGGGTGTGCCGGGCTGCGCGATTGTGCGGGCTAGAGAAGCAGATCCCTCCGCTGCGCTACGGGATGACAAACGATTAGCGCTGCGGGATGACGAACGATTAGCCGTGCGGGATGACGAACGGACGCGCGGGAGAAGGGATTCCATTGCGGCGAGCCGTTTGGGTAAGAGCTTGAGGAGACCGGAGTGGCGGATGAGAGATTGGAGGCCGGATCGTTGGTAGAGGAACAGTGGCGCGGCGAGGGCGCGGAGGCGCTCGGGATACGGAAAGGTGGCGAACAGGAGTTTGCGGAAGAGGGAGTCTTGGGAGGTGCGAGGGATGTTGCGCTCGACTTGCGCGCGGGTGTCTTCGATGAGCTTGTCGTACTGGACGCCGGATGGGCATGAGGTCATACAGGCCATGCAGCCGAGGCAATTGTCCATGTGCTGGCGGAAGGTCTGGTCGAGGGGAGCGCTGCCTTCGGCTGCGCGTTGCATCATGTAGATGCGGCCGCGTGGCGAGTCCATCTCTTCTCCCCATAGGACGTAGGTTGGGCAGGCGGGGAGGCAGAAGCCGCAGTGGACGCAGTCTGCGAGGAGCGATTTCTGGGGCGGGTGGTGGGGATCGAAGCTGGATGGCTTGGGCGGATCGATTGCGATGAGAGGCTCCATTGCTAGATACCTCCGACAAAGCGACCGGGGTTGAGTGTGCGGTTGGGATCGAAGCTATGCTTGATCTCGCGCATAAGCGGGAGGGCACCGGGGTCTGCCTTCCAACGTTGGACATTGGCGGAAGTTGCTAGAACGGTTAGATCGGTAGTGATGCTTTCAATGTAGTTTTCGATCGAGGAGGGCGGCCCTTCGAGGGCGGCGAAGATGAGGCCGGAAGATTGAGCGACACAGGCTAATTCGACCTCGGGAGCCCATTGCATGTGGTCAAGATATTCGCAAAGCTCAGTAGGGAGAACGGAGAGTTTGATTACGGTGGCTCCGTCGCGAAACAGGGATTCGCGGGGGGTATATAGATTGTCGAATGGCCCGGGGCTAAAGCCCCTCTCCGTTAGAGGTCCATTTTCAGCGGCCTGAAGGCCGCTGCTCCCTCCGTCATCGCGCTGACGCGCGATTGGGCTCGCTGGCGCGAGCGGTTCGTCCGATATGCGATCGTGAGGCGACGGGTGTTGTTGGTTCGTTGCGGAGGGATTGGATAGTTGGAGGCCCGCGGCTTCGGTCATGTTTTGGAGGATGTTGGATTGCTTTGCGTCCGGGTGGGCGATTAGCTGGATGTCGAGGTGGAAGCCGCTAGTGTCGCCGCGCAGTTGGAGGGCCTGGGTTTGAAGGTGGCTGTCGCGGATGGTGTGCATGAGTGGAGCCAGTTGCGCGGCCTGGAGTGCGGTAGTCGTGAAGGTTTGGGTGTGGTGTGGGATGGGGTGTAGACGGAACGTGACTTCCGTGATGACGCCGAGGGTGCCGAAGGCTCCGGTCATAAGTTTGTGCAGATCGTAGCCGGCGACGTTCTTGACGACTTTGCCGCCGGATTTTGCGATGGTCCCGTCTGCGAGGACGATGGTCATGCCGATGATGAGGTCGCGGAGGCTGCCGTATTTATGGCGAAGTGCGCCGGAATCGTTGGTGGCGACGATGCCTCCGATGGTTGCCGTGTCGGGCCAGAGTGGGTCGAGGGCGACTTGCTGGCTGTGCGTTGCGAGGGCGCGTTGCATGGTCGACCAAGAAGTGCCTGCGGCGACGGTGGCGGTGAGGTCTTGCCAGCTGTGCGTGAGGGGGCCGATAAGTTGCGTGGTGCTGAGGAGGATGTCGGCGACGACGGGGTTACCCCAGGTGCGTTTAGTTCCTGCGCCGGTAATTTCGATGGAGAGATTGTGTTGGTTGGCGTAGCGGGTGACGGCTGCTACTTGCTCGGTTGTGCGTGGGGAGGCTGTGAGCTTTCCTTCGCGCCCGGCGATGGAGTCAGCGCCGATGAGGGCGCGGAGGTCGGCGGCAGTGGAGATGGTTGGGATCATCGCGGTATTCCGAAGAAAGAACAAAAGCAAAAGCTAACTACAAAGATTCTGAGCTTCGCTCAAAATGACGACGATTGAAGCTACGACGACGTTTGAGGCTAGACGAAGAACGATTGAGGCTGACGATGACGACGATTGAGGCTAGAAGTATTCGGCGATGCCTGCGGTTTCGAGTGGGTGGGGCGTGTAGGGGCCGGTCTTTTCGGCGCAGAGGCGTGGGCGGGGGAAGAGCTTGTCGGGGTTTGCGAGGTTGTGGGGATCGAAGGCCTGGCGGACTAGTTGCATGGTCACGAGGTCGGGTTCGGAGAACATGTAGCCCATGGCCTGCTGCTTCTCTTTGCCGACACCGTGCTCGCCTGTGATGGAGCCACCGTGGTCTACGCAGAGGTGGAGGATGCGTTCGGATAGATCGAGGGCGGTCTGCTCCTGACCGGGAATGGCGCGGTCATAGAGGACTAGCGGGTGGAGGTTGCCATCACCGGCATGGAAGACGTTGGCGACGCGAAGGTGGGCGTCAGTGGCCATCTGGCTGATGGCTTCGAGGAGGAGCGGTAGGGCGGTTCGGGGGATGACGCCATCCTGCACGATGTAGTTGGGCGAGATTCGGCCTACGGCGGCGAAGGCGGCTTTGCGGCCTTTCCATATGAGGGCGCGGTCTGCGGCGGTTTGGGCTACGCGAATCTCCCATGCGCCGTTTTGTTTGCAGAGGGCGGAGGCTTCGATGATCTGTGCGGCGACCTCGGCTTCGGGGCCGTCCAGTTCGACCAGCAGCAGCGCTTCGCAGACGGGATAGTTGGGATGGACGGCGGCTTCGGAGGCCATGGCGGAGAGGCGATCCATCATTTCGAGCGCGGCGGGGAGCATGCCGGCGGCGATGATGTCGGAGACGGCCTGGGCTGCGGCGGCGATGGAGTCGAAGGCGGCGAGCAGGACTTGGACGGTTTCGGGGCGCTTGGTTATACGCAGCGTGATTTTTGTCGCCACGCCCAAAGTGCCTTCGGAGCCGACGAAGACTCCAGTGAGGTCGTAGCCGGGCGCGTCAGACGTGGACGAGCCGAGGGCGACGAGTTCGCCGCTGGGGAGGACGACGTCCATGGCGAGGACGTGAGTGGTGGTGAAGCCGTACTTGAGGCAATGGGCTCCGCCGGCGTTTTCGGCTATGTTGCCGCCGATGGTGCAAACGGATTGCGAGGACGGGTCGGGCGCGTAGAAGTATTCATGCGCGGCGACGGCGTCGGTGACGTGGGAGTTGATAACTCCGGGTTCGACGATGACGCGCTGATTGGGGATGTCGATTTCGAGGATGCGATTCATGCGCGCGAAGCTGATGACTATTCCGCCGGAGGCTGGGAGTGCTCCTCCGCTGAGGCCGGTTCCGGCTCCGCGGGCGACGAAAGGGATGCGGTGTTTTGCGCAGATGCGGATCACTGCCTGGACCTCTGTGGTTGACCGCGGAAGTACTACGGCGCCGGGCATTGTTCGGAAGTTGGTGAGGCCGTCGCACTCATAGGTCTGGAGTTGATTTGCGCTGGTAATGAGGCCGGTTGGCTGGCCGGGGTTTCCGGAATCGAGGACATCGCGCAGGGCATCGAGGATGGCGGCGTCGAGCATAAGAGATCATAGTACGGGCGCTGGGTGGCCGGATTCCAGAAGTTAGTGTGCGTGGAAGACGTAGGCGTAGAGCATGACTTCTGCGCCGACGATGGCGGCGAGGAAGATGCTGTGGCGGAGGGTAAAGCGGAAGAGTTTGGACTGGTCGGCGATGGACATTCCGGTTGCGGCGGCTGCTACAGCGATGGTCTGCAGGCTGATCATTTTGCCCATGACGCCGCCGACGGAGTTGGCCGCTGCGATCAGGATGGGGTCGAAGCCTAATCGGCCGGCGCTGACTACCTGAAGGTTTCCGAAGAGGGCATTGGAGGACGTGTCGGACCCGGTGAGGAAGACGCCGAGCCATCCCATGATGGGGCTGAAGAAAGGGAAGGCGCGACCGGTGGCGGAGAAGGCGAGCCCGAGGGTTCCGGTGGCTCCGCTGTAGTTCATGACGAAGGCCATGGCGAGCATGGAGGCTACGGTTGCGGTGGGGCGAATTAGTTTCCGCGCGACGGAGAGGATGATTTTGCCTAGCGCGCGGGGCTTCATGCCGGCGAAGGCTGCGGCGAGGAGCGATGCAAACATGCACGACGTGCCGGAGGCAGAAAGCCAGTTGAAGTTGAAGACGGCGGCGTACTTTGCGGGAGCACGGGCGACTGGCGGCATGCGCAGGATTTCGTTGTGCAGGCCGGGCCAGGGGATCGCGATGGAAGCGCGGTTGAGGATTGCTGTGAAGGCGGGATATCCCCAGGCCAGGACGAAGATTACTAGCAGGGCATAAGGAGTCCAGGCTAGCCAGAGTTCACGTGCGGAATAGTGGGGGGTGGTTCGGGTGTCATGCTGGCGGACAGGCAGGTCATCCGAAGGCTGCTTCATGGAGGCGTCGGTGTCGCGCTCGTGCTGCAGGGTGTGACGCGGCTCCCAGTAGCGAAGGAGGACGACAAGGGCGGCCATCGCTCCGATGGAGCTGAGAATGTCGGTCAGTTGCGGGCCGATGTAGTTGGAGACGAAGAATTGGATGATGGCGAAGACGCCTCCGCAGGTGAGGACTGCGGGCCAGACCTCGAGCATCGCGGGGAAGCCGCTGGTGACGAGGATTAGGTATGCGGGAAGGAGAAATGAGATTGGCGCAGTGAGACGGCCGGCTACTCCGCTCAGGCCAGCGATTCCGTTTACTCGTACGAGCGGGAGGCCGGTGATGCCGGCAAGCGTGATGACGGGAATTCCAATCGAGCCGAATGCGACCGGCGCGGTATTTGCGAGGAGGCAGATCGACGACGCGTAGAGGGAAGAATAGCCGAGACCCACCATCATGGCGGCGGCGATGGCGACTGGTGTGCCAAAGCCGGCGCAGCCTTCGAGGAAAGCACCGAAGGCGAAAGATATGAGGAGGGCCTGGATTCGCTTGTCGGAGGTAATAGAGCCGATGGAGTCTTTGATGATTTCGAATTTGCCGGTGGTGACGGTAATTTCGTAGAGGACTAGAGCCCAGAAGACGATCCACGAGATGGGGAATATGCCGAAGCATGCTCCGTATGCGGCGCTGCTGGCGGCATGGCGGATGGACATGCCATAGGCGGCAACGGCGAGCAACCGGGTTGCGGCCAGGCCTGCGAGGGCGGCGATCCATGAGGCTTTGCGCTTCACGGCTAAGAGGTAGAGAAGGAGTAGTGTGGGTACGATTGCCAGAAGCGCAGAGACACTGAGGCCTTTGCCGAAAAGATAGTAAGGCTGCGACCAGACTTCGTGCATCAACAGGACCTCACTCTTTGGGGCGAACGCGAAGGATACCAAGCGCGGCGTTGAAGATGAGATTGTAGCGGCTAAATTCGGGGCAATTACCTTCGCATCGAAGTTGTTCGCAGCGTTGTTCTTACCGCAGTGCCGGATAGGTTCGGGAAGCGACGACTACTGAGTTGAATGAAGTGCCGCTGAGTCGGGATATTTTGAGCAACACTTCGAAGTACGGAAACTTCCGGAAGCCCAGACTAGTCTGCAATCTGCTGAGCTGATCTTCCGATGTAAGGAACTCGGCTGCCGCGCTGGTGGCGTCTGAGTCTGTGCCTGCGAGAACGATCACGTTACCTGTATGGCTGGGATTCGGCAGATAGGCGATGACGCTGTAGCCGACCAGTGCGTTGAGATCGTAGGGGACCGTATAGGTGGCTTGTTCTCCGGGCTTCGGGTGAAG
The DNA here is from genome assembly GCA_025357875.1 of Granulicella sp. Lineage (GTDB taxonomy): Bacteria > Acidobacteriota > Terriglobia > Terriglobales > Acidobacteriaceae > Edaphobacter. The sequence continues at coordinate 7,311 of JANYLK010000177.1, forward strand.
ATTCGCAACGAAGGCCTGTGACTGACTGTTATCGAAGTCTGTGACAAAGTTGATCTGGTCATCGAAGAGGTGGACCCATGGGTTCGCCTTCTTTCCCCCGATGAGGATGACGTTATTCCTCTTAATGTCGTCGGCCACATAATAGCGTGAGAGCGTGAGATTGGTCGAAGACGGACTAGCAACTATCGCCAGGATCTGCTGGGCGGCGCGAACACCACCAAAGGTAACGAGATTGTGAGAAAAGATCTGGTCCAGGTCGAATTTACGCTCGGCGCTGAGATTTGAAGATTGGATCTCACGCATGTAGTTGCGACTGAGGTAGTCTCCGAGTGAGATGGGATGGCGTACCAGATCTTCAATTACGCTGAGAGAATCGTCGGGCAGGACGACGTCGGTTCGCTGGTGGAAACGCAGGAAATCTGCCCAGAAGGCTGCCACTGTCGGTTTGCCTTCCCAGGGGTTGATAGCCTTGCGGATTGTGCGGTCTTGCTGAAAAAGCAAGATGCATGTGAATGCGAGAGCCGCGCAAACGATTGCCCAAATCGCGTGGCCAAGCTTTCTCTCGCTTGATTGATGGGCTGGAATTGGGGCGTGCGGCGGGTCGCCAACTGGTTGGGGGTATTCTTGGGAAATTGTCGACCCGGTTTGGTGTTCGGGCAGGCGATTGCGGAAGATTGGCTTGTACCCGCCGCGAGGGATCTCGAGGACGAGAATCTCGTGGGCGCCTTCCGACGCGAAGTACAGTTCGATACGCTTTCTCAGTTCGGTCGCATTGACGCGAACAATGTTGTCCTGACTTCGGTCGTAAGAGGCACTTCTTCCGAATACCTTGGCGCCAATCTCCTGCTCGTGGATCTCCGGGCAGCCCTGTTTGAGGGACTGGCCTCCGACGTAGAAGAGGAAGTCACGAAGCCGGGTGGATCGCTTGAATTGCGTACTGGCAGCCACGCGGTCGATGAGAGCGCGTCGTTCGTCAATGGTCGGCTGATCCGAAGTCTCTTTTAATGGCGCATCGGCAATTGAACTCATTAATTTTCAACGCACGTTGAAGCGACCCCAAGTTTAGCACGCGTAATAAACGTCAGGCTGGCACGGTCTAAGTATCCCTGTAAGCCTCCAGGTTATAGATATTTAGAGCATCTTCTTACGGTAAATTACCGAGTTGCTTCCGGTAAATTAACTTGTCGGCAGCCCAGGGCCTCTCCAATATAGAACGACTTCGAGACTTCACTCAATTCACCTAGGCTTGCACGATCCACCTTTGGAGAATCAGGTCCGAACGCAGTTTTGTTCCGCTTCACAATCTGGAGGCACTTGTGTTCAACCCGCGCCCTTGCAACTTTGTCATTCGCTTCGGAATCATCCTGTCATTGAGTCTTGGTTTGGCGCTTTCAGCGTCCGCACAGCGATACCTTGGAAGTATTCAAGGGGAGGTCACAGATTCCACTGGAGCGAAGATCGCCGGCGTGACCGTGGTGGTGGAAGAGACGACCACGCATTACAAGACCGAGGGCAAGTCGAATAACTCGGGCATTTACACTTTCGCTTCGCTAAATCCCGGCACCTACTCCGTCATGCTGACTGCTCAAGGGTTTCGGCCGGAAACAGTTACGAGCATCATTCTTACGGCGGGACAGATGCAGAATGTTGACGTGAGACTGGCGCTGGGTACAGCGACGGAGAGCGTGGAGGTGGTGGCCAACGACAATGCACTGCTTGATACTGGCTCGGCGAACGTTGCCACAACTTTGAGCGCTCAGGAGGTGTCGGATCTGCCTAACGAGGGTCGCAATCCCTACGTAATGGCGACCTTGGCGGTTGGTGTAACCTACAGTGGTTATTTTCAAAGTCATTCCGGCCTCTTCACCAACCCGTTCAGCGGTGTCGCAGTTCAGATTGGTTCGAACGGCAATTCTGGTCACAACCGGTTGACTCTCAACGGCATTCCGAACGATCCGCCGGAACGGCTCTCGGGTGCGACGTATGCCGGATTTACACCTTCACCGGAAGCGGTACAGGAGACCAAGATTGGGACTTCAATTTTCGACGCGCAGGTTGGTCACGGTAACGGCACGGTCACCAATGTTGTCGTCCGAAATGGAACGAATAAGATTCACGGATCTGTTTACTACGTATTTCAAAACACTTACCTTAATGCAAATTTGTACCAGAATGTTCCCAACCAGAATGGTGCGATCAATCCCGCTACACCGACGCATCGCGGCAATGATCAGCTCAGCCAGACGGGATTCGTACTTGACGGACCTGTTTTTATCCCAAAGATATACGACGGTCGCGGCAAGACATTTTTCACAATTTCCTATGAGCGTTATCACTCACATGCGTCTAACCCTTTTACTGGCTTGATGCCGGACGACCGAGAGCGCGCCGGGGACTTTAGCGAACTCTGCGCCGCCTTCAACTCGGCCGGCTTATGTACATCGGGCCGTCAGATATATGATCCGCTGTCGCCAGTTGTCAACGGTTCGCGCACAGTCTACTTCCCGAACAACAATATCGCCGGTCCAAACTCTGTTGGTGTTACCGAGGGCCTGAACCCCGCAGGCAAGGCCCTTATTAGCTACTACCCTACTGTTGGCAGCAACTTCAGCACAGTTCAGAACTACATCTCGACCGACACTTCCTACCCGAACAACTATCCTTCCATGATCGGACGCATCGATCAATCGTTTGGTGACAAGAACAAGTTGAGCCTGATCCTATTCCGTTCGAGCCTTACGCAGAGTAATCCATTGCAGGGTTATCCAAAAGGTATCGGACCGGCGGGCACTGGTCAGGGTGGCTACAAGGTTTATCGCAACACACGCGGTGGCAGCGTGGACGACGTTCAGCAGTTTAACTCGAGCACGGTGCTGGACTCCCGTCTCGGCGTGGTGTGGCATCCGTTCGGACTGAAGAATCCGTTCGACCAGGGCTTCGATCTATCCTCAATTAATATTTCTAACGCCGGGCTGCCTTACACTAGCTTTCCTGGCATAACCAGCAACTCGGACGGTTCGACGATCGCTGCGGGTGTGAGCGGCGGCTCGACCAACACGAGTCAGGTGAGCACTAGCTTGACCGATTCGCTGGAGGAGATTCTTACCAAAACACTCGGGCGTCATACCGTGAGGTTTGGCGTTGAAGCGAACTTCCTTAACTACAACGTACAGCCAGGTGAGAGTGGATTCACGGGACTAACGATCGACCGCACCCTGACGCAGTTGAAGCCCGCCACTGGCGATTCCACCTCGGGCAATGCACTGGCCTCGCTTCTGTTGGGGTATCACAACGCGGTTCAGTACACGATCAATCCGTCTTACGCATTACATCAGAACTATATCGCACCGTTTGTCCAAGACGACTGGCGCCTAAATAACAAATTGACTTTAAACCTCGGGGTTCGTTGGGACTACGAGTCGCCCTTTACCGAACGGTACAACAAGTTCGTTACTACTTTCTGCGCCACCTGCGTCAATCCGCTGCAGTCATCGGTTGCCGGGCTTACGCTTAATGGTGGCTTGCAATACGCAACCGGTGCCAATCGCTTTCCATATCCCAGAGATCTGAATAATTTTCAGCCGCGGGTGGGAATGGCGTATCAAGTGTTCCCTGGGACAGTATTTCGCGCAGGATACGGCATCATTTACTTCAATAGCATTGAAGGCCCTATAGCAACGGGCTACGCACAGAACACAGGCAATACCTCTGGCGGAACAGGGGGATACAACGTAAACGCCGCTGGCCAACCAATGACTACCATAAGCAATCCGTTTCCTACAGGAATCAATCTGCCTACCGGCAGCACACTTGGGCTGGGTTCGGCGCTCGGCTCCAACATCAGCTTCAATGATCAGAATCATGTTCAGCCGAAGGCTCAGCAACTGGCAGTCAATATCCAGCAGCAATTTTTCGGTAACCTTACTGTCCAAATTGGATATGTCAACAACCGTCCGAGCAGCCTTGAGGTCTCGCAGAATATCAATGTGCTGCCTCAGCAGTACTACAGTACGGGAACCGACCCGGTCACGAACGTGGCCAATCAGAATAGTCTTAATTCCGCAGTAAGCAACCCTATGGCTGGCAAGGTGCCGGCGAACTCTACATTGAACGCCGCAACGATTCAAAAGCAACTACTGCTGTTGCCCTTTCCTGAATTTGGCAGCGTCACAAAGTCCTACCAGTCCATTGGGTATCAGCGCTACGACGCCTTACAGATCCAGGTCAGTAAGCCGATGAAGCATCATGTCTCTTTTCAAGGTAGCTTCACCTGGAACAAGTTGATGAGTCACACCAGCTTTGCCAACAACTTTGGTCTCGGCTCACCGCTGACTGGGGTGGTGGATCCTGGGCCGAGTTTGATCGGCAACATCTTCGGAACGGTTGAGCTTCCGAAATTCCTTGAACGGCCGGCCTATCAGCGTCTTCTACTCGGAGGCTGGAAACTGAACACGGTTATACGTGCTCAAAATGGAAGCCTGATTGGCGCGCCTGCTGGCGTAGACATAATTGGCGACCCGATGGCGGGAGCACTGCGAAATTTCCAGCGGATGTTCGACACCTGCTATGAGGATCCGACAGGGGCGCTGGTCCAAACACACACAGGTGTGATCGCTTGCGACGCTACCTCGTCGAGCCCAGCCTACAAGCAGCGGTACAGCTACACCATCCAAAGCAACCCGCAATTCATCAAAGAGCGGATAAGAATTTATCCGCAGGTGGACCTCTCCGCCTTTAAACAGTTCATCTTGAAGGAAGGAGTGAGCTTCGAAATTCGTGGAGAGTTTTTCAATGTAGGCAACCGGCCAAACTTTGCCGGTCCTGGCACGGGTCTGAATAGTTCGACCTATGGATTGGTCACGCTGAATCAGGTTAACGATCCTCGGTACGGTCAACTCACAGCTCGCGTCAACTTCTAAACGGACTCGTACAAAGACTAGCTTGCGGTTATCGGCGGGCGGGTCCTCCTCCTGTGGGCGCTTCTGGATTAAAGCAAGAAGCGGTTGTGATCGATGCCGAATTGAAGTGTTTTGTCTTACGCCGTAGCGAGTTCCAATGGGAGGCTGATTAGATGAATGGCAAAGCCAAGTCAATAGATTCCAATCGTGAACCGAGCGAGAGCTTACTTCGAAAGATGATCGCATCCGGTAAGTCGGTTACCTCGAAAGCGAGCAAGAAGTGATTCTTCCGGTTACTGTAAGGCTTTTCTCAGACATACGGTTTTATCGTCGCAATATGGTTCCGCTGATCGCATTGTTGGGGATGGCATCTTCAATTCCATGCGTCGGCCAATTGGCCAGCACGCCCGAAGCCACATTGAGAGCCGGATTTATATCGCCACCTGCCCAAGCAAAGTTACGGTGTTACTGGTGGTGGCTGAACGGTAACACCACGGAAGAGACGATTACGCGTGACCTAACGGAAATGAGTGGTAAAGGGTTTGGCGGCGTGCTGCTGGTCGATGCGAACGGATCGAATCAGAACGGCAACGACAACGTTCCGGCTGGTCCACTTTTTGGAAGTCCAAGCTGGGTGAAATTGTACGTTCATGCTTTAGAAACCGCAGCGCGTCTGCATCTTGAAGTAACTCTAAACATCACCAGTGGATGGAATCTTGGCGGCCCGGGCGTGACGCCGGATCAGGCTTCGAAACTGCTGACTTGGTCGAGGACTATGGTTAGGGATGGTAAGAGCTTCGACGGCGTGCTGGCAGCGCCGCCGATGAAGAATGGGTTCTATCGTCAGATTGCTGTGCTTGCTTATCCTTTGGCGCACGGCGCTGCATTGCCAGGTGAAGCAAGTGGTGGTCGAGCCGCAATCCGCGCATTGCGCCTAAAGACGGCTGCGGTCGAAACGGGCATCTCCATGCCTCCTTCGGAGCCCCTTCTTGAAGATGTAGCGGCGAGCGCAGGTGAAGAGGACGCTGACCTCGGCGACGTTACGGACATTACCTCACAGGTTGATCAGGGTGGACACATAAGCTGGCGGCCTCCTGCCAAAGAAACATGGGAGATTCTGCGCGTTGGGTACACCGACTCCGACGCGCGAATATCCACATCGAGTGGCGCCTGGCAGGGACTGGCGATTGACTATCTCGATCGTGGTGCGTTCGACATTTATTGGAATCAAACGGTGGAACCGCTGCTTGCAGCGAGCCGGCCTTATCTAAAGACGACCCTGAAATACCTTGCGACCGATAGCTGGGAGGTGGGCGGCACCAACTGGACAGCGCGCTTTGCGGACGAGTTTCGCAAGCGGCGCGGGTACGATTTGATTCGCTATCTGCCAATTGTCGCTGGACGCATTGTCGACAACCGTGCTTCAAGCAATCGTTTCTTAAATGATCTACGGCGTACGGTGGGTGACTTGCTCACCGACCATTACGATCACTTTACGGAACGTGCAAAGAAGTATGGCCTGGGCACACAATGCGAATCGGGCGGGCCACACGGCGCTCCAATGGATGCGCTCGAAACCTTCCGCTCGCTCGATATACCGCAATCGGAATATTGGGCGCAGTCCGGTGAACATCGAACAAGCGATGGCGACCGCTTCTTCACCAAGGAAGCAGCTAGTGCGGCGGACATTTATGGGAAGGAGTTTGTCGCGAATGAGGGAATGACCAGCATCGGGCCCGAGTGGAGCGAGTCCTTGGCGACCGACCTGAAGCCGTCATTCGATCAGGCGTTGACTGAGGGTATGAATCGCCTGGTATGGCACCAGTTCACCTCCTCTCCCAAGGAGTTTGGTCTGCCGGGGAATGAATATTTCGCCGGAACACATATTAATCCAAATGTGACCTGGTGGAACCAGAGCGAGTCTTTCTTCCTTTACCTCAACCGGTCGCAGTTTCTGCTGCAGCAGGGCCACGCGGTGGATGATGTGCTGTATTTCTATGGCGATATGGTACCGAATTTTGTACGCCTTAAGCGCGACGATCCAGCCCACGTGCTACCGGGTTACGACTATGACGTGACGGACGAGGATGCCTTGCTGCGCACGCTGACTGTGCATGGAGGCGGAGTATCAACGCCTGCGGGGAATGCGTATCGATTGATCGTGATGCCGCTGGGCCGCAGGCTGAGCCTTGCAGCCCTGGAACGTCTTGCGAAGTATGCAGAACAGGGTGGAAGCATCGCGGGGCAGGCGCCTGTGAGCCCGACAGGAAACGTGGACGGGAACGTGACGCAGCGGTTTTCCCAATTGACCCACGCGCTGTGGGACCGGTGTGGAACCGGGTTGCATCCGTATGGAGCGGGTCAGGTATTTTGTAGCGCGGATGGACGGGCAGGACTGCAGGCCTTGAAGGTCGTTCCGGATTTCGAAGAGGGATCTGGGGAACTGGACTATGTGCATCGCGTCGATGGCGCAACGGAAATTTACTTTGTGCGGAACAAAAGCGCGCATTCTGTGGATGCAGTAGCGCGTTTTCGCGTCACCGGGCGTACGCCGGAGATCTGGAACGCGGTGGACGGGACGACTTCGCCACAGATGTACTACAAGGCTGAAGGCGGACAGACTGGATTGCCGCTGCACTTGGATGCTTACGGCTCGGTCTTCGTGGTCTTTGCGCGAATTGAGGGTGTACATGTAATGCAGGTGCTGAAGGACGGCAAAGAGGCCGAATCCGTCGAAGTGAGAGGGGACGAGCGCGACGGCTTCGTTCTAGGGCGTGCGGATGCTGGGAAATATAGGCTGAAGCTTTCCGATGGCCGAGAGTTAGCGGCGCAGGTTGATGCGGCCAGGTCTGTTGATCTTCCCGCGAGTCAGTGGACAATCGCATTTCAGACGGAGCGCGGTGCGCCGGTAGGCGCCCAGACATTAGATAATTTTCGGTCATGGGCTGAATCGCCCAACGCTGGAATGCGTTACTTCTCCGGGACGGCGACCTACCGCACCGAAGCTGATGTGAAGAAAGTGACGAACGAACGCATCTTTTTAACCTTGACGGATCTGAGAGAGGTCTGCACCGTGCGCATCAACGGGAATAACGCAGGCACGGTGTGGGCGATGCCTTATCGGCTTGACATCACCGATAGTCTTATCGAGGGGCGGAATAATGTTGAGTTGGAGGTGACGAATCTGTGGCCTAACCGAATTATCGGAGACGCTCAGCCATCGGCAACCCAGACTTACACCAGGACCAATATCCGAAAGTACAGCGCTAACTCACCTCTGCTTCCTTCAGGATTGATCGGCCCTATTGCTATCGAAACGGTACGCGGGACGAGATTGCACGTTCCCGTAAAATAAAACCAGCTAGATGATTCTCCATCCAGCGTGCCAGTAGGTAATCACGCTGCAACAGAGCGCATCGTACGCGTCAAGCGAGCAATTGTTTAAAGTGGTGGCCAGAGACGGGATCGAACCGCCGACGCCGGCCTTTTCAGGGCCGCGCTCTACCACTGAGCTATCTGGCCTTGGCATGAAACGCTGGTCGGGACAGCCAAGAGAAGCCCGGGCGAGAGCACGAAAATTCCCGCACGAGGTCAGACTTCGCGGATTCACGCTTCCTTCTAAGTATAGCAACCCTCGCACCTGCCGCCAACCCTGCCCATACTACTAACTCCATATGCTCTTCGCAGTATGCTTATGCATCGGCAATTCCACCAATAGTAAAAGGACATGATACTGATGACGATGTCGCATGGAGAGAGCAGTAGACTCAAGAAGTTTCGGCCCGCGCTGGTCTTGATCCTTGCCGCCGTCCCGATCGTCTGCGCACAACTTCCAAGTAGCTCCTTCGCTATGCCGGGTCCTACGGCGGGAGAAGCTCGCGCCATTCGCGCCTTTGACCTCGCTAAGGGCTTCGGTAATCCAGGCGTGTATGCCTTCCTTCGCACCATGCCGAAAGGTGCGGATCTCCACATGCATCTGTCGGGCGCTATCTATGCAGAGACATTCTTAAAGGATGCTGCAGCGGATGGACTGTGCGTGGATCCAACGAAGCTGATTTTCGCGAAGAATTCCGGCGTAAGCAAAGATACCCCGCCGGTTCCTAAATGCACTGAGGGTACAGTGGCGGAGGCGGGCGTCTTCGCTAACCAGAAGCTGTATGACGCTTTGATCGATGCGTTTTCGATGCGGAGCTTTGTGCCAACGCCAGGAGTCAGCGGACACGACCAGTTCTTCGCGACGTTCGACCGGTTTAGCGGCATCAACAAGTCGCATACGGGCGAGTGGCTCGACGAAGTTGCTACGCGCGCAGCTACGCAGAACGAGCAGTATCTCGAAATCATGCAGACACCGAGCTTTTTCGAATTAGCGCCGTTGTGGAGCAAACTCGGATGGCCGGCAACGCATGAGGGCGCGACGTCCGATCCCGAGGGCGACACTACTGGAACCTCCCCCGCGGAATTGAGTGCGCTGCGGACACAATTGCTGGCGGGCGGATTGCGTACTGAGGTGGATCTAGATGTTCACCAGTTGGATGATGCTCTTACCGCCCGCAGCCGCATCGAGCACTGCGGCCAGCCGAGCGCCGCTCTCGCCTGCTCCGTTAAAATTCGCTATCTTTACCAAGTGCTGCGTGCGTTTCCGCCGCAGCAGGTCTTTGCTCAGACGCTACTTGCGTTCGAAGTAGCGAGCGCCGACCCCAACGTGGTGGGCTTGAACTTTGTGCAGCCGGAAGATGCCTCCATGGCGATGAGCGAGTACAACCGGCAGATGCACATGATCGACTATCTGCACAGCGTTTATCCGAAGGTGCATATTTCTCTTCATGCGGGCGAACTGGCGCCAGGTATGGTGCCGCCAGAGGGGCTAAGCTTTCACATTCAAGAAGCGATCGAACTGGGACACGCGGAGCGCATCGGCCACGGCGTGGATGTGATGCACGAAACCGATCCGCGCGCGCTGTTGCAGGAGTTGGCCAGCCGGCATGTGATGGTCGAAATTAACCTCACGTCAAATGACGGGATACTTGGCATCAAGAATCGCGAGCATCCCCTCGCGGCTTATCGGGCTGCGCACGTTCCCGTCGCTCTCTCTACCGACGACGAAGGCGTCTCGCGCATCGACCTCACCCACGAATACGCCAGGGCAGTCGAAGACCAGGGTCTGGGCTATGCCGATTTGAAACGTATGGCGCGGACATCGCTCGAGCACAGCTTTCTACCTGGTACGAGCCTGTGGCAGAAGCCCGATATGTTCACGCGAATGATCTCAGTCTGCGCCGGACAGCGTCCCAGTGCGGAGTCGCCTATCGGAGATTGCGGCACCCTGATGAAGTCCAGCGAAAAGGCCACTGAGCAATGGGAGTTGGAACGCCGGTTCGCCGTGTTCGAGGCCAACGTCCGCTGAAGGCAAAAGGGGTTGAAAGTCTTTAGGTGATGACCGAGCCTCGAGCTTCATTCGCCCTGAATCGTGAAATGTCGGCCTTTCCTTTTGTTGATTCGCCTACTTCCAAAATCGAGCGGTTAATCGCAATAGGGTAGCGGGTGGTTGGACCAATAGCGTAAACTTCTGCGAAGCTTTCTTTCGAGGAGATGAGATGAGGAATGTAGTTCGGTTGCGGTCTATCGCAGCGTTGTGTGCAGTTCTAGCGACGGCAGTCTCGGCGTTCCCCGCAACAGCCGCCAGTAAAGTGTGCGACGTCAAAAGATACGGTGCAAAGGGCGATGGCAAGAGCAAAGATACGGCCGCGGTGCAAAAGGCGATCGACGCGTGCTCCAAGGCTAAGGGCGGCGGCACGGTCGAGGTGCCAGGCGGAACCTATGTGATCGGACCAATCTTGTTGAAGAGCAATACTGTGCTTCATCTGGAAAAGAGCGCGACACTACTTGGATCTCCGGACCGGTCGGACTACGCCATGGGCACCTTTGCGCGTCACCCGACGATCCAGCCGCTGGTGAGTTCGCTGAATGCCGAGAACATCGTAATCGACGGTCAGGGCACGATCGACGGTAATGGTAAGGTGTGGTGGGATTATGTCAAAGGGGTGAAAGATTCTGGCGTTCTCGGCACCAATCATCCGCGGCCAATGGGCGTGGTTTTCGATCATTCGAGGCACATTCGGATGGACGGGGTGACAGTGCAGAATTCGGGGTTCTGGCAGATTGTGCCTTACTACTCCGATGACTTGGTCTTTCACAACATCCGCGTTCTGGCGCCGAAGTCGCCCAACACCGACGCAATCGATCCATTCAGTTCCAGCAACATCCTCATCGATCATGTGTTTTCGAGCGTTGGCGATGACAACATCGCGATCAAGAGTGGAGAGATCAACTCGCCTGGCCCGGATGCGCCGAGCAAGAATATTACGATTACGGATTGCACGTTTGAGAATGGCCACGGACTGTCAATTGGCAGCGAAGTCGCTGGCGGAGTGCAGAACGTTCGTGCGGAACGGATCCACTTCAAAGGCACGGATCAGGGGATTCGCATCAAGTCGGCCCGTGACCGCGGAAACGATATTTCAAACATCTCCTACAAGGACATTGTCATGGAAGATGTTAAAACGGCGATCCTTATTACTGAGTACTACCCCCACGCGGCACCCGAGGGCGAAGTGCCGTCCGAGCCAATTGGCCGGCTGACTCCCAAATTTCACAACATCACAATTGAGAATGTGACCGCGACAAATAGCGGATCGGCAGGCACAATTGTGGGGCTGCCAGAGTCGTCCGTACTTGCACTTTCGATGAAGAATGTTCACCTGGCGGGCAAGACGGGACTGTCGGTGGCGTACGCGACTGTGTCCATGGATGGTGTGACGGTTACCGCGGAGAAGGGCGACACGATGATCATCGCACCCACTGCGAACGTGATGGAGAAATAGTCCGCAGAATCCATCGGCTAGAGAAATCCTGAGAGCGTGGCCTGAACTTCGGCCGCGCTCTTTGCTGCGATTCGCAGAGTTTTTGTTCGTCTGGTGGCGCCTGTGACGAGCGTGATGCGAGCCCGCGGAACCTGAAGAAATTTTGCGAGGAAAGCTATGAGAGCTTCATTCGCGCGTCCGTCAGTGGGCGGGGTGGTGAGAGAGATCTTCAGCGTACCGTCGTGAACTCCGGTGATGTCGTTTTTGCGCGCCCCAGGGTGGACGCGAACGGGGAGAATGCACCCTTCCGAGGTGTCTCGAAGTGCGAGATCGGAGCTCATTCGTTCGCAGGCGTGGCTGTTGCATATTGCCGCTTGCCGAAGAGCGCTGTGCCTATGCGGATGCAGGTGCTGCCCTCCTCGATCGCCACGGCGAAGTCGTTGGACATGCCCATGGATAGCTGCGTCAACGTCGGACACGCGACGAGTGATGCATCGCGCAGGCGGCGGAGTTCGCGGAAGTAGGGGCGCGACAGTTCTGCCTCTTCAGACCAAGGTGGAACTGTTATCAGGCCGGCGGGCTGGAGCGATTCGAGTGACGCCAGCTGCGAAAGCAACGCAGGGAGTTCGGCGGGCAAGATGCCGTGCTTGGAGTCCTCATGACTGAGTTTGACCTCGATCAGGATGGGAAGCTGTTTGTTGAGCGCGGCCGCAGACGAGTTGAGGCGCGTGGCAACCTTGAGAGAGTCAACCGAATCGATCGCCTTGAACAGTTCAGCGGCGCGTGCGGTCTTGTTGGATTGCAGCGGACCGATCAGATGGACATCAATGTCTGTAAGGTGGGCGAGGAGTACGGACTTTTCCTGCCATTCCTGTACACGGTTTTCGCCAAAAAGGCGCAGGCCAGCGGCGTAGGCTTCGATCACAGCATCGGCGGGATGCATCTTGCTGACAGCCATGAGCGCCGTTTCGGACTCTGGACGACTGGCACGTTGGCAAGCGCTTACGATTTGATCCTGAATGCGGGCGAGGTTTGCAGCAAGAGACATACTAAAAGCATCTTATTGGTTTTCTGGAGGGTGTGGATGGAAGCGCGTGTGTTGCCGATCGTCTTGCTGATTGGGTCAAACATTTTCATGACTTTTGCCTGGTATGGCCACCTTAAGTTTAAAGAGGTGGCGCTGTGGAAGGTGATCCTGGTGAGTTGGCTGATTGCTCTGTTTGAGTATTGCCTGCAGGTGCCCGCCAACCGGATGGGCTCGCGGGCATATTCGCCGGACCAATTGAAGGTGATCCAGGAGGTGATTACGCTGACTGTGTTTGGGGTGTTCTCAGTTTTCTATTTCGGTGACAAGCTGCGGTGGAACCACGCGGCTGCATTCGGATGCCTGGTGGCCGGAGCATTCTTTATGTTCCACAAATTTTGAGGGGCCACCGCGCTTGTTTTCGCGGCAACCCCTCGTGTTTGAAGCAGAGACAATGCTGTTTGAGACCGTGGACGTCTCCATCGAATCTAGTTGAAAGTCGCGCCCACGCTCGTGTTGTTCGACATTGTGATAGTGCAAGAGGTGGGCGTCGCTACGGTGCAGTTGGAGGTCCACCCCGCGAACGTCGATCCTGTAGCTGGGCTTGCGGTCAGGGTTACAACTGCCCCTTGCGTAAAGCTTTCGCCGCAGACTGTTCCACCGTTGCCGCACGCGATCAGCGGTGCCGTGCCATTGGTGGTGGTCACCGAGCCCGTTCCAGATCCCAATTCGTATACCGAGAGCACCGGCGGAACTACGACTGGTGCAGTTGTGGTTGAGGACAGCACCGTGACGTTGACCGATGCTGTGACCACCGAGCCGCTTGTGGTCAACCCGATCGCCGTGATTGTAGGCGAGTAGCTGGTGCCGTATGGCGGGTTGAAGACGGATGTCGCGAGGCCGCCCTGGGTGACGGTGACCTCTTGCACGTCGCTAGAGATCCAAGTCACCGCATTCGTCAGGTTTTGGACTGCTCCGTTTCCGGATAGATTCCCGATGGCCACGAATTGCGTGATCACTCCGCCTCCGGTGTCCGTCACCGACCCTGGGATGATGAGCAGGCTCGGCGCTATCGGGGTGGTCGCGCCGATGGACACGGTCAGCGTGGAAGTCGCCGAAATCCCACCGGACTGCGCGGTAATAGTCGTTGTGCCGGCACCGGTGGCGGTGGCCAGGCCGCCCGCGCTGATGGTAGCTACCTGCACATTGCTCGAGATCCACTGAACCTGGTTGGTGAGGTTCTGCGGAGTTCCTGTTCCAGTCAGATTGCCGGTGGCAATGAATTGAGTTGTTTCGCCAGTGAACGTCTCAGTCACGGTGGCGGGGCTAACGTTAATCGTGATTCCGGATGACGAACCACCACCACTTCCCCCAGATGGAGGATTTGTAGTGGGGAGTGTGACCGTAAGATCCGAGGTTGCGATGAATCCGCCAGACTCCGCCGTCACCTGGGTAAATCCCGCTCCGAGGGCGGTCGCGAGTCCGGACGAATTGATTGAGGCAACCGAGGGGTTACTGACCGACCAGGTCACAGAGGTTGTGATGTTGGTGGTGGTCGGTATGTCGTTGCCCATCTGGCTCTGTCCGAACGCACTGTACTGGGCCGTCTGGCCAACTCCGGTAAGAACTTCCGAGCCGGGGACGGGAAGGATCGCGATAGACTTCAGCGAACTGCAACCGGAGAACGCAAGTACAAACGGTAATGCAAGACACGAAACCAATATGGACGCACGGCGCTGCAGGATCATCGGAAATCTCCTGCTCCAAAGCTACTGATTGCGTGCCCGATAGCACCATTCCACTTTGGCGAATGGTCTGCAACTTTCGTGCCAAGGCGATGTAGAGGCAACAAGCGTGTTGTCAGCTGAGTCGAACCTGCGATCATGGCACCCCTCCCTCCCCGGTGGTACCTTGGCGAAAAGTCTTTTAGAATGTTATGTTAAGCGATCGTAGATATCTGCAAAAATAAGATTCTAAACGACTTACCGCTAAATTTCTGCATCTGCACGGGTTATGTTGACGCTTCTCCATTTTTGGGCAAATTTATTGAATGTTCACTGCAAATATCTGACTGTAAACGTCTTATTGCCTCCGCTCGTAGCAACAGAAAGGCCCCGTAGCGATTCGTCGCTCGGGGCCAACTTTCTTTATTTACTCTCTATCTCTATTATAACGGATTGACCATAACTCTCGGCCAAGTTTATTTATATTTGAATCAACGACATAGGCCATTTTGGGGGTTGACACGTGAATTTGGCCCATATTTCGCAAATAATAAATTCTTCCACCCGAAGGGCTATATGGCGGGCGCGGGTCGAGCGATTCGGGGGACGATCGGTCCTTTGCTGTTTGGAGGGTCGACCGGATTGAACTTCTTTGCGAGGGTTGGAGTTGAGACAACGTCGTTGGCAGGTGGATTGACTGCCTTATCGACCTCGGCTCCGAAGACATAGCTGGGGCCAAACATGTTGCTGGTGAAGATGACCAGTTTCTTGTCGGGTGAGAAGCGGACGTTTGGCTCCTCGCGGTAATAGTGGTGGGACATGTTAACGAGATGCTCGGAGTGGAACACGCCAGGCTGCCAGAATGTCGGCGAGTTCAACGATCCAGTTCCCCCGTTTAGCATTTGTGGACGGAACAGCTCGATCCACTCACCATCCTTAGCACGCGCTACCTGGCCGGGATCGCCGCCGTCGCCGGTGAACATATCGAGGTCCTTGGTAAGGTTGAAGTGAATTGACCACTCGTCTCTCTGCAAGTGATACGCGGTCCGGGCACCGGTCTTCAGGTTGTAGCCCGCAACGTAGAAGTCCTCGCCTTTGGGTGGCTGCCAGTCGTACCAGATGGTTTCGCCGTCGAGACCCCAGAACTCGTGGCCGGCAATCTCATTGACCATGGTGCGCTTGTGGATCAGTGTGTTGTGGGTGCCGTCGGTATGAATCATCCAGATGCGATCCACCTTTTGCCATGGACCTTCATGGCAGTACATCAGGAGGGTGGGATCAGTGGGGGAGAAGAGCAGATGGTTGACCCAGTCGGTGGAATGAAGCAGCGTCGTGATTATGCCGGGCTTCTGGCCGTTGGGGCCGGGCTCCAATCGAATTGTGAAGAGCACCAGCGGAAGGCGAGCGGCGAGGCGAGCTTCCATCATCGCGCCCTTGTTGGTCGGCTGATAGTGCGGCCCCTGGACCGCGCTGGCGACTTTATTGTCCGCAGCGCCGGCGGGTTGCGCGGGCGCGGGAACATTTGAACCGTATTCCTTACCAGCTGCGTCGCCGACGATGTAGGTACCGGCTGCGAGGGTCTCGTCGGCATTTACGCTAACGATGGTGCGCCTGGCTGGGAGGTTAACCAGTTTTCTAACCTCCCCCGAGTTGGTGTCCGCTTTGTACACCGCAGTTACGCCGGCGGCATCGGTTTTGGTGAAGAAGACGCTGTTGGTCTTGTGGCCGACGACAAGCGCGTGAACCATGCCTGGGGTCCGACTGCCTGAACCATCGGCCGTACCTTCTGCGCGCGGCGGATTTGGGACGAGCAACCTGGTCGCGCGCGTGGCCATTTCCATGACGTGGATTCCGTCAGGCGCGGTGTAGATCATCTGCTTGCCGTCTGGGGTAAAGGCGTTGACGTTGAAGTAGAAGCCGCCGGAGTTTACTTCGTCACTGAGCCGCCAGATGCGATGGCCGGTATCTTCATCGACCCAGCTTCTGGGCGGCATCGGGTCGCCGGGTTTGGTCTGCGCGGTGCAGGCAAGCGGAAGCAGGACGAGGGCAAATAAGGTGACAGAGCGAAGGCGCATAAGAGGACGTGTTGTTCAGACGGCGGCGCTGGAAAGAAAGACGTGACCGGTCGGACAAACACCATTTTACGACCGGCAGGCGAGTTTCAGGCGTCAGCCCTGCACTGTAGCTGGAAACAGGAAGGCCGGTGCGGAATGGATCCCGCAACCGGCCCTCGGGAACGTCTGGTAATTTTTATGAGTTAGCGATAGCCGTAGGGGCGATCATCACCGTGGTAGCGCTCCCATTGCTCGTGTTGCTCGTGGCGGATGTATTCCTGGCGTCGTAGGTACTCTGCGCGTTCCTGGCGTTCACGGAACTCATCCTGACGGCGGTAGTCGTCGCGGCCAACCCGGTAGCCGTCGCGGTATTGGCGGTAGCCGTCACGATCCTGGCGGTAGCCATCGCGATATTGGCCATAGCCGTCATAATTGGATACGTAGGCGGGATGGCCAAATTGAACGGCGACCCCGAACTGTTGTGCATCCGCTTTTGCGGTGCTTCCGAGCGTGAAGGCTGTGGCGACGAGGCCCGTGATCATAAACTTAGCAACCATACCTTTTACATTTGTAATTGTCATAACAACCCTCCTGACTGCATACGAGTGAACACTGGTTGCTCCTGCAGTGTTTCGCGCAACTTTTACGCAATGGTGGGTTGCCCTGATAGCTATACGCTTCAAGGCGTTAGACTTAAGGCTGGGTTAAGGTTCACTGGGCTTCCAGTGGCCGGCGGTTCGCGTTCTACATTTGGCGTGCCGCAGGAAAACACCTAAGAGGGAACTCATGCAGATATTGTCATCGGCGGAGATGCGAGCGACGGACCGGCGGACGGCCGAAAAATTCGGCGTTCCACTGAAGACACTGATGGAGAATGCAGGCGCGGCAGTGGGTCGCTTCTGCCTGCGGCAGTATCCGGTGGCGAAGCGTGTTGTGGTGTTGTGCGGCAAGGGGAATAACGGTGGGGATGGAATAGTGGCGGCACGGTTGCTGGCCGGGGCGGGAGCCGGCGTAACGGTGCTGCTGCTGGGGCGGAGGGAGGAGCTGAAGGGCGACGCAGCAGAGGCTCTGCTGCGGCTATCCGAGGATGCCGGCGGCGTTCAACTGCGGGAGGTGGTCGATGAGGCAGGGCTAGCCGGCGTGGGTGAGGCTTTTGAGTCGGCGGATCTGATTGTAGATGCGGTGGTTGGGACAGGATTCAAGCCTCCACTGCGAGGGCTGGCAGCGGCTATGCGGGAACTTGTGACGAAGGCGACTGCGCCGGTAGTGGCGGTGGATTTGCCGAGCGGGTGGGACGCAGACTCGCTAGAACAGAAGGTGGAGGGAGCCTATCGAGCGGATGCGGTGGTGACTTTTACCGCTCCGAAGAAGGCACATGTGTTTGGACATCTGACGAGTGGAACCTTTGGGCCGGTGGTGGTAGCGGAGATTGGATCGCCGGATGAGGCAGTAATTTTGGATGGTGGGTTGAGTTGGGCGGGGTCATCGAAGGTGATTGCAGAACGACCCCGCGACGTGAATTCGAATAAGGGCAATTTTGGCCATGTGTTGGTTGTCGGCGGAAGCTATGGGACGGCTGGCGCGCCGGCGATGGCTTCGCTGGCGGCGATGCGAGCAGGCGCGGGACTGGTGACCGCAGCCGTGCCGAAGAGTGTAGTCAATCTGGTTGCGGCGATTGCGCCAGAGCTCATGATGGCGCCCATGCATGAAGGCAAAGAACGTGCGGTTTCGATGGAGAACCTCGCGCCGGATGCTCTGGGAACCATGATCCGGGAGAAGAGAATTAGCGTGATCGCGTTCGGACCTGGGCTGTCGACGCGCGGGGAGGCGAGCGCATTTGCCAGAAGTTTTGTGGGAACGGCGCAGCTACCTATGGTGGTGGATGCGGATGCGCTGAATGCATTTGAAGGATGCAGGCATTTGCTGAATGGCGAGGATCGGGTGATGGTGTTGACGCCGCATCCAGGCGAGATGGCGAGGCTGATGGGAATCACGGTAAATGACGTTGAGGCAGATCGTGTTGGACTGGCGCGGCAGTTTGCGACCGAGCATAAGGTGACGCTGGTGCTGAAGGGATGGAGGACACTGGTGGCCCATCCGGATGGGCGGGTGGCGGTGAATACAAGCGGCAATCCTTCGATGGCAAAGGGTGGAAGCGGAGATATTTTGACGGGGATTGTGGCGGCAATGCTGGCGCAGATTCCTTACGACGTGGCGCGGGCAGTGGAAGCGGCGGTCTATTTGCATGGACTGGCGGCGGACTGTTGCGTCACAGGCAACGGCGAGGCGGCGCGCGCAAGGGATGAGCATACTGTTCTCGCGACGGATACGATTGCGCATCTGTCGGATGCATTTCGGTATCGGACGAAGGACGAGGATGGGATGACCTGGATTTGCGGGGTACACGCGTGAGGGAGAGACGGTTTAAGACGAGGTCGGTTGAGGGCACGTTGGAGTTGGGCGAGCGGATTGCGGAGATGCTGCGACCGCCGCTTGTAGTGGTTCTGCGCGGCGAGGTGGGTGCGGGGAAGACGACGCTGGTGAAGGGGATTGCAGCGGCGCTGGGCGCGGCCGCGGAGGATGAGGTAACCAGCCCAACGTTCACCATCGTGCATGAATACGTAGGAACAAAGGTGCGACTGTTTCATCTGGATCTCTATCGGCTGGAGACAGAGGAGCAGATCGCGGTACTCGGTTTAGAGGAGATGGCGGGGTACGACAATTCTCTGGTGCTGGTCGAGTGGGGGGAACGGTTCGAGAGCGTAGTAAAGATGGCTGGCGGCGAGATTTATATGGAGCACGGTGAGGGCGATGATCGGGGTTTAATAGTGCGGCTCCGGAACTAAGTAGATGAATTCGGACCTGTTCCTAAGCCCGGTTGTAGAAAAACCAAATGAATGTCTTTGAATCAGCCTCGGTGAGTTGGTGGTCCGGTGACATGACCGTAAGTTGCAATGGAACTATCTTCGCTCGTCTAAGACTCGGAAATTGGAAGACAACTGGAACCATCACGATTGATCAAACCAATTATGAGGTCTGCGGGGACAGCATTTTCGGTGGTCTTCTCAGCCTTCGGTCTCAAGCAGCGGTGCTGTGCCAAATTTGTGTTGTGGCTAGTGGCTCATAAGCGCAATCGTGATTCATCTGCAGCCGCGACCGGTTGAAGACTGTTCTGAGGTTAAGCCGCGGGTGTGAAGATGGGTCCTTTGGCGCGGCCGGTGTAGCGGTAGATCGCGCACTCTTCGTCGCCGGTGGAACCGTATTCTTTTTGTTTGGCGATGGCGGCGAGGTCTGCGGCGTGGTCCTCAGGCGACATCTTGACGTTGTCGAGGAAGAGCTGAGTGAAGGCTGGGTTGCGATCGAAGACGTCGGCGCACTCGGCGTTGACATAGAGGATGTCCAAGGTGTCTGGGCGCTTGGCGAACTGAGTCTCAATGCGACGGAGAAGCTGCTTCAGCACAGGCGCCTCGAATGGATGGAAGAGGAACAAGAGTGTTGGCTTGGGAGAAAACTCGAAGTCGAGCGCATCCTGCTCCACGACTTCGATCGTTGCAAGGCTCGGGGCGGTGGAATCGTCGGCGTGGGCGCGAGTCCAGAGCACGACGTTTTGGCGGGCAGTCGCGGCTAGTTCGGGATTGAGTTCAATTCCGACCACTTTGCGGAACCGATATTCACTGGCGACTAGAAGGCCGCGACCCTTGCCGGCGCCGATATCGATGAAAGTGTAGCTGGAGATTGGATGAGGCGGAATTGTCTCGCGCCACTGGTCGATGAGGGTACGGAGGATGCTGGGCGCGACGCCGTAGTAGGCGGTGACGTGCTCGTCGTTCGCGTGGCCGGTGATAAGGTTCTTTGCTGGGACGAGGCCGCTGGTGTCGACGCCGTGCACCTCGTCGAAGGGATGGATCGGGAAGGATGTGAGCTTAAGCAGATCGCGCGGGAGTGTGCGAGGTGGGACGAGGCTAGGTTTTGGTGGGGCGAGTTTGGATTTGGACGAGGGCATTCGCAGGCTTCTTTGATGTTAGTAGATTGCCGAGGCGCGCGCGGCCTTCGGGCGATATGCGTCCGGGGTTCCACGCAGGTTCGCGGACCAGAGTGACATCGGTGTGGCTGATGGCTTCGAAGGCGGCGAGGCGGTTCTGTATATGCGCGATGAGCGGTGTGTCCTCGGCTTCGATGATGGAGGTAAGAGTGAGCGTGATGGTGACACGTTGCTTCGGCGGGACGCCCGGGATGCCGGCGCCGGGAGCATCGGGATCGGGCGCGCT
This sequence comes from Granulicella sp., assembly GCA_025357875.1. GTDB lineage: Bacteria > Acidobacteriota > Terriglobia > Terriglobales > Acidobacteriaceae > Edaphobacter. Next base: position 28,139 of record JANYLK010000177.1, read on the forward strand.
AGAGATGGAGTGGACGAGGCCGAGGTCGACGATGTTGAGCGGGATCTCGGGATCGTAGCAATCGCGCAGAGCGGCGAGGATGTCGGATTCTGTGAGCGGCGCGGGATGTGTTGGCCGTGGCATGGGGGCTGATTGAAGGATAACTTTACTGAGGGCTCCTGGGCAGCAGCGCTGTCCGTCAAAACCTGGCGTTTGGGGTCACGCTTGAGGTGCGGAACTGTTGTCGGCATGGCGTACCTTCCAGGGTATCGATTTACGCATAATTCTCTAAATAAACCACTTCCGAGTCGAAATATTTTTCAAGATCCTTAAAAACGAAGGAGATAGTTTTTAGGATCCTCAAAATGCTGGAGTTATGGTTTCTTTGGAGCGTTTGAAGACACAAGCCTGAGGCTGGCGGATTCTGTCTTTATCCAACTGCGACTATAGGCCTACTTCTCAAGCGGTAAGGTTCTTGGGCTGGTGACGGTTGGGGACGGCTCATCAATTTTTGAAGCCTTGTTGGAGTTGCCGCTGGTATTCATCGCTATCGAAATGACCGTCAGATTCGATGATCAGGTTGTCTGGGCCAAAGCGCCATTCTTCATAACCAGTGATACGAATTCGATGGCCGGTGCCGCCGGGTCCAGTGTTGGTGCCGATAAGAGTCCAGTGATAAGTCGCGTGGTGGTCGTCGTGGATGGCGAGGTTGTCCATCAGGACCTGCATGTCGGGGAAGGCGGACATGAAGTCTTGCGCGGCTGCGGTGATGGCGGCACGGCCGTCGGAGACGGAGCCGTTGATGGCGAGGGAGCCAGTGGGGGAGAAGTGGGCGGCGACGGCGGCGGGATTTTGGCTGCACCAGGCTGCGGTGTAGTGAGTGGCGAAGGATTGGAGGGCGATTGAGGTCATGTTTGGCTCGGCGTTCTCTTCGATGAGACAGAGTAACGCAACTAGAGAAATCGGGTCATTCCAAAGATTGCGTACGCACCGTTGAAACAGTTGATGGATCAGGTTTAGCTGAGGAAAAATTCTCCAGCGCGCGCCGTATACATCCCACCCATCGCGATGAAGCTGCGATGGATGGGGCACCCGAGCATTTGAGTTTGGTCGAGAAGGGCGGCTTGCTCTTGCGAATATCCCACCCGGCAGCGCTCAGACGCCGAGTTCGGCGCGGATGGCGTTGGCGATGGCTTGGGAGTGGTGCTGCATCAGTGATTCGGATTCGGCTTCGATCATGACGCGGGCGAGGGCTTCGGTGCCGGAGTAGCGGATGACGACGCGGCCGGAGTCGGCTAACGCGAGTTGAGCCGCGGCGATTGCTTCGCAGACCGTTGGGATTTGGTCGAGTGGGCGCTTCTCGCGGACGTGCACGTTGACGATCACCTGGGGAAAGGTCTTGAGGTCTGCGGTGAGTTGGGCCAGCGTCTGCCCGCTGTGGTGGATGATGTCGAGCAGCAGAAGCGCGGTGAGCAGGCCATCGCCGGTGGTGCTGCGGCCGGTGAAGATGATGTGGCCTGACTGTTCGCCGCCGAGGGCGGCTCCGGTTGAGAGCATTTGTTCGAGGACGTACTTGTCTCCGACCGGGGCGCGGAGCATTTTTATTTGCGAGCGCTTGAGTGCGGCTTCGAGGCCCATGTTGGACATGGTGGTGGCTACCACGGTGTCGTTGCTAAGGAGGTTGAGGGCCTTGAGATGGCGGGCGGCGAGGAGCAGGACGGCGTCCCCATTCACCACTTTGCCGTGTTCGTCCGCGAAGAGCGCGCGATCGGCGTCGCCGTCGAAGGTGATGCCCATCGAAGCTCTTTGTGCGACGACCTCGGCGGCGACGATCGCGGGATAAAGGGCGCCGCAGTTCTCGTTGATGTTGCGGCCGTTCGGACTGGCGTGGGTGAGGATGACTTCGCCGCCTCCCTTGGAATTCAATTCGGCAAAAAGCTGTGGCGCGATGGCGCTGGCGGCTCCGTTGGCACAGTCGACTACGATGCGGCGGCCGTCGAGGGAGAGGCCGGGGACGGCGGCGATAAGGAAGCGGATGTATTCGGCTCGGTCGGCTTCGTTTACCGGAGGTGGAGCGAGTACAGAAGCAGATCCCTCCGCTT
>JANYLK010000183.1 GCA_025357875.1 Granulicella sp.
CCCATTCCCCCGCATCCATCGCGGGCCTGGGTGGCGGGGGGCTGGGTGGAGGCGGGTTGCCAGGGGCTAACGTTCCTTCGATGGGGGGGACGGTTGGCGCGACCGTGCCTTCGATCGACGGACCGTTGGGAGGGACCGCGACTGATACGAGAGGGACGTTGCCTTCGATGGGAGATCCCGTTGGGAGTTCGATTGGCGGAGTGGCCGCCGACACGCGATCGCTCGGGGGAACGACGACCCCGGCGGCGAACCAGCGTGTGGTGGATGCCGGCGAGAGGACGTCTCCGGCAGCGCGCGCGACTGCGATGCCTGGAGTGATGCTGTCGAATACGGCAGTGGCGAACGCTTCTGGCACGCTGACTGCGTTTGGCCGGAACATCTCGCTGGAGAGCGGCACTCAGCTTACGCTGGGCGTGATTACGCGGTGATCAGGTTACTTAAACTCAAACGCGGCCACATCGCGGTGGTCGCGTTCAAATTGTTCTGATTTGTTGCCTTACATGTTCGGCACGTCTACTGCATGGTGCATTCATCAGTACATTTACTGCTTGCTGCATTCATCAGTACAACTGCGCTTGCATTGGTCAGTACAACTACGACTACTGCATTCTCAGTACGTTTACTGCTTGCTGCATTGATCAGTACATCTACTGCGTGGTGCATTCATCAGTACATGGAACTCCGAGCGGAAGTCCTGGGGGAACTCGTGAAAGATATCAGAGCTTCCTCCGTCGGGAGCGGATTGCTGGTGAACTTTCGCCGTGCGTCACCAACCTTCTGGAAACATCTTGCTCGTATTATGCGGGTTTCGCGGTGACCGTCGTCACATGTGATTGGGGAAAAGTCGATGTGCCGCAGAGATGCGTTTCGGACTCACACTTCGGCGCACAATGGATATTTAGACCACGAATGGACCGCGCGGCGTCCTTGCGGCAGATCATCGACGTCATGGAACTGACCCACCGGCGGATGTAAATGCGACCAGTTGCGTAGACTGGGTGTGGTGGTTTAGACAGCAGCACGATAAGGAAGAGGCAGGCATGACGGGCGAAGTTCTGGCAGTGCAATTGGAAGCGGCGGCGAAAGCGGCCGGGCTGGTGGTGGTTTCGAGTGAGGCAGGGGAAAAATATTCTGGCGGGCTGACCACAAAGTTTACGTTGGCGTTGGCGTCCGATCCGGCGAAAACGCAGCTTCTGGAGTTGAGCCAGGCGTTTGAGTTTGGCCGCGCTGATCTGCGGGATGAGGTGCGGGCATACCTGGCTGAGGCGGCTAAGCGGCTGAAGAACCCGCGGCCGGATTGCTATCTGACGCTGCATGGGCTTCCGCTGAGCTTTGGCAAGTTTGGCTGGCCGTTCCACGAGTCGACCTCAGGGGCGGACACGTCGCTGGTGCACGGCGAGGTGCGTCTGGAGGACGGCGGCGAGAGCGTGCTGCACGCGAAAATCGCGGCGTCGATGACGGTGACCTTCCGCGACATTGTGGCCGCGCCGGAGCAGCCATTTGCGGAGGGTTTTATCTACAACGCAATCCGCAAGACGATGGACCAGGCACAACTGGAACTGGTGAAGAGCGGCAATCGGCAGCCGGTGCCGTTGACGACGCGGTACTACAGCGCGCGACAGAAGAAGTTCGTCTTCAACGATACGTCCGAGGGCCAGCGCAAGAGTTTTCTGGCAGCAAAAGTCTACTGGCTGTCCGGGGTTTTGGGTGCGGGGGAACCGGTGTGGCTGCTGGATCCGCGCGACGCGCAGTATATGAACACACCGGTGGATGACCTGCATGGAACGGCGGAATTGCTGGCCTCGGAAGGGCTGCTGCAACGGGTCGCTGAGGGAGACTACGCGGTCCCGACGGCGCAGTTGATGGAGCGGCGGGAGACTTACGTCGGGGAGATGATGCGGACCCTGGAGTCGATCAAGCCGTCTTTCAACGAAGAAATGCGCTCCGGATTATCGAATATGTAGCTGTGATAACTGTCACAGCAACTCGTTCCGAGCCGGGCGTATGCTCCGTCTTACCTGCGGGCTTTACACCCGCCCCGCAGGATTTAGAGGACATTATGAGCAAGCTAACCCGTATCGCAACACCACTGATTGCAGTGGCGATTATGAGCAGCGTTCCGTTTATGACGCTGGCCCAGAATTCCCCAGCGGGGAATGCAACACAGAAAAGCGCAACCCAGACTGCAACCGAGGAGTGGAACACTCCGCCTGCAGGCACCGAGCAGGCACAGCAGGGATTCCGTGATGGAATCGAGAGCGCGATGCTGGATACGCTCACGAAGCGCAAGGTCATTGCCACAACTTCGTTCCGGTATCTGCACCCCCCGGTGAAGGGCAGCGCTCAGTTTGCATATCGCACAGCTTTCGAGGCCGGCTATGCTGCGCAGTTGAAGCATGCAGCGACCACGTAATCTGTTCGTGAATGGTGGATGATCGAGCAAGTGGAACGAAAAAGGGTCCCCCGAGTGGGGGCCTTTTTGCTGCGCGAAATAAGGCGCCGATTTCAGCTATTGTTGGAGGTGGTCGCCTTCGTTTTGACGGCGTGGAGGGATGTCAATGCAGGATCGGGGGATGGTTGCGGTTGCGCTGGGGCTGGCACTCGGGTTGGGAAGCGCGGCGGCGCAGGATGTGGAGCAACTGCCCGGAGCAACGCATATGGTGCGCGTCCCCGAGGCTGCAATCGACGGGCTGGTGAGGCGTAACGTGGATACCGTTGCGTTTACCGTGCCCGGTAAAGCGGGCGGCGCCAGCGCAGATGCGACCGCTGCGGCTGCGCAGCTACTCATCCATGATTTTGACTTCAATGGCGATCCGGTGAGAACCGACAAGCTGCATCTCCGGCAGATTGCGCCCGGCGTGGTGGAGATCACCAGCGTCGCGTGGGAGGTCGGCTACTGGCGCTTTTCTGTGCGCGATGCGGCGAGCTACTTTGGCATGGGCGAGCGCTTCGACGCGCTGAACCACGCACATACGGTGGTGAAGAATCTCTCCGTCGACAACGAGGGTGTGAAGGGTACGTCGAGTTACAAGCCGATTCCTTTCTTCATGAGTACGTCGGGATACGGCCTGTGGGTAGACACGACCGGCGAAGCGACGTTCGACCTGAATGCAACCGATAAGAGCGAGATTGTGGTGGATGTCGCGTCGGCGAAGATGCGGATTGTGTTGTTTACGGGGCCGGAGTTTCCCGGAATTCTGGAAAAGTTTACGGCGCAGGCCGGACGCGCGATCGTGCCGCCGTATTGGGCTTTCGCGCCGTGGAAGGCGCGCGACTATCACCAGAACGAGGCGCAGGTGAAAGAGGATGTCGATAAGACTCGCGCGCTTGGATTGCCGGCCAGCGTGATCCTAATCGACTCGCCGTGGTCCACGGCCTATAACGATTACAAATTCAATTCGAAGCAGTTCGACGACGCGCCGGGCATGGTGAAGTACATTCACGACAACGCCTACAAGCTGGTGCTGTGGCATACGCCGTGGATCAATTCCAAATCCGATCCGCCGAAAGAAGCGGGGTTCGAGGGCAAAATTGCGCCGCTGGCGGACAACTATCAGTTTGCTGCGGACCAGAATTTATTTGTGAAGAATGCGAATGGCAGTCCGTACGTGGGGCGTTGGTGGAAGGGGGAAGGATCGATGATCGACTTCACCTATCCGAAGGCAAAGCAGTGGTGGCAGGATCAGGTGCGACAGGCGATTGCGGCAGGCGCGGATGGGTTCAAGGATGATGATGGCGAGGGCAACTTCTTCGGCGATGTGAAGTTCGCCGACGGCACCGACGCGCGCGTGATGCGAAATCGCTATAGCGTGCTGTACAACAATGCCGTCGAGGAGTTGATCCAGAAAGACCTGAAGGGCAATGGCGTGCTGCTGTCGCGCAGTGTGACCGTCGGCGCGAATGGGATCGGCTTTCTGTGGGGTGGGGACAATGAGGCAAGCTTCTCTCCGCTGAATGGGTTGCCAACGGTGGTCACCGCGGGGCTGGGCGCGGGGTTGAGCGGTATGCCGCTGTGGGGTGCGGACCTGGGCGGATATGAAGGCATCGCGGATACTCCCAATGCGCGACTGCTGGAGCGATGGACGGAATATGCGGCATTCTCGCCGTTAATGGAGGTGATGTCGTCAAAGAATATCGGGCCATGGGACTTCGATTCAAACGAACCCGCGGGTGGGCATGAGGCGCTGGATATCTATCGCAAGTATGCGGTGTTGCATATGAGCTTATTTCCGTATCGCTACGCGGCGGCGCAAGAGGCGGCGAAGACGGGCATGCCATTGATGCGGGCTTTGGTGCTTAACTATCAGGACGATGTTCGCGCGCGCTCGGCGAAAGATGAGTACCTGTTCGGACCGGATTTTCTGGTCGCCCCGGTGATCGATGAGGGAACGCAGAGGACGGTTTATCTGCCTGCGGGCGACTGGGTAAATTACTGGAATGGCACACAGGTAGAGGGCGGCAAGGTGGTGGTCGCCGATGCTCCCGTGGACGTGATCCCGGTGTGGGTGCGTGCGGGCGCGGTGGTGCCGAAGATTCCCGAGGATGTGATGACGCTGGTGCCGCAGAAAGAGAGTGGAAACACAACGGTGAAGTCGCTGGACAATCGGCGCGTGTATGAGGTGATCGGGGCTGGCGAGGGCAATGCGAAGATTACCGATTTTGAAGGTCGCGTAGTCGAGCGCTCCGGGCGGTCGCTGAAGATTTCTGGCAATGCGGCGCGAGTGATTGTGCGCTGGCGGTTCGGAACGGCAACCGGAGTTACGGTGAATGGAGCTTCCGTGAAGGTGCAAGGCGGGACTGTAGGATCGTCTGTGGAATTCGATCACGCAAACGAAAGCACGCTGGAGTGGCGTGATGAGTTGCTGACTATACCGGTCGTGGCTGCGCCGTCTGCTGCTGCTCCGGGTGTCACGCCGATGGTTGCGCCCGTGATTCGGACGGAGGTGCAATCCGTTGCGGAGGCGGATGCATCGAGTGTGCATCGCTCCACCCACAGGTCGCGGAGATCGCGACACTCCGCGAAGGTATTGCGCAAGAAACGTAAGACGGGTGACACGGCCAAGCCAGCGCAATAGTTCAGCGTGATCCGCGTTCGTTTGACGCGCAATGAAGAGATGAGGAGCAACATGGAAAACGGCGAGGTGGCACGATTTCTCGATGCCTGGTTCGCCGCTCGGCAGCATATTCATGCCTCCAACTTCAACCGATTTTAAGGCACGGGATTGAGCGCGACGCAATTCATGACACAGAATCTGCTGCCCGCATGTCCAGCGGCTATTCTGGCATCAGGTTCTGCAGGCGGGTTGGCTCTTCTCCAAGCCACTTTACGTTGGTCGCTGTGCCATCGAAGATGGACGACGTTTTGAATGGCTCCCACTGACCGGTCGCGGCTGCTTTGCGGGTGCGGTCGAGTAACGCAGCACGTTTCTTCTCGGTAAACGACGGCAGCGTGCGGATGGCACGGAAGGCCTGTTCGAGAATCTTCATCGAATCGATGCCGGTAATGACCACCGAAGTCGGCAGACTGAGCGCGTAGTGCAGGCACTCCATCGGAGTGACGATCTTCGACTTCAGGATGATGCCGTTGGCCATCGACTTCATTCCGAGCACGCCGATTCCCTGCTCAATCAACTCAGGCACAACCAGTTTGCCGAACGAGCGATAGTGCGCGTCCATCACGTTCAGCGGCATCTGCGCCGTATCGAAGTGAAAGCCGTTTTCGCGTGCGACCTCGAGCATGTGCAGATGGATCTGCGGATCCTTGTGGCCGGTGAATCCGATGTAGCGAATCTTGCCGGCCTTGCGCGCTTCGAGCATCGCCGCATGCGCGCCCTCTTTGTCGAAGATGCGGTGCGGGTCTTCGAAGCGGAGTATCTCGTGATGCTGAACGAGGTCAATGTGGTCGACCTGCAGGCGGAGCAGCGACTGCTCGATCTGCGTTGCGGCCTCCTTCTTGGAGCGGCCGTCGATCTTGGTCATTACGAAGGCCTTCTGCCGATAGCCATCCTTCAGTGCCTTGCCCACGCGCAATTCGGAAAGGCCATTGAAGTAGTCCCACGAGTTATCGAGGAAGTTGATGCCGCGATCGAGCGCGGTGCGGACCAGTCGGATCGAAAGCTCTTCGGAGACAGTCGGCATGCCAAGATGCCACCCGCCAAGGCCGATGGCGGAGACTTTTTCTCCGGTGATGCCGAGCGAGCGATACTGCATTTCCGAGGCTTTGGTGGGCATGGGTTGGCATTCCTTCTTCTGGTATTGGGTGCACGCTAGAGGTTGTAGGATGCTGCCGGGCGATTGGACGGTGCGCCGCGGGGTCTAGCGGAAAGGATCTTTAACGATGACGGGGCCGAATTGCTGGCCGTGTTGCAAATCCTCGGAGTAGAGGGTGTGGCACCCGGCTTGTTGGGCGGCGGAGACGATTAGGCTGTCGTACCAGCTCAAACGGTAGCGCTCCTGAATGCGTATCGCTTCGCCGATGAGTGCAACCGAGGACGGCACAGTTGGCAAGAGACGGAAGACAGTTTCAAGGAAGAGTGTGGCCTCCTCGTAGGCCATCTTGCGGCGCGACTTGATCAAGACCGCGTTGAAGAATTCCTGGATAACCTGATAGCTGATGACGGCAGTGCTGTCGATCGTGGCGTCGCGAATCAGATCCAGCGCGATGGACTGTTTTCGAGGTTCGGTGCGGTCGTTGGCATAGACGAAGATATTGGTATCAAAGAAAACCTTACCGCTCATTCATTTCTTCTCGGGTGAACTTGCGGTCTACGCTGAAATATTTCAGGCGCTGCATCAACTCGTCGAACCTGCGCGCTCGGTCCGCGCGACCGGAGAAGTCTTCAAGCCAGAGTCGAAAGGCAGCATTAAGCGTGGTGTGCTGCTCGACTGCGGCTTTACGTGCCTGCTCAATGAGGTTCTCATCGGCGCTCAGAGTAATATTCTTCACGAGCTTAGTGTACACGAGAGTAGTGCGAATTGGCGGTACTTAAAGCGCGACAAAAATGTCCATCCCCGACCTAGGCTACCCTTTCGAGCGCAGCTCGTTGCGCTAGGCGGTTGGCGAGGTTGGTGTGGACCAGATCGAAGATGCGGGCATGCGCTTCCGACCGCAGCATCGGAAAGCACGGACAAAATCGCCAGCCCTGATCGGCCATCAGCGAAGCCAGAACTTCGGCGCGCGCATCGCGTCGTTGCGCATGACGATCGCCGGTGGGAATGTGGCTGAGGCTTCTATATACGGCGTCGGTAACTTCGTCGGGAACACACTCGCAGCTGTCGCCGTAACAGGAGTTCATGGTGGACATGGGGTCAGGTTGCATGGCAGATTCCCTTCGTGCTCGGGATTGGGTTCGAGCAGCAATATTAGACCCCTCGAAGCGTTCTGTGTGTGCATCATTGCTCAAAGAGTGAAAATTTGAGGGTGGCGAGCCGCGGATTAGATTGTGGTAAGCGATGCCGTCGACTCGCAATGAGTTTCTCTCGCAACGCATACAGACCGCGCGCAATCTGAACGAATTTCTTGCAGATGCTCCGAGGATTGTGATCGCGAGAGCGTCGGAGGCCGTGGCGGCCCTATGCCTTGGAAACCGGTGCTCTAAGGATGGGTGCAATGCGAAGTTTCTAGCGCAGCAGTTCGATGCAGATGTGGCGACAGGCGGCCGAAAGCAGCACGCTTCCGAAGAATCTGCGCGACGCAGTTGCATGGGCGGCGTGGATGAGGGCGCTGGGGCTGGGAGATGTATTGCGCGTAAAGCGGATGTCAGCTCTACTGCCGGAATCTGTGCGCAAGACCGCCGGCGACAGCGATGAATTTCCAGCGACTCTGGCGCTGCTGCGAAATCCGGGGTTGCGACCCCACTTGCAGCAGGGTGTGCAGCGGTCTGCGACCTACGCGCAGATGGAGGAGTTCCGAGATAACTGGTGGTGCCGGTGGACCGACGGCTTTGGAAATGGCGGATACAACTCCGAGGATAAGGCGACGGCATCAGCACTGCCGGTCGAGTTTCTGGCAGCAGGCGAGAAGAAGCAGGCAGGCGAGGAAGCGGCACGGCTGGACGCTCTGCCGAGCGGCGCGGTGTGGTTGGGGCGGCGTGCGATCGCGTACGTGAAGGCGCATTCGGAGGATAAATACGCGGCGGAGGCGCTAGGACTTACGGTGCGGACGACGCCCCTGGGCTGCTCGAATGAATCCGGCGAGAAGGACAAAAGCGTCTTAAGTAAAGAGGCATTCGAGATGCTGCACCGGATGTATCCGAAGAGTGAGTGGACGCTGAAGACGAAGTACTACTACTGAGCGCGGAATGCGCCTTCATGCACTCTGCGGGAAATCGCCATCGCTGGATGTGTGCGATGTAATATCGATCACGTGGAACTTCCAATCAAGCCGCCGATGCCGCCCATGCTCGCCAAACGCGTCGCCAAAATACCCGGTGGCGAGGGCTGGATCTTCGAGCCAAAGTGGGATGGCTTTCGAGCGGTGATTTTTCGCGACGGCGACGAAATCCTGATTCAAAGCCGCGAATTAAAATCTCTGAATCGCTACTTCCCCGAGCTGGTGGACACTCTGCTGAACCATCTGCCACCCCGCTGCGTGCTCGACGGCGAGATCGTGATCGCGACACCGCGTGGCCTGGACTTCGACGCGCTGCAGTTGCGCGTCCATCCCGCGGCATCCCGCGTAAAAATGCTGGCCGAGACGACGCCGGCCTCGGTGGTGTTTTTCGACCTGCTTTCGGACGGAGTCAGCGGTCTGCGCGGTGAGCCGTTCGCGACCCGGCGCGAGCGGTTGGAAGCGATGCTGCAAAACGCCGCTCCGCCGATTCACATCACGCCAGCGACGCGAGAGAACAGTGTGGCGGAAGACTGGTTCCACCGATTCGAGGGCGCGGGCCTGGATGGCGTGATGGCCAAGCTCGCATCTGGGACATACGAACCAGACAAGCGCGCCATGCTGAAGGTGAAACACGAGCGCGACTGCGACTGCGTGGTTGCGGGTTTTCGATGGCACAAAGACGGTGCGGGCTCGGCGATCGGATCGCTGCTGCTTGGTCTGTTCGACGATGCCGGAAATCTGCAGCACGTCGGCGTCTGCGCCAGCTTCACCCAGCAGAAGCGGCGCGATCTGGTCTCATTTCTTGAGCCCTATCGCGAGGATGCGTTGAATGGCCATCCATGGGCAGCATGGGGAGAGAGCAGAGGTGATGGGCAGAGAATGCCCGGCGGGCAGAGCCGCTGGTCAGCCGGCAAGGATTTATCGTGGGAGCCTTTGCGCCCGGAGCTGGTGGTCGAAGTGGCGTATGAACACATGCAGGGCAGCCGCTTCCGGCACATGGCGCAGTTCAGACGATGGCGTACCGATCGCGAGCCCGCGAGCTGCACGTACGCGCAGCTCGAAGTCGTACTCGCGCATGAGTTGAAGGAGATATTCACTGCTGGGCGTTAAGTGTCGAGTGCGACGTCAGCCGGGGGTGGGATCATCATCCGGATCGGGCGTAGCTTGCGCCGGGCGCTCGTCTTCCGGAACATGACGAAGATTGATACGGATGCGATACCAGATGTAAGCCGAGCCGCGCATGCGATCAATGAGCACATCGTCCGGGGCGAGCAGGGCCGCAGCTTTCGGATGCGCCACCTTCCACCGCTCAAGGCCAGCCTCAGCCGCAGCTTTGTCCTGGCTGTTGGCAACAACAATCAGCGGCATCTTCGGCA
>JANYLK010000185.1 GCA_025357875.1 Granulicella sp.
CGCCTCCGGCGGTAGAGATGGATGACAGCAGGTAAAGATCAGGAGCAGCCGGTCATCCTCAACGCTGTCCTCTTCCCTGGAGCTTTCCGCCGCACTCCATTGCGCTTCGAGATATCGCACGAGCTCGTCTTGAGACGCATCGAATCGTGCGCGTCGACGCAGAGTATCAATGGCTTTGAATCGTGCGGTTGAGATCAACCATGGTCGCGGGTTATCGGGTACTCCACTTCTCGGCCACAGACTCAGCGCAGCTGCAAAGGCTTCGTGCATCGCCTCCTCGGCAAGATCAAAATCACCGAGTAAGCGGATCAGGGTTGCCAGGATCCGTCCCGAATCCACGCGATACAGGGAGTCGAGCAATTCGCGTATCTGCTCCGTGGAAAGCTCGGACATGACGACGACTTTAGCAAATCAGCTACCCCGAATCAATTTGACAACCAGCGGATCAATGCAAAGAGCTCAGGTCGTGACTCTGGAAATTGGTGCACAAGACCGCTTCCTCGGTTCGCGCAAAATCGCCAAGTCACTCGTCCAGAATATGGAACCAGGTTACCGATGGTCCGCATTTCGGACGAGCGGTTTTATTGGGTGGCGAGAGAGCCTTTTTCCTCAAATTCTCGCAATAGGTTCAAGTGCGATCACACTACTCTCGAAGTCGAGCTGTGGCCACTTGATGTCCAGGAGCTCTCCCTTTCGGATACCCGTTACATACCCGCACCAGATCGATAACAAATTAGATATAACAGAGCCGACCCGAAAAGGTTGGCCCTTTCTTTTTGTCACTGTAACGCTAGCTTCTGGCGAGCCATGCAAAACGGTTTGTCCGCTTGCGTTATCGTCCTTTGCGGTGCTTCAGAATGTCTATCTTCCGAACGATCACAACCGCCTAACATCCTTATTCTAATTGAATTGGAGTGAATGGGCACAGCAGAGATTCGGACCTAGGACTTCCACCGTGCATCAATGGATTCATCGGGTTATGTGGAGTCAGAAGGGCATGATAAGGCGCACTAGGAATGTTCGAATTCCTTATCGTGCCCTCGTTGTGCCCTCGTTGAGGGATAGACTGCGTGAACTGAAACTCTCACCAATCTCAAACGGGCTGGCACCTGCCTTAAACTACAACTTGACAACAATACTCGCAGGTTGCTCTTCGCCACATCTAGACTACGGCTCTTAGATACTATCGAAGAGCCTGCTGTATATCTCAACATCAGTGTAGCTTTGGTCAAAGCCATCAGAGGGTATGTATGCTCGAGAAGTCTTTACCCCCCATCAAGTATCGAGAAGCTAGTCTTGTGACGACAGAAAAGAGTTTCGGTGGTGATTTAGCTTTGCTCTCGGAAAAGATATTCGACAAAGGAAGAGCCGGGCATTTGGTCAAGCACAGCCGTTGTGCGACGCTGTGGGCGGAGCCAAGGAATCAAACTTTGTAAGTCTTGGGTGTGACGAAGTTTTCCATTCGCGACCCGCTCTCGAGGTAGATCGATGTTACTAGGTCAAATCCGCCTCGGAGCGATGTACTCGACGCCTGCCCCACGAAGCCGCTTAGCGAAGCCGATACCCGTGCCTTTTAAACTGAAATCAGGCAGCCGTCATTTCGAGCTTCGAGCCGCGTCATTCCTGCTGGATTGGTTCAGTGGAGGCTCGATGCGCGCCTGGATCTGTCTTTTTGCGGTTATGATGTTTGTCGCACCATGGAACGCTCGACAAGCGTGGGCGCAGCAGCGAATCATATACGACGACGACTGCTCGAACGACGTGGACTGCGTCGCGACCTTGCCAATCCTCTATCAGTTCGCAGACCGCGGAGAGATACGGATTCTGGCTATGGTCGCGGACTCAGCCAATCCTCTGTCTGCGCCCGTATTGAGAATCTTTGCCAATTATGCAGGACATCCGGAGACTCCAATCGGGGCCAACCTGACCGAAGAACCGGCCAACGCGTTGTGTGTGAAGAATAGATGCAATCAAAGCAAATGGACCGAAGAGCTGGTGCAGCGCTTCGACTCAGGCGATACGCGGACGCACTATCCCGACTGTGTTGCCGTGTATCGGAAAGCTCTAGCTGATCAGCCAAAGCATAGTGTAAGTATCGTTGAGACCGGATTCGCAACGTGCCTTGTTCGCCTGCTGGCGAGTCCGCCCGACACGACGAGCCGGTTGAGCGGAGCGGCGCTCGTCAAGCGCGCCGTGAAGCTGCTATCGGTGATGGGCGGCAGATATCCGACGGGCATAGAGTAGAACTTTCAGTGCGACGCGTCCGAATTTAACACGCTCTTTTCGAAGTGGACGAGGCAGAATGGATTTCCGCCGGTATATCTGAATGGCTTTGCGAATGGTGAGCATGTTCTGGCGGGAGCTCCCGCTGCCGCATCGTCCACGACTAATCCGACTTTCTACGGAATGCAGTTGGAGGGGACCGCACAGCGGCCGATGTGGGATATGTTGTCAGCCCTCTTCGCAGTGCGAGGCCTGAACTATGCAGGGACGAATTACTTCAAGGTCAGTCGACCAGGCACAGTGGCGGTCGACGCGGAAACGGGAGCCGATACCTGGTCTGACGCAAATGATTCGGGACATTATGTGCTGACCAATGCAAGTCCCGACGAGACCTTCTCGGCGCTGTTCGACGGTTACACACATGCTACCGGCTTCTTGGCAAACACGGGATTTGCAGGGAGCGACTCCCCGCAGGAATGAGCATTTCAAGCTAGAAGAGTTTACCCATGGACAGTACGGCTTTTCTTCCGCCTGCACCTCCGAAGATCCCCACCGAGCGTCATGACACCAAACGGCATTTCGAAAACGCACCATGAAAGACAGTGAGTAGGAAAATTCAGTGGCCCAAGCCCGTCTGAAGTGCCGCAAGTCTATGCAGATAGCCGAGGCGAACGAGGTAATCATCGGTCGCGCGCTATTCATCGAATGAAGAAGCTCCTACTAATTTAGAGCTCAGGCGAAGTTTGATGCAATCAAGCTAAATCGATGCACATCCATCATGCAGACGTTGGATTCCTTCCACAGAGCTTCTAATCTTAGAGTTGTGACGAACCAAAGCCTAAAACCCTTGCCGAGCCGGAAAGATCTGGCTTCCACGTTGAGAGCTGTCTTCCCTCACCTATCAGCCTCAGATGACGCGCTTAGCCCCAGACGTGGTGGCCGTATCGCGGCAGAAGCCCTTCTCGCATTAGTGAACCCGCAAAGCTACGAACGCAGTCGCAACTACTTGGCTGGCGACGTTACGCGGCTCTCTGCCTATCTTCGTCATGGCGTTCTTACGCTGGCTGAAGTGCGAGACGCCCTATTGCGGCGGGTAACGGATCCGCGCCATGCCGGCAAACTCATCAATGAACTCGCATGGCGCGACTACTGGCAACGCGTTTATCTGCAAATAGGCGAGGGAGTCTGGCAGGATCGTGAACAATACAAAACAGGCTACAGTGCAACGGATTATGAAGCAGTGCTCCCCTCTGAAATCCTGGACGGTACTACCACGCTCGCATGTGTCGACGGCTTTGCGCATGAGCTGAGGGATACCGGATACCTGCACAATCACGCTCGCATGTGGTTCGCAGCGTACGTCGTACATTGGCGCAAGATCCGCTGGCAGGCGGGGGCCCGATGGTTTCTGGAGCACCTCATAGATGGCGACGAGGCCAGTAACAATCTTTCCTGGCAATGGGTGGCTTCAACCTTCGCGAGTAAAGCTTACATTTTCAACCGGGAAAATCTGGAGCGCTACACGAATGGCGTCTATTGCCGCACCTGCCCCCACGCTCAGGCGCGCACCTGTCCCTTTGACCAGGACTACGAAGGCCTGGAACAAACACTCTTTCCTCGCCTCAAGTTCGCTGCAAACCCAACCGCTATGCCAACGCCGCCAAGTTTTGGTCCTTCGATCGTAAGACAGAGATTGCCAAGCCCCTCCGGTAAACCTCTGCTCTGGGTCCACACTGACAGTCTGAACCCAAAGTCACCGATGCTCCTGGCACATCCAGACGCCTCAGCCGTTTTCATTTGGGATACAGCTTGGCTGATGAAGAGCAGCATTGCACTTAAGCGCATCGTGTTTATGACGGAATGTCTCGAGGAAATGCCAGGCACGATCGAGCTTCGTTCAGGCGACGTGGCTACCGAGCTGCTTCATGCCGCGAAGGCGTCCGGCGTAGATTACATTTTGGCTCAGCGTACGCCAGACCCCCGTTTGCAGGCCGCAGCTCTCGCGACACAGAATCATCTGCCGGTCGTTTGGTACGATCCGCCGCCGTTCGTCGAAGAGATGCGCGCTTTCGACTTAAAGCGATTCTCTCGGTATTGGCAGCGTGCGCAGACTTCGGCGATGAAGATGACACCTTCTACTTGATAGCGCTTTGTTGGGGCCACTACATCAAACTTCAAAAGTAAACGCTAAGTTTAAGTTACAAGAAACCTATCGTAACCCGGGAGCCAGTTGCGATGCTCTCTGCAATGCAAAATGCAGACTCAACAGCAGAGAGGTATTGCCTGAAGAAACGAAAATCTACGTACGCTAACGAGGACGGGTAATACTCAGTCGGGGTCTACTCACCGAACGATGACAGTGAACACCGTTCTCCAAAACGGGCAACTACAGTGTCAGCGGTTCGGAGGCAAGAAACTTGAGTCTGGGCATTTTCACCCCGATGCATTGCAGCCCGCTGCTAACCCAGAGAAGTAGCGATGCATACACCCGTCGAGATAGCTGCGTATATGTTGGCTGAGTTGGAGAGCGAGCAATATCTTTCTCAGGACGTGATCGCCAGTCAAATTTGTGAAAAGTTCGGTGAAGAATTTACACGTTTGAATGACGGCGGCAACGTATCAATTAGGCGTGACGTTCTCGCTGAATTCAAGAAGCTAAGTGGCGACGAAGTGGTTTGGGAGCGTGGTGAGCGTATATGGCGCAAACGCGAGCAACACGACGAACCGGGTCGGCAGCAAGTATAGCAAGTGAATGCCGATCAACCTTTTATCATTTCGGCAATTGCCTTTGCTGCTACATCGGTTCCAATGCTCTGTGCTAGCTCCAAAACTTTCTTCCCAACCCTGGAAAGGACAGTAGCGACACCGTGACCGTTACCCTTTTCAGCTTCGTCGGCTGCATCGGCCAGCAATGATAGTTGCCTATCATCTTCCCTTGATGTAGCGACCTTGCGATACTCCGCTCTTAATCGCTCCAACTCGTCGGCAAGAGAATGTAGTTATTGATCGCTCCAGCCGCCTTGATAGTTGATCTGTCCGTGGGATTGGCGACCGATCGCGGCAGCATAACCATAATTGACTATCTGATCGCCGTGAATTACCGCCCGCGATGGCTCAGGTGATGACTTTACAGTTGCGGTTGGCATCGATGCCAGTTTCACTGCTTCCCTGTACCCGTCCACTGTCAGGTATGAATACTCGTTCTTGCTACGGAAACCGATAACCACCATGCCCGGCGGACTATCGACGAGTTCCATTGGACCTGTTTTGACCAGATCGCAACTCTGCATATCGCTCATAGAGAGATCGAAATCCACTTCGCTTATTCCTTCGGCAACTGAAGCTAGCTTCAATTCCGCCGGAGGAAGCCCTTGGTACTGGCTTCGCAACTCATCATGTGTGAGGTTTTGGTCCCGGAATTCTGCGAGAAGCTGCTTCAGTATGAAAGCCGATGCATCGTTGATATGAAACGTTTGCCTGGATTGTGCAGATTTTCTTTTCATTTCATCCTGTAAGTATTTCCTGCCGTCGCCAGTAATCTTGATGTTAGCCATTGGTCGGAGCTTGACACTTGCTCGCAGATAACTGCCCTCTATACAGTTATCACCGACTAAGGCATCCAACGAGTTCAGTAACGCGCTATCACTTGGTTCAATGGCGAGGTCATACTTTATCTGGAGCAGGTGAAGCGACTGCGGGTATGCCTTGTTGAGTGCCTTCAAAACAAAATCTGCCAGTTCAACATCGTAGCCCGATGTCTGGACTCTTTCTGTATCAGGTTGCGGTAAGTCGGCGGCTTGCTTGAGAGCCTTGTAGATAAAGTGTTCGCGCCAGTCGTGTGGACGGCTGTATTCATTCTGCCATCCGTCGGGGACTTCAATGACAGTGAATCCGTGATTCAACAGACGCTCGAATTGCTCGAAGAAGTGTCGTGGCAGGGCGTTTGTTACAAGTTCAAACGTGATGTGACTATCAGCCGATGCCCCTCGCACGTCTGCGGCCTTGCTGCAAATATATCCGTCATATAAACACGGCTGTTCGGCGCTTTGGATACCCTCTACCCAAACGGCCATAAGCGTCGTTCTTTCTCCAGAAGCGGTCATATCCTATTATCTTAGTGCGTCGCTTAGCGGCTATGCAGTGTGGTGGCCTTCACTTCGTCGTAGCCACAAGCGACGTGCTTAGTGTGATTTGATAGTGCGTTATACGGTCTTGACCGATTTTCATTCTGGACTGAAATCCGGACACGGTGGGCACCCGCGCTTGGGCGCATCCTCGCGATAGGGGGGCGGGGGTCTTTTTTGAAGGATCTGAGCGGTGCTAGGGGCTCAAGATGCCATCGCCCGAAAGCGCTATGACGTACGAGTGACGTACGAACTTGCATCGCCGTTCACCATTGATGCGTAACTTGTCTGTTTTTATTGAGTTATGGTGGGCACAGCAGGATTCGAACCTACGACTTCCACCGTGTGAATCTGACTAATCTCAATGGATTCATAGCGTTATGGGGAGTTAGAAGGCATGTGGAGGCGCACTAAAGAACGTTTGGATTCCTTATCGTGCCCTCGTCTGTGCCCTCGTTTAGGGAAAGGCGGGTGGTGACCTTGAACCCTTACCAAGCTCAGACGGGCTGGCACCTGTCCTGACTTACAGTTCATGTTGAATGTTCAAGGTTGCTCTTCACCGCCTTCAAGCCCTCGTGTACCGTCGTCGCCCCTATTCGTCACTTCGAGGTCCGACACCTCCAACTCGTCCATATTTCGGAACAGCACCACATCCTTTTGCGTCCCATCTCCTTCAATCCGGGGCATCGCGTCTTCACCGTAGCGTCCAATTCGAATTGCTCGCCCTACCACTCCCCGCCCCCTTGGCATTAGTGTTCCCCCGCCACATCTGCCCCGGCGTGAAACAGTACGCCGTCCCCAGCACCCAGTTCGATCCTACTAACCGCCTCCAGGGTCTTCCAACTCTCTGCCGCTGACAGTCCGGTGTTCGCGTCGCTGCCCGATACTGCATCCACGTGATACGTAGCGGCCGTCATCGGCACCGTACACGCCATCAACGCGAACCTAACGATCGTGCTCAGTGGATCGTTTCCTCTCATAGATCATGTTTCCGCGGTCTTGATCCATACAAGAACGAGAGATCATGCAATATGTACAGATGGATGGCTCGCAACTCAGAATTGAATTCGTCCAGACACACGCATCGTCCGCTTAAAAAAAGCGGTCGAAATCTGACCGAATCCACCTCCCGATATGTTCGTTCCAGGATTGTTGAAGAGAGTGACGGGCGACAATAACAACTCCTGAAC
>JANYLK010000203.1 GCA_025357875.1 Granulicella sp.
CAGAAGCGCATCCGCTGCCGTCACATTCACGCCGCCGGACACCAGTGCGGATCGCCCGCCCTGCGCCACGAGCAGTTCTGCTACTACCACCACACCACCCGCCGCCCCGCGCCCCCGGTAGGCAAGTTCCGCTACATCGACTCACAGGAACCATTCCTCCTGCCCATCATCGAGGACCGCGCTTCTGCTCTGGTCGTCGCCTCGCACCTGCTCAGCCGCATCGCCACTAACGACCTCGACGTCGATCGCGCCGGCAAAATGCTCTACAACCTGCAAATCATCACCACGCTCCTGCCCCCCGAACCCGACCCTGCCGCATCCACCGCCGAATCCGGCACCGAACCACCGCCAAAGCCACCACTCGTCGAAGAGTTGATCCACGACGAAGTCCTCGGCACCATCGCCACCATAACCGCATTCTTCCCACCCGAATCACAATCGGCGCACAACGAACAACCAGCGATCCTACCCACGCTCACCGCGGTAGCCGCAATTCGCTCTTCATGCTCCTCTTCACGCGAAGCGTCAAGAACGGCACGAAGTGCCTCAACGCAACCGGAACTCCGCATCGCCCTTCAACGCCCGCATCTGCTCGATATACAGCTTCGAGTCGAACTTCCGCCCCGTACTCGCCCCCGACATATACCGAATCTTCCCAAACACCGGACGTTCGCCCCACGCCCTGTCGAACTTCCCAAGCATCGACCACGCAATCCCCGCATACCCATTCGGATCGCGCCCGTCCAGAAAGTATTTATCGTTCAAATGAACCGCGAACCGCACCGCTGTCGCCGCATTCGGGGTCCACTCCAGAATCTTCTTCGCCCAATACATCCGCAGATAGTTGTGCATCCACCCGTACTCCACCATCTGGATCTGAGCCGCGTTCCAAAGCTCATCGTAGGTTTCGCCGGTTTCAAGCTGCTTCAGTGAATACATCCGCTCCCGCTCGTCCTTCGCATGCTCTGCAATCGTCTTCTTCGCCCAATCCTCCGCGCAATCGGCAGTGTCATAGTTCGGCGTGTACTTTACAAAGTTCACCGCCAACTCGCGCCAGGCAACTAACTCGTTGATGTACCCATCACGAGCGGACTGTAACGCCGGATCCTTCTTCACCGCAGCATCCACCGCAAGCGCAATCGACACCGGACCAATATGCCCAAAGTGCAGATAGGGAGACATTGCCGAAGTCCCGTCCACCTCCGGACGATTCCGATCACGCTCGTAATCCTTCATCAGCTTGTTCGTAAAGTGTTTCAAACGTTTCACCGCAGCATGATGTCCTCCTACCCACGCCTCAACCGGTCCAACGCTGCGATCAAGCTCCTTCCAACCGCGCGTCATATCCTCATGCACAGAGTCAGAATGAAAATCCTTGGGCCGATGCCAGGCCTTCTCCGCCTTTGGATTCTCGAAAGCAACCAGGTACTCCGGCAGCATCCGATACAGCCGCGGCCGAATTGTATACGCCCCATACTGTGCCTTCTCGATCAGCTTCGAAGGCACCACAACATCCGCATCCACGGTCCAGAAAGGGATTTTGATCTTTGCCGCCAGCTCACGCCGCCACCGCTCCGGCTCGCGCATCGGATTCTCATCGCCGACCAGAAACGCCGCCTGCACATCCTTCAGCAGTCGCTCATGCGATTCGTGCGGAGCGTTCCGCAGCACGAAGCTGATATTCCGCTCCTTCAAATCTTCCTCGACATCCACCAGCCCGCGATTCAGGAACGCATAATGCCGCAGATTCGCATTCGGAAAATTCGCAATGCCCGCAAAATAAACGACCAGCGGAAGCCCCAGCGCATTCGCCACTTTCACAGCAAGATCCACTGCATGATTGTCGCGCCCACGCTCGGCCCGCTGCATCCAGTACACAACGCACTTACCGTCCAAATCAGGCGCTCCACCACGCCGAACCGTCACCCGCGCATCGTCTGCCAGCTTCTGCAACTCCGCCGGAACCACTGTCTTGCTCTCGCCCATACGATCAGTTTATCGTCACTTCACGACGCCCTTTTGACCGCACCAACAATCCGTTACAACCTACTGGACAGGATGCGCGATCACGCCCAGATCAGCGAGTCCATTCACGAAATACTGCGCCGCCAGTGCCACCAGCAGCAGCCCCATCACGCGCACCAGGATACGAATGCCTGTGTCTCCGAGCACCCGCGCCACGATGGTCGAATGACCGAGCACCAAATAGCAGATCAGCGCGGTGATCAAGATCGAGATCAAAATCGCCGCCATCTGCCAATGCGTATTCGCCTGCCCCACAAGAATCATCACCGAAGTGATCGCGCCCGGCCCAGCCAGCATTGGAACGCCAAGCGGCACGATTCCAGCATCTTCTTTCTGCGCAGCGGCCTCGGTGTCGCTAGGCGTCTCTTGCGTGGCCGAGCGTTTGGCCTGCAACATGTCCAGCCCGATCAGCAGCAGCACAATTCCACCCGCCAATTCGAACGCCGGCAGCGTAATGCCGAACAGCCGAAAGATTTCCTCACCCGCGAACGCAAAGGTGCTCAGCACGATCAGCGCCGTCAACGCGCCCTTGCGCGCTGTTCGCTTGCGCCGAGCAGCATCGTATCCCTCCGTGATCGCCAAAAACGTAGGCAGTGTCGCAAACGGATCGACCAGGAAGAAAATCGAGCTCAAAGCAAGCAGCGAAAACCGCACATACACCGAGTGCTGAAACCCATACCACGTTACGATTTGAGGATCAAAGACCACACACCATTGTTGCACCGATGTTTTCGAACGATGGCACAACCGTCGCCGGTATAATTGTGTTCTGGAAACGAGCTGGAATCTGCATTGGCGATGCAAGGAGTTAAAGATGCCATTAGAAACGACCAAGAATATCTGGCACAACGGGCGATTGATGCCATGGGAACAGGCCCAGATCCACGTCATGTCCCACGTCATTCATTATGGATCTTCGGTCTTCGAAGGACTGCGTTGTTATGCGCGTCCTGAAGGCCCAGGCATCTTCCGCCTGTCCGAACACATGCAGCGCCTGCTCGACTCGGCGAAGATTTACCGCATGCCGATCCGCTACAACGTCGAAGAACTCTGCTCCGCCGTCGTCGACCTGGTCGAAGCCAACGGAGTCGCGCCCTGTTACATCCGGCCAATCGCGTTCCGCGGATACGGCGAGATGGGCGTCAATCCGCTCCGAGCCCCGGTGGAGGTCTATATCGCAAACTTTCCATGGGGCAAATATGTCCCCGGAAACGATGGCGCTGACGTTTGTGTCTCCAGTTGGAATCGACTGGCTCCAAACACCATGCCGTCGCTCGCGAAGGCCGGCGCGAACTACATGAACTCCCAACTCATCCGTATGGAGGCCGAAATCAACGGCTACTCCGAAGGCATCGCGTTGGATGTGAACGGCTACCTCTCCGAAGGCTCCGGAGAAAACCTCTTCGTGGTGCGCGGTGGAATTCTCTACACCACGCCGCTCGCAAACTCAGTGCTCAATGGCATCACGCGCAACTCTGTTATTACCATCGCCAGATCGCTCGATATTCCCGTCGTCGAACAGGCTCTCCCCCGCGAGATGCTTTACATCTGCGACGAAGCCTTCTTCAGCGGCACCGCGGTCGAAGTGACACACCTGCGCTCTGTCGACAAGATGTTGGTTGGCGATGGCAAAATGGGTCCGGTGACTTCCGCGATTCACGATGAATTCTTTGGCATCGTCAACGGCCTCAAGCCGGATCGTTATAGCTGGCTGACGCCGGTTAAAGTTCCAGCCGCGGAGCCAGTCGGAGTCTCGTAGCCGCAGTCGCCGGGACTCAAACGCTCATCGGACGATGTGGAAAGCCCGTGTCCATCGCGCAAACGAGTGAGTTGCACCTTGAGACCTGATCGCACCACTCCCAGGCATCGCCTGGGCCGATGTCTGGCCTGCGGTGGATAGCGAATTATTCAATGAAAAGTAGACGAGGATCGGCTTGCCCACGATCGCCGCGCGCGGGACAAGACCCCAATAGCGGCTGTCCTCACTGTCGTTGCGATTGTCGCCAAGTACAAAAAAGCTATCAGGTGGAACCGTCAACTCGCCTCGCGATACCAGCGAGTGCATCTCAATCCACCAGCGCGAGTTGACACCAGGATCAGCGCTCACCATGCGCGGAAATTCGTCCCGATAGCTGTCTGGCGCGGAACCGCGATACACAGCGTAGGGTTCCGAGATTGCGCTTCCGTCGATGTAGACAAGGCCACCGCGCAGCCGAAGGCGATCGCCAGGCAAACCGATTACGCGTTTGACCAGGTGCATCGACGAGTTGACCGGATAGTGAAATACGATGATGTCGCCGCGGCGAATCACGCTCGTGGAAGGGAACATATGATGCGGCGGTCCGGGACCAACCTGTTTGTTGACCAGCAGAAAATCCCCGACCAAAAGAGTAGGCTCCATCGACGCCGATGGAATCCGAAACGGCTGCACAGTAAACGTAACGATAAAGAGCGCGACGATAACCATGTAGACCAGCGATTGGCTGGCCTGCAGCAGGCCATGCCGATGTGTCGTTACTTGCTGTGAAACCACGACTGACTTGGTCTCCCACGCAGGCGTCGGGCCGCCAATAGACGCGGACGGTCCATTGACAGGTTCGATCGCGATGTTCATCGCGCGGCCTGCGGCGTGCCCCGGCTCGAGGGTTTCGTTGCCGCGAGTTCCGATGTGCTGGTGGCCGGAAGCAGAGTCCCTGAAAGCAAGATGCTCGCAAGCGCGCGGCGCGCCGCTTCTTGCTGCGCAAGCTTCTTGGTGGTGCCGTCAGCATCGGCGAGCGTTATGAATCCACCCGTGCGATTGGCTACGCGCACTTCGATGCGAAATCGCTTCTTGTGGTCCGGGCCGCTCTGATCGGTCATCACATATTTCGGCTGGCCAGCGCCCTCGGCCTGCAAGCGCTCCTGCAGCGCCGACTTGTAATCGCCTACGGCACCGGCGAATGTCTCAGTTGAATGAAGCACGCCAACCAGCTCTTCGTCGGCTGGCTCGATAATGTGGCGTTGGATGAAGTCGCGCGCCGGCGCAAGCCCACCGTCCAGATACATGGCCGCAATCACAGCTTCCAGCGCATTTGCCAGCAGCGCGGGCTTCTTCCGGCCGCCGCTATTCTCCTCACCGCGGCCAAGACGAAGCATCGGCCCAAGTTCAATGCGTTGCGCTACCTGGGCAAGATTGCGGCTGCTCACAAGCGAGGCTCTAAGCCGCGTCAGATCGCCCTCGCGCGATCCCGGGAAGCGTCGATAAAGAGCCTCGGCAACAACTAGGCCGAGCACCGCATCCCCGATAAACTCCAGTTGCTCGTTGTCCGAGCCAGTATCCCGTGTGCCATCGGGATTGCTCTCGTAAGCAAGCGAGCTATGCGTCAGAGCTAGCGTAAACAGACTCGAATCTCGAAATTTATAGTCGAAGAAACTAACGTCGACCGGGACGGTCGGGCTTGCATGAGTCATTTCCGCGGTCCTTGCCGCACCTTTGGCCCGGTACGCCGGAACAGTGCGCGCACTTCCCGCTTCACGGGACTGCCCGGCAATCTCGTTACGCGTCGTCAATTCAACTCCTGACGGTTCGTCTTCACCGTAGTTTACCGAATTTCGTCCCTAGGCGCGGAGCTTCGCGGCGCACTTATTGGGGCGGCGTTGGCCGATAAGATTCCTTCTCAGCCTTTCCACTTGGATCAAGTGCCGCCGGGTCGCCGACCTTCGGACCACCCTGCTCGTCGGACGTTGCTGCCGCCCGTTTTGGCAATTCGAAAGGTTGCTTGATGCCCTTGTCGGCCGCGTTCTTGGTGTCGGGCTGACTATCGCGATTGGCAAGCGCTGCTTTGTATTCCGCGATTGCCTTCCCGCGCTGCGGCAGAATGGCACTCGGGTCGTGCGGGTCGCGCGCGATGTCGTACATGCGCCCAAGGTAGATATGAGCCCAGGCAACCGTACGCGGATCATGAGACAGTTTTACCGTCTCGGTCAGGTGATCAAGAGCCTCGTCGGGATGGCCTTCCATCAATTCGATGCGACCCAATACGTAGTGCGCCTCAGCGTTCCGCGGATTGGTCTCGAGCGCAGCATCGGCAATCTCGCCGGCACCATTGACGTCGCCCTTCATCAGCTTCATCTCAGCCAGATCAAGTCCAGTCATCGGATGAGGTGTATGGGAGACCGCATCGCGGAAAGCCATATCGCCACCAGAGCCTTGCGGTAAGAATGCGATCTGCTCGTCATGATGTCGCTCGCGATCCACGTCCATCCCGTAAACCATCGGCCCGATATTGTCCTTCAGGCTGACGCCTTCCTTCGCCATCACTCCAAGCTGGCTATAAAAATAGTCGACCAGCACCCAACCCTGTCGCATGTCCAGATCCACCGTCTTGCGGCGCACCGCCTCGGCTTGACGGCCGTACAATCCGATCTGCGTATCGTATCGTTCGACCTCGGAGCGGTCTTTTAGCGAAGTTGGCCTGACGGGCTTAGAGATACCTACATCCATTGTCTGCGCCTCAACCGCCTTGATGAGGCACTCGGAAAGCAGCGCGGTAATGTCGGACTTGTAAGTAAACTCCAGTGGGGCCTTCTGCACTGGCTTCAACAGAGGCAGTAGACGCTCCATCGCTGCGGAACGCGCATAGACCAAAGGCTCAACCGTGAAATGAAGATACGTGTGTCGGATCAGATCCATCGGAACACTGTTTGGCGGTGTGGCTGCAGGAGAGACGACGACCACCGAATCGACGCCGTTATATCGCGCATTCGTCGCGGACGGCGAAAGCATCGGCTCAAGCAACACCAGGAAGCGGCGCCCCTCATATGTGCTCACGGGCAGATGCAGATAGATGTTGGTGTCCAGCACCATCTTCGTCATCGGATCGTGGATGTGGTCAACGAAGCTTTCGTACTCAGCGTGATGTTCAAACCACAGTGCATTCAGGTGCACGGCCTCGGCAAAGGTTCGCACCAGCGGCAGCACTCCGACCACCTGGGTTGAGTCCGGTGGAAGTTCGCTCTCGTCCACCGTTGGCGTCAGAACCGGAGGCGGCCCAAGATAGAGCGCGAGCGACACATACTGCGCCAGCGACCGGCCGGGGTCGTTCAGGGCATGCTGCCGGATAAAAGTGCAGAGCGCATCTCGCGCATCGCGCGCCGGTGCAGACTCCGTGAGTTGTAAATTGATTTCCTCACGCACCTTCATTCGGACCGGGCTCGATTCGGCAAGTCCGGCATCGTAACCGCACGCATTCAGCGAAGCTGCCAGGTAGAACAGCGACTCGCTCGTCTCCAGCGTAATCGCCGAGCCCCCCGCTTCAGGCTGGGCGATGCGCACGACGTGTGTGGGTTCGACGGCCTTTGAGTCGGGGCTACTGGAAGAGGACGAACTGGGTTTGCTCTGCGCCACCAAGGCGCACTGCCAACCAGGGCCACCAATCAGAAGTGCAATTGCTGCACTGGAGATCGCAAGATATCGGGATAAGGAAAAACGATTCACACAAGACACAATAGATTCGACGCTCCCGCTAAGTTTAAGAGAGCCGATGAGCGATAGCAAGCGGAAGCGGGCAGGCACTCCGCGGCACCGCCCATGCGACAACGACATGACGCCATTATCCGTGAACCGAGATTCCCGCAAAGGTGATCACGACGCGGCCGCGAGTGGGTACGCCAAACGCGCTGGCTGGCTCGAACACGCTGCTCAAAAGCTGATGGGCGACTTTGGTACGGACAGCCTGATCCTTAGGACCGGAGACGATCGTGAAATCGTAGACGCGACCCGCAGCATCGACGGACGCCTCCACCACGATCGCCGCATCAGGCGTGGTGAGAGTAGCGCCTGGAGAGAACGTCGAATACAGATAATGCGGCGCAGTGATTGCCCCCAGCGGCTCATCGTTTGCCAGCACCGGTTGCGGTGCTGCAACAACTCCCAGCAACATAACCATGCTTCCTAACATCACCGAACCGGCGAGCCCTGCGGAAACCTGCACCAACCGCGGACGCACCGCGTTATCCCACGCCAGGCTGAGGCGGTCGAGCAGGCGAGATTCGCGCCGCGCATGTTCGTGCGAGATGGCAAGGCGAAGCTTTAGCGCAAGATCGCCGGGAGCCTTGGCAGGGCGCAGAGCGACGACCGCATTCTGGGTAAGCCGCCACGCTGCCAGTTCGCGCGCACAGACCTCGCAACCGCTAACGTGGCCCACAGCGCCTTCGAACCCATCAATGTGACGCGAAATCTCCAGCATCTCGTGGCCGCTGACTGCGCCATCGAGATAAGAGGA
The DNA here is from genome assembly GCA_025357875.1 of Granulicella sp. Taxonomy (GTDB): domain Bacteria; phylum Acidobacteriota; class Terriglobia; order Terriglobales; family Acidobacteriaceae; genus Edaphobacter. Next base: position 8,289 of record JANYLK010000203.1, read on the forward strand.
GAAGCAGGCTTGTACCTCTATGCATGACTTCAATTTAAACTTCATCGCGACACCTCTGTGAGCGACTCAGCACCGGAAGCGTGACTGGTACCGGCATCGGTGCGAAGCCGGTCCTCGCTATTATTTAACCCTTGCGGCGTCTCGGCAACAAGGCGGCCAACATGAGCGCATGTAGGAGCGGCTGTTCGATGAGTAGCCGATGCATACGCGCATGATGCATCCCTTTTCTCGGGCGCGAGCAATCCGCGCAGTGCTGCGCGTCCGCGAGTCAGCCGCGACTTGACCGTACCCAGATTGACCTGGAGAATCTCTGCGATTTCCTCGTAAGCAAAACCTTCAATCTCGCGCAGCACAACCACCGTGCGAAATATTTCCGGCACCTCCCGCAGCGCCGCCTCAACTCGCTCTCGCACTTCCTCCCGCGCAGCAAAATCGAAGGGCGAGCAGCCGCCATCAGCCATCGTGTCTCCCAACGACTGCGCCTCGCTGTCTGAATCCGCTTCGCAACGCGCGCAACATGGCGCATCCATTGCAACTTCCTGGCGTTTATGCCGAGACCACCAGCGTCGCTGGTTCGACGCCTCGTGTAGCGCAATGCGATACATCCACGTCCGCAGGCTGGCATCACCGTGAAAACTGCGGATATTTCGAAACACTTTGATGAAGACTTCTTGCGTAATATCTGAGGCGTCAGCGGGATCCTGCAAGCTGCGCGCGATCAGAGAATAAAGAGGCTGATGATACTGCGCGATCAGTTCGGCAAACGCACGCTCGGAGCCTGCACGAAGCTCGGCCACAAGCGCCGCCTCTTCGCTCGCAACGCCAACCGCGCTCATCACATGATCGATCATGCTGCCCGCCTGCATATCGGGTACCCTTTACCGTACGACTTCACCGAAGCTCTGGCAAACTCTTCCAGCCGGCGACCCGCCAGCCGGCCCTGCTACGAGTCCCGAAAGATCAAAAATGGGAACAGATAAAAGAACTACGCCGCCGGCGGCCGAGTGCTCGCTCACTCTACTGGTTTAGACACCGGAGCCTATCCGTTTAGTTCCCTCTCCCCCGTAATTTGTATTTGAAACGACAACGATTGCCAGGAATAACGCCCTTGCGCTGCTCGGTCGAGTCGACTCAATCTGATCAAAGACGCGCAACTCCCGTTCCGGCGCGAACTATCAGTTTGACTAAGCGAGCCGTAGGTCTGAGAATAGGAGAAGTCCTTCCTCAGAGTGGGCCTGTGGCGCAGCTGGGAGCGCGCTTCCATGGCATGGAAGAGGTCACCGGTTCGATCCCGGTCAGGTCCACCAACAACCCCCCGAAACTGAACCACTTCCAAACCCAGACCTCTTCTTTTCAGAGGGGCAAAGGTGCTAAAAGGTGCTGAGCCGTGACAAGTCCAGGCAACAGCAGTTCCACGACCTTATTGTTGGCGTCTCGCTTTTGCCGCGAAACGGCGTGAGTGTAGAGGTCAAGGGTGAGTCGGCTGCTGGCATGACGCAATAAATCCTGGGCTGTCTTAATGTCCGTACCGAGCTCCCGGAGAAAAGTTCCGAGGGTGTGACGGAAGGTATGCCAACCGACGATCTTGCCTTTGATCCCGGCGCGATCAAGTGCCGGACGGATGCATTTCTTCAACAGACTGTCAGGGCTGAGCGGCTTTTCGCCATTCAGCCGAATCGATGGGAAGAGGAAGTCGCCATCG
>JANYLK010000070.1 GCA_025357875.1 Granulicella sp.
ATCCAGGCATCTCCTTCTGATTCAAGACCGCACTCATAAACCGCATTTTTGCTCGGTCCGGGCTTGTGCGGGGAAAACTTTACTGCCCATAACCAGGCAAGCAGTAGCGGCGTCAGCGCGAACGCAACAGCCGCTAGCAACAGCACAATTACGGGCAGATATAGGCCGTTGGTCATAGCTGGAACTACTGTAGCAGACCCCCAAGGTCACCCTTGTGACGAGGCTCACATCTTTCTGGAGCGCTCTGCACGGAGAATGGGAGGGTCTTTTGAAGGGGAAAAATGACAGATCAGCAGACAGTGATTCTTGACGGCAACGAGGCGTGTGCCTCAGTGGCTTACCGTATGGCGCAAGTGATCACGATTTATCCGATTACACCTTCTTCCACGATGGCGGAGTGGGCCGACACCTGGAAGGAAGAGGGCCGCAAAAACATCTGGGGGACGATCCCGGTGGTGGCCGAAATGCAGAGCGAAGGCGGAGCTGCGGGTGCGATGCATGGCGCGCTCCAGGCCGGGGCGACCAGCACCACATTTACATGTTCGCAGGGTCTCCTGCTGATGATTCCGAACATGTACAAGATTGCGGGAGAACTTACTTCCAACGTGATTCACGTAACCGCGCGCGCACTGGCCACCCATGCGCTCTCGATCTTTGGCGATCAGTCGGACGTCATGGCCTGCCGCTCCACGGGGTACGCACTGCTGGCGTCGAATTCCGTGCAAGAGGCTGCCGACATGGCTCTTGTGGCCCACATCTCCACGATGGAGTCTCGGGTACCATTCATCCACTTTTTCGACGGCTTCCGGACCTCGCACGAGATAAACAAAGCGCTGGCTATCTCGGACGAGACGATTCGGGCCTTGCTGGATGAGGAGATGGTGCTGCGTCACCGCACGCGGGCGCTGAGTTCCGACAACCCGATCCTGCGGGGAACAGCGCAGAATCCGGACGTATTCTTCCAGGCACGTGAAGCCTGCAACCCGTATTACCTGGCCTGCCCGACGATTGTGCAGAATGCGATGGACGCTTTCGCCAAGCAAACGGGCAGGGCCTACCACCTGTTCGATTACGTCGGGGCGCCCGATGCGGACCGCGTAATTGTCCTAATGGGTTCGGGTTCTGGTGCCGTCGAAGAGTCGATCCAGGCGCTCAATGCTCAGGGTGAAAAGCTTGGCCTGCTGAAGGTCCGCCTGTATCGGCCGTTTGCAGCAGAGGCCTTCCTTGCGGCTCTGCCGACCACGGTGAAGTCGATTGCCGTTCTAGATCGCACCAAGGAACCAGGCGCTCTGGGCGAACCACTGTACGTCGATGTCCTTACCGCGTTCAGCGAGGCGTTTTCAAGCGGTACCGCACCATTTGTCCAGCAGCCGCGGATCATTGGCGGACGCTACGGGCTTTCGTCGAAGGAATTTACTCCGGCCATGGCGAAGGGCGTCTTCGACGAATTGAGCAAGTCGCAGCCTAAGAACCACTTCACCATCGGCATCAATGACGATGTGACGCACACCAGTCTCGATTTCGATCCTGAGTTTTCTACAGAAGATCCGAAGACTGTGCGCGCCCTGTTCTACGGGCTTGGTGCCGATGGAACGGTAGGGGCCAATAAGAACTCAATCAAGATCATCGGCGCAGAGACGCCGAACTACGCCCAGGGATATTTTGTCTACGATTCGCGGAAGTCGGGTTCTGTCACTACATCGCATCTGCGCTTCGGTCCGAACCCGATCCTGTCGACCTATCTGATCAGCAAGGCAAACTTTGTGGCATGCCACCAGTTCTCGTTCTTGGAACGGATGGACATTCTTGCAGCGGCTGCACCAGGCGCCGTGTTCCTGCTGAACAGTCCGTTTGGGCCAAACGAGGTGTGGAACCAATTGCCGAAAACGACGCAGCAAACCATCCTCACCAAGAAGCTCCAGTTCTACGTGATCGATGGCTATACCGTGGCGCGTGAAACTGGTATGGGCAACCGGCTCAACACAATCATGCAGACCTGTTTTTTTGCGATCAGCGGCGTACTACCGCCCGACGAAGCGATTGCGCAGATCAAGAAGTCCATCAAGAAGACCTACGGCAAGCGTGGCGATGCGGTGGTGCAGCAGAATTTTGCCGCAGTTGACGCTGCGCTTGCCGCACTGCACAAGGTGACGCTGCCGGAGAAGGTCTCTGCGACATTCGACCTCCTTCCCATGCTGCCACGTGAGGCGCCGGCCTTCGTCTTCGACGTTCTGGGCGAGATGGCGGCGGGTCGGGGCGACTCGCTGCCTGTAAGCGCTTTGCCACCTGGCGGCACGTTCCCGACCGCGACCGCGCAGTGGGAGAAGCGGAATATCGCGCAGATGATTCCTGTGTGGGACGAAGAGCTTTGCATCCAGTGCGGCAAGTGCGTCATGGTGTGTCCACACGCAGTCATCCGCGCAAAGGTATATGACACCGCGCTGTTGGCGAACGCCCCAGCGACCTTCAAGAGCGCCAAGCCGCGGTGGAAGGGCATGGAACAGGAACTTTACACGCTGCAGGTGGCTCCGGAGGACTGTACAGGTTGCAATGTCTGCGTAGAGATTTGCCCGGTGAAGAGCAAGAGCGAAGCGAAGCACAAAGCCATCAACATGGAAATGCAGGCGCCCTTGCGCGAGCCGGAATCGAAGAATTGGGCGTTCTTTGAGGCACTGCCTTCGGTAGACCGCAGTCGCCTCTCACACACGCAGGTGAAGGACATTCAGCTGCTTGATCCCCTGTTTGAGTTTTCCGGAGCATGTGCGGGTTGCGGCGAAACCCCCTACATCAAGTTGCTCACCCAACTCTTTGGCGATCGCCTCTTCATTGCGAACGCTACCGGCTGTTCATCTATCTATGGCGGCAATCTGCCGACTACCCCCTACACCGTGAACAAGAGCGGACGGGGGCCGACCTGGTCGAACTCGTTGTTCGAAGACAATGCGGAATTCGGTTTGGGTATGCGTCTCGCGCTGGATCAGCAGAAGGGTTATGCGGAGAATTTGCTTGGGCGGCTTGCCCCAGTGCTCGGCGATGATCTGGTGACCGCGACTTTGACCGCGCTTCAGACGAAAGAAGGCGACATCGAAGCGCAACGTGAGCGGGTGAGGGCGGTTCGGCAGAAACTGGCCGGAGTCGACACTTCGGAAGCTCGCGCAATGCTTACCATCGCAGACTCGCTGGTGCGCAAGAGCGTGTGGATTGTGGGAGGCGATGGCTGGGCTTACGACATCGGATTTGGCGGGCTTGACCATGTGCTTGGCTCGGGCAAGAACGTCAAGGTGTTAGTGCTTGATACCGAAACTTACTCCAACACCGGCGGTCAGATGTCGAAGTCGACACCTCGCGGTGCGGTCGCGAAATTTGCTGAAGGTGGAAAGCCTAACGCCAAAAAGGACCTCGCGATGGAGGCTGTCAGCTACGGCTCCGTCTACGTTGCGCGGGTAGCGATGGGGGCCGGAGATATGCAGACGGTCAAGGCGTTCCAGGAGGCAGAGGCCTACGACGGGCCGGCAATCATCATTGCCTACAGCCACTGCATTGCCCACGGTTTCGACCTCGCTTACGGCAACGAACAGCAGAAGAATGCGGTGCTCTCGGGCTATTGGCCGCTCATGCGCTACAACCCGTCGCTTCGCGCGGAGGGCAAGAATCCATTCCTGCTCGACTCGAAGGCGCCGTCGATTCCGCTGAAGCAGTACGCGTATCACGAGGCGAGATACACGATGCTGGTGCGCAGTCATCCGGAGACTGCGAAGACGCTGCTGCAGGAGGCCCAGGACGATGTCGAACGTGCGTGGAGAGTTTACTCCGGCCGCGCCGCTCAGCCGGGACGCTCTGCAACTCCCAATATCGCGCCGCCTGCACCAGAGGGAAAGATCGCACCTCTCGGATCGGTAGGTCACTAAATTATGGACATTACTACTACATATCTTGGGCTGAAACTCAAGAGTCCGCTAATCGCTTCATCCTCGCCGTTGACGGAAACGCTGGAGAATATTCAACGACTGGAGGAGGCGGGGGCTGCTGCGGTGGTGCTGCCTTCGATCTTCGAGGAGCAGCTAACGCTGGACAACAACGCGCAGGACCGGGACCTCGCACGCGGATCGGACTCGTCCGCTGAAGCGACCAGCTATTTTCCGGAACAGGAGGAAGTTCGCCATGGACAGGACGTCTACCTTAACCAGATCCGCCGCGCCAAGAGTGCGTGCAGCATTCCTATTCTGGCGAGCCTGAACGGTGCTACTGCCAGCGGCTGGGTGCGATTTGCGAAGGAGATCGAACAGGCTGGGGCGGACGCGCTGGAGTTGAATACCTATTCGGTGGCCTCTGGATACTATTCGCACGACGCAGGATACGACGAGACCAGTGCCACGATCGAGAAGGGACTTGTGAACCTGGTGCGCCAGGTGAAGGCAGCCACTCAGATTCCGGTCGCGGTGAAACTATCACAGCAGTACACGAGCATTCCACACCTGGCGATGGAACTTGATCGTGCGGGCGCCGATGGCATCGTGATGTTCAACCGCTTCTACCAGCCGGATTTCGACATTGAAACTCTGGATGTCAGGCCCAAGCTCGTGTTAAGTCGTCCGGAAGAATTATTGCTCCGGCTGCACTGGATCGCGATCCTGTATGGGAATGTCCGCGCCGACCTCGCCGTCACGGGGGGCATTCACTGCGCGGAAGGTGTGTTGAAGTCCATGATGGCAGGAGCGCAGGTCGCGATGACGACTTCTTCGCTTCTCTCTAACGGAATTTCGCATTTGACGACCATGCAAACTGACATGTTTCGCTGGATGGAAGAGCATGAGTACAAATCCATTCAACAGATGCGCGGCAGCCTGAGTCGCCGCGCCGTGCCCGACCCATCGGCATTTGAGCGCGGCAATTACATCAAAACTCTCAGCAGCTACACACTGCGTGAAACGGCTTAGCAACCAGCCTGAGTGTAGAGTGTGCGGAGTGACAGGCTAATCGCAAGACGACCCGAATCACGCGATCCGCATTTGATGTGGTCAATGCGGTTGGATATCGCTCCACTTCTGTGTTTACGCACACAAGAGCTCACATGGGAGTGTAGATATCTGATAAAGGGCTGTTTAGGTCTTATTAAGTGATATGGTTCGCGGGGCATGGTACCGAAATCTATACCTCTCCCTTGGTTCCCACTGGAATACAATTATGGATAGGTGGAGATCGCGGAGTTCCGATAGCGCCTGCTCGGGACCTTGGTATCGGTTGCCGATGCAAAAGCAGCTCAAAGCGGAGCGCAGATCATGGCGTGCCTGGAGTCTTCGATGAAAGCTATCTAAACATGGAAGGGATTCGTTCTTAAATGACTACCAGTCAGCTCTCGGCACAGGCCGAGCCTGCAACACAGTCTGCGCGTGGTGCAAACTATATCGTTAATGACTTTTCAATTCAGATTGCCACGGTAAACGGTTCCGGTTCGCAGTCAGCCAACAGCGTTCTCCTGCGCAGCATCTTTCGCATGGGGATACCTGTCTCGGGCAAGAATCTCTTCCCTTCGAACATCGCGGGCCTTCCCACCTGGTACACGATCCGCGTCAGCAAAGATGGATGGGTTGCACGCAAGGCCCACATTGATGTTTTGATCGCAATGAACGCGGAGACCGCGCGCGAAGACGTGCTTTCGCTGAGTGCTGGCGGAGCAGTCATCTATGACGAATCGCTCAAGCTGAATGAGTTGCGCTCCGACCTGGCGTACTACGCTGTGCCGTTTGACCAACTGGCCACCACCACCGGCGCGGACGCGAAGATTCGCAAGCTCGTCAAGAACATGGTTTACGTAGGCGTCGCGGCAAAACTGCTCTCCATCGATATGGAGGCCGTTGAGCAGACGGTCCGCAAACAGTTCGCCAAGAAGGTAAAGGCCGCAGAACTGAACCTGAACGCAGTGCGCGTTGGCTACGATTACGTCGCCAGCACGTTGACCAAGCACGATCCATATGTTGTCGAGCGGATGAATGCCACAGCAGGCAAAATCATTATCGATGGCAATTCGGCTGCAGCGCTCGGAGCAATGTTCGCCGGCGTCACGGTGGTGCCGTGGTACCCCATTACGCCATCCTCGTCTGTGGTCGAGAATCTAATCGACCTGATGAAGAAACACCGCGTCGATGCAAATGGCAAGGCGAGTTTCGCCATTGTGCAGGCTGAAGATGAGCTTGCCGCAATTGGCATGGTTCTGGGTGCAGGCTGGGCCGGGGCGCGCTCAATGACCGCTTCGTCGGGCCCAGGAATTTCGCTGATGGCGGAGTTCGCGGGCCTTGGTTATTACGCCGAGATTCCCGGCGTAATCTTCGACGTGCAGCGCACTGGGCCCTCCACTGGATTGCCAACACGAACATCGCAGGCCGACCTTACTTTTGTTGCGGGAATCTCCCACGGCGATACCAAGCACGTCATCCTGCTGCCGGGAACCGTCAGAGAGTGCTACGAGTTTGGGTTGGAGGCATTCGATCTTGCCGAGCAGTTGCAGACCCCAATCTTTGTTCTCTCCGACCTCGATCTTGGCATGAACAACTGGATGTCGGAGCCATTCGAGTATCCGGAAAAGCCGATGAACCGTGGCAAGGTCCTCAACGCCGAGCAGCTTGAGAAACTTGGTGGATTCGCGCGGTACAAGGACGTCGACGGTGACGGAATTCCGTATCGCACGCTGCCGGGTACGGACCATCCTTTGGCTGCCTATTTCACTCGCGGATCCGGCCACAACGAAAAGGCTCTGTACACCGAGCGCCCAGAAGATTACGAGAACAACATGCTGCGGTTGGCGCGCAAGTTCGATACCGCGAAGAAGCTAGTTCCGAAGCCAATCCTCCAGGGCACAGGCAAGGAGAAAGTTGGAATCATTGCATTCGGTACCACTCATTGGGCGGTGATCGAAAGCCGTATGCAGCTCGAGCGCGAAAACCAGCTTGCAACCGACTACCTCCGCATTCGCGCGTTCCCATTTACGCAGGAGATTCACGACTTCGTCGCTAAGCATGATCGTGTCTACGTGGTGGAGCAAAACCGCGACGCGCAGATGTTGAGTCTGTTGAAAATCGATCTTGATCCGGTTCAGCTTGTGAAGCTGCATTCGATTCTGCACTTCAACGGGCTGCCCATCGACGCCCGCTTTGTCACCGCCGCGATCGCAACACACCAAGGAGCAGGCAAGTAATCATGTCGACCACACCAGTCACGCCCAAGGCAATCAAGACCAATCGCATCGGCCTCCAGATTCTGGACTACCGCGGCGGTAAAACTACACTCTGCGCCGGATGCGGACATAATTCCATCTCGGAGCGCATCACCGAAGCATTCTATGAGATGGGCATCCAGCCCGAGCGCGTAATGAAGATGAGCGGCATCGGCTGCTCCTCAAAGTCACCTGCGTACTTCATGTCGCGCTCGTTCAGCTTCAACTCGGTCCACGGACGCATGCCGTCAGTCGCCACGGGCGCGTTGCTTGCCAACAAGACGATGCGGTCAATCGGCGTCAGCGGCGACGGCGACACAGCATCCATCGGAATGGGCCAGTTTGTACATCTCATGCGCCGCAACGTTCCCATGATTTACATCATCGAAGACAACGGCGTGTATGGACTGACCAAGGGCCAGTTCTCGGCGACTGCGGACATGGGATCGAAGTTGAAGACCGGCGTCGTCAACGATCTGCCTGCCATCGACATTTGTGCGCTGGCGATTCAGATGGGCGCAACGTTTGTTGGACGGTCCTTCTCCGGCGATAAGAAGCAACTGTCGACCATGCTCAAGGCTGCGCTGTCGCACCAGGGAACAGTTCTGCTCGATGTAATCTCCCCGTGCGTAACATTCAATGACCACGAAGGGTCGACCAAGAGCTACAAGTACATGCAGGAGCATGAAGAGGCAGTCAGCGAGGTTGGTTTCGTACCTTACTTCGACGACATCGCTGTCGAGTACGACGCCAGCACCACCGTCGATGTGCAATTGCACGATGGATCGCACATGCGTTTGCGCAAGATACATGACGACTACAACCCCACTGACCGAGCGAATGCCGTCAAGATGCTGATGGATGTACATGAGAAGGGAGAGGTGCTCACCGGCGTGTTTTATGTCGATACGCAGAAGCCCGACTTCACGACTCTGCTGAATATGGTGGATGAGCCTCTCGCGACTTTGCCGCAGGAGCGTACCCGCCCCGGTCGCGAAGTTCTCACCGCGATCATGGAAGCGCACCTCTAGAACTGTCTACAAGTGGCACCAGATTGTTGCTCTTCTGGTAGGCTCAGTTAGTCGTTGTGTTACTGGCCTTTCGGTGCGAAAATCGCCGAAAGACGGGTTGTAGCACAGCCCAAGGTAGAGTCAGCGGACTCTAAATTTTCTTGGAACCGCTGATTCATGTGACGTTTTACTCAAGTTGTTGCAAGACAACCTGGGGACGTAGCTCAGTTGGTTAGAGCGCCGCCCTGTCACGGCGGAGGTCGCGGGTTCGAGCCCCGTCGTCCCCGCCATACATTCCGGAAATGTCAGGAGTGTGTGGGGATAATGTACGATGACCACGATTTGGTCGACCATCGTGACGTCAGTTATTTTTTTGAAGGCTCCCTGCCGCGGGAGCCTTTCGTATTTTGCGATTGCGCAGCGTGCTTTTAGGACTGCGCTCAGCATGGTGATTGCCGAAAATGCGAGTCAGACGGGCTGTAAATGACCACGGTGGTTCTCTGTGATTACAAGTGAGCTGGCAAAGTTTGGTGATCTCAAACTTGCCGGAGTCGTTCTCCCGCTTTCTTGACTTTCCATTGATTGCACACAGATAGTGGATAGTGTCTATCAGGCGCGTTCGTTCCTCGGAGAATAAAACCGATTATCGCGCATGACATCAGAACGCAGGAATTAGAAAGTGACGTCTGGATTTTGCACGAGTCGAACTCGTGCTTTGTGATTGCGAGCACCGAAGCCCGACCCGCGTAGGCGTATACAAAGTAAGGAGTTCACATTTGATGGTTCATCGCGACAAGGCTGGTAAAAATTAATGGGCGCCGCTGCAGTTCTTCCGCATCAGGTTCCACCGGTAACCTTCTGGCAATCGACGAACGGCAAGAAGGTTGTCATGGCCGTGACCGGCGCCATGATGTTCGTCTTCGTTATCGGCCACATGCTCGGCAATCTCCAGATGTTTGAGAGCCCGGAGCATATCAACGCCTACGGTCATTTTCTGCATAACCTTGGCGAGCTGCTGTGGCTTGAGCGGGGCATTATGCTGCTCGTGATCGCTCTGCATATCGTCGCCACGGTTCAGTTGGCACTACGAAGCAAGGCGGCGCGGCCCATCGGCTATTCCCGGAAGGAGGCGATCAACTCCTCGTACGCCTCCCGTACCATGTACTGGAGCGGTCCGATCGTTCTCGCCTTCATCATCTTCCACCTGCTCCAGTTTACAGCCGGGTACTTGCATCCGCATGCAACCTTCACGCAGGGTGATGTGTACCAGAACGTAGTTTCCGGCTTTCAAGTCTGGTGGGTTTCAGCTTGGTATATCTTCGCGATTTGCCTGCTGGGTTTACATCTGAGCCACGGCCTATGGAGCATGTTCCAGTCGGTTGGACTAGCGCATCCACGGCAGAGTGTGTTGGTGAAGTTAGCAGCGCGCGCGATTGCTGCCGTCATAGTTCTGGGTTACATCTCTATCCCGATTAGCGTTTTGCTGGGGTTCGTAAAATAAAATGACACTTGACGCAAAAATTCCTTCCGGCCCGATCGAACAGGC
>JANYLK010000089.1 GCA_025357875.1 Granulicella sp.
TAGCGAAGAATCCCCGTATTGCGCTGTTGTCTGCTTCATGACGTTACCTGCCCCTTGTTTGTCATCCCGTAGCGCAGCTTAGGAATCTGCTTCGCCCTCGCGCCGAGCGAACGCCCGGAATATGCAGTCCAGACTAAAATCGAAAGTGTGACGACCCACGTATCACCGAACGCTGACCCCGCCCCAGGAGCTCGCCCTGCCGGCACTTCAGACCCTGCCGCCGCCGCCCAGAACATCCAGCAGATGTTTGACACCATCGCCCCTACCTACGACCGCGCCAATCACCTTCTCTCCGCCGGCATCGATCGCTCCTGGTGGAACCGCACCGCCCGCACCCTCCGACCCATCCTGCAGCGCCCCGAAGCAGTAGTTCTCGACCTCTGCTGCGGCACCGGCGACATGACCCTGGCCCTCGATAAGTACCGCCCCCAATCCATCTCGACCAACCCCAAAACTCCGAGCGCCCCATCCTTCGTGCCTTTGCGAAGGGTGGCAGACGAGAACTTTCCCGCACCCATCCTCGCCCTCGACTTCTCCCACAACATGCTCTCCCTCGCCATCCCCAAGTTCGCCGGCCGCAACATCATCCCCATAGAAGCCGACGCCCTCCATCTCCCTCTCGCCGACGCCTCAGTCGACCTCGTCACCTCCGCCTTCGGCTTCCGCAACCTCGCCAGCTATTCCGAAGGCCTCACCGAACTCCACCGTATTCTTCGCCCCGGCGGCGAGATCGCCATCCTCGAGTGCAACCAGCCCGACGGCCTCATCGGAGCACTCTACTCTTTTTACTTCCACCGAATCCTGCCCACACTTGGCGGCCTCATCTCCGGAGCTCACCGCGCCTACGCCTACCTCCCTGACTCGGTAATGCGCTTCCCTCGCCCCTCGCAGATGAAGCAACTTATGACCGACGCAGGCTTCATCAACGCCACATGGACTAGTTATACCCTGGGCACCACGGGCCTCTACCGGGCCACCAAACCGTGAGGCTCCGTCAACACAGACTATCCCGGCGGTGGCCGTCGCAGCGATCATGCATATTACTCCGACGCTCCACGCAAATAGCCAAATGCATTACGGCTGCCGAGCCTGTAGCATCTCTCACATGAGTCCCGCGGCGATACACGATGACGTATCCAGCGCGCCGCACGCTGCCAAGCGCTCCGCTGCGATCTTTTCAGTCTTCGCCGCCAGCGTCGTCACTCTGCTGAAACTGATTACCGGCCTGCTGACCGGATCGCTCGGAATGTTGTCCGAGGCAGCGCATTCCGCAATCGATCTGATCGCCTCCGCCATCACGCTCTTCTCCGTGCAGGTATCCGACCGTCCCGCCGATGAGGACCATAACTACGGCCACGGAAAGATCGAGTCGCTGTCCGCGTTCGTCGAAACCGGCATCATGTTCGCCTCCTGCATCTGGCTCGTTACTGAGGCAATGCGCCGCATCATCTTTCACCACCACCTCACGCTCAAGCCGTCCTTCTGGCCTTTTGTGGTCCTGCTTTGCTCTATCGGCGTGGACTTCAGCCGCTCGCGCGCTCTTGGCCGCATCGCCCGAGAGCACCGCTCCGACGCGCTCATGGCAGACTCAGTCCACTTCGGCACCGACATGTGGGCCTCGCTCGCCGTCATGCTGGGCCTCGCAGCTAGCTACGCTGGCCAGCATTACTCCCAGCCCTGGCTCGAGTACGCAGACCCGATCGCCGCCTTGATCGTCTCTGGAGTGATACTGCATGTCAGTTGGCGCTTAGCTCGCCAGACCGTCGACGCCCTGCTTGACGCCACCCCGACCAGCGATCCCACCAGCGACCAGGCCCAGTCGAAAGACCAGCTCCGCAGTAACCTCATTCACGATCTCACTGCCATTCCTGGCGTGCTCTCCGTGGATCGCCTGCGCACTCGCCGCTCCGGAGCCAACTACTTCGCGGACGTCACTTTGGGTATGCCGCGCAACCTCACCTTCCAGCGCTCCGAGCAGCTCACGATGGCTGCGACCGAGGCCGTACAGCGCCACCTTCCGGGAGCTGATGTAATCGTCCACACCGTCCCTACCGCGTCGATTGCTGAGAGTGTTCATGATCGCATCCGCGCCGTCGCCGCCCGCCGCAACCTGGCTATCCATGAGATCAGCGTCCAGCAGTATGACCACACTCTGCACGTCGAGCAGCACCTTGAGGTCGACGAGACGATGCCGCTCCGCCAGGCTCATGAGCTGGTCACCGACCTCGAGGCCGAGATGCGCCGCGAGGTCCCAGCCATTTCTTCAATCCTCACTCATATCGAAAGCGAGCCTGCCACGATCGAGCGCTTGGCTTCACTGGATATTAACCGCGATCTTGAGCTTTGCCTCCGACGCGTCGCCACACAGTTTCCTGAGATTCTCGACATCCACGATGTTTACGTAACTCGCCGCAGCCCACGCACCGTGAATCACGGTACCGACCATCTGCAGGTAAGCTGCCACTGCACGCTGCCCGACGATTTGCCCATGGCAAGCGTTCATGCGGTCATTACAGCACTCGAAGGAGCGTTCAAACTCGAAGCGCCCGAGGTAGACCGCTTACTCATTCACCCGGAGCCCGCCACTGACAACCGCCGCTAACCGGAAACTGTCAGGCGTGCCGGTTGCGCGTCAAACGGTAGTAAATCGCGGGAGTCACAATCAGCGAAAGCACAACCGAGATCGCTAATCCGCCTATGACAGCGATGGCGAGCGGTTGTAGCATCTGCGATCCTGCTCCTAGCGCAAATGCCAACGGAAGCATTCCGCAGACGGCCGCAATCGCCGTCATCACGATCGGCCGAAGTCGACGCTGAGCCGCATGCAGCATCGCCTCGCGCGCCAGATCGCGAGGGACGGATCCATCCGTCTCGTTGGACGGCTCGAGTTCCTGGCGCGCGCGGAATCTCTCATCGGCGTCGAGTAGCAGGATGCCGTTCTTGGCGACGATGCCGATGACCATAACGAGGCCCATGAAGCTGGCGACGTTGAAGTCGGTGTGCGTTACGAGAAGTGCGATCACCACGCCGGAGATCGAGAGCACCGAGCTGGTGAGGATCGCAATCGGAGCGGAGAAGTTACCGAACTCCGCAAGCAGCACACCGAAGACTAGGGCGAGCGCGAGGAGGAGCACCTGCAGGAGCTCATGGAAGGATTTCTGCTGCTCCTGATACGTGCCGCCGTACTCAACGCGGACGCTGGACGGGATATGGAGGCCCTGAACGGTGGTCTGGACCTTTTGCATCGCAGTGCCGAGGTCTGCCCCTTCCAGGCGTCCGCTGACCACGACGAGCTGCTGCAAGTTTTCCTTCCGAATCTCGTTCTGGGGCGGAAGTTGCGTGACCTGCGCGAGCGAACCGAGAGAGGCAGTGTGTCCGGTACTTGAGTTGAATATGGTGTTCTGAATGGTGTCGAGCGAGGTGCGGCTGTCTTGTGGGAGTCGGACGCGGATGGTGTACGGACGACCATTGACGATGAGGGGATCATTGGTTGGCAGACCATCGAGGATGGCCGTAGCGTCTTCGGCGACCTCGGTTGGCGTGAACCCAAGGCGACCTGCCACCACAGGGTCGACTTGAAAGCTTGTAGCGGGGCCGGAGATCGTATTGTCGACACCATTTTGCGTGTCCACGACTCCAGGGATTTTCTTGATTGCGTCTTCCACACGTGGGCCGAGCTGGTTGAGGTAGGCGTGATCAGTAGAGAAGAGCTTGATCTGAATTGGTTCGGGAGAGTTGGAGAGGTCGCCGATCATGTCCTGCAGGACCTGGATAAATTCGATGTCGAGTGCCGGCTCAGATTTCTTGATTCGGGCGCGGATGTCCGCGATGACCTCGTCGATGGAGCGGTCACGTTTGGCATTGAGGCGAACCGTAAAGTCTCCTGAGTTAGCTTCGGTGACGGCGGCAAGGCCCATCTGCATGCCAGTTCTGCGGGAGGTGATCTCAACTTCGGGTGTGTCGTGAAGAATTTTTTCAACGTGGGTGAGGATGCGATTCGTCTCTGCGAGCGAAGTACCGGCAGGGGTGAGGTAGTCGAGAATGAACGCACCTTCGTCCATTGCGGGCAGGAGGTCGGAGCCGAGCGATTTGTACGAGAAGTATGTAGCTATGACGAGTAGGACGCAGATGAGCCCGAGAACCAGGGGGCGAGCGAGCGCCGCATTCAGAATCCGGGCGTGCGTGTGAAGAATGCGCCGCATGATTGGGCCATCCTCATGACCGTGGTGGCCGGTGGCGAGCTCGGGACAGTGCGAGAAGTCGCCTTCCAGGAGTGCCGGAGGATCCACTTCGCTACCGCGATGCAGGAAGGGGAAGAGCGGCTTGCGAGGCTTTGCGGCGTCGCCTGGCTTCTTTCCTCGGAGCAGAGAGAGTGAAAGGGCGGGCGTGAAAGTAACGGCGAGTGCGAGCGAGGTGAGCAGGGCCGCCGTCATGGTGATAGCAAGAGCGCGGAAAAAGCTTCCGGTAACGCCCGTTGTCGCGATGAGAGGAAGAAATACGACGACTGGGGTAAGAGTCGAGAAGATCAGCGGAGTGGAAATTTCGTGGAGGGCGAGACGGACTGCATCGGCGCGGGATTGGCCCTGGTCGCGGTGGACGACAATGTTTTCGACGACAACGATAGCGTCATCGATGACCAGTCCGATGGCAGCGGCTAGTCCGCCGAGCGTCATGAGGTTGAAGGACTGACCAATGGCCCAAAGGAAGAGGATGGTGACAGCCACGGTAACCGGAATGACCAGGCCGGCTACCAGCGAACTTGACCAGTCACGCAGGAAAAGGAAGAGGATGATGCAGGCGAGGATCAGGCCGATGAAGATGGCATCGCGCACGCTGGCGATGGATTCGCGTACGAGTTGGGATTGATCGTAAAACGGGGTGAGGTGCGTACCCGGCGGAAGTATCTGGCGAAGCTGTTCGACCTTTGCGGCGACTCCATTCGCCACCTGCACGGTGTTGGAAGTAGGTTGGCGGGCGATGGTCATCAGAACGGAAGGGGTTCCATTGGCGGTGACGGTTGTGTACTGTGGTTCGGTGCCGGGGCGAACATCGGCGACATCGTCAACGCGCACCGGAGCGCCTGAAGGAGTGGTTTTGACTACAAGCGACCCAAGGTGAGCTGCGTCGTGCGCCTGGGCTCCAACCAGCGCGAGGATTAACTCGTGGTTCGCTTCGTACAGCCCTGGAGAGTCGATGATGTTTGAGGTCTGAACGGAGTTGACAATGTCGGTGAGGGTGACGCCGGAGTTCTGCAGGCGAGCCAGGTTAGGAATGATGTGGTACTCGGGGACCTGACCACCCTGGACAGTGACAGTCGAGACTCCTTCGACGCGGTTGAGCGGCGGTTTCAGATCGTAGGTAGCGATCTCCCATAAGCGCGCCTGAGGAATTGTGGCCGCCCCGAGGTTGTCTGCGGTCAGGGCGTAGCCAAGGATGGGGAATGTGGCGAAGGTCAGTCGATTCGTCGTGATAGTCGCGGTTGGAGGTAGATTTTGCCGGACCTTGGAGAGGGCGGCGTTGGCGTACTGAAGCGTCTGGAACATGTCGACGTTCCAGTCGAAGAAGAGGGAAACTTCGGCTGAGCCCCGCGAAGTTGTGGATCGAACGGTGACCAGCCCAGGGACGCTGTTCACGGCGTCTTCAATGGGCTTGGTGATGACGACCTGCATCTGTTCAACCGGCATAACGCCGTTGTCGACGCCGATGACGACGCGAGGGAAGTTTGTATCCGGGAAAACGGAGATCGGCACTTGGAATGCCGCGTAAACGCCCGCAACGACGAGTACGACGACCAGAAAGAAGATTGTGCGCGACATGCGTGCGAGCCAGAATGGCGACTCTGGCGCTGCGGCCGAGGATGAGGAAGCTTCCGGCTGAATCACTTGTCGTTCGCATCCTTTCCTGGCTCTTTGGCGGTCGAATCAGGCGTGCCGGCGGAGGGCTTTGCATCGTCCTCGGGCTTGGCATTCGGATCTACGCCAATCTTCACCGTGGTATTTTCATCGATGCCATACGCGCCGACCGATATCACCATATCCGACGGAGCCAAGCCGTTGACAATTTGGACGTCCTCCGCGGTCTGGATTCCCAACGTGACCGTCTTCTTGTGCGCAGTTGAGTCGGGGCCAACCACCATAACGAATTTCTTGGAGCCGTCCGGACTGCTCTGGATGGCGCCTGCGGGGACGGTGAGAGCGTTTGCGACTGTACGGCCGGTGATGGATGCATGCACGGGTGTGCCAGCCTTGAGCGCGCCTTTAGGATTTTCCACGCGCAACCAAACCTCGACAGTTGTGCTGCCTGGATCAAGGGCCGGACTGATGAGTGAGACTTTTGCGGGGATCGGCTTATCAACGCCCGGGATAGTAACTTCGGCATCGCCGCCCAGAGTCAACTGCTGTGATTGCATTTGCGCAATGTGCAGCTTGGCGATGAGCGCGGAGGTGTCCATGATGGTAATGAGTGGAGTGCCGGCGGCGGCAGTTTCACCGGCAAATAGCGGCCGATCGGTGACGGCGCCGGAGATTGGGCTGCGGATTTCGGTGTAGCTAAGTTGAGCTTCCGCTCCGAGGTATTTACCTTTGGCAGATTCAAGGTTGCCTTGCGCGTTCTGGATCGCGGCTTTGTTGCCGACCCTTTGCAGCGACTCGAGGTGTTGTCTGGCTATGTCGTAGGTGGCCTGCGATTGCACAAGTGTCGCTTTCGCAGTATCCAAATCGCGGCCGGGGATCGCTCCCTGGGTAAAGAGCTGATTGCGGGCGTTGACGATGGATTGGTTGAGGTCGAGGGTAGCCTTGGCCTGCGACAGATCTAGTTTCGCCTTGGTGAGATCCTCAGGCACCGTCGCTTTGGTGGCAGTGTCGAACGTGGCCTGGGCGGCCGTGTAGGTGCCTTTGTTGTCGAGGGCCGCTGCGGCGAGATCGCTGTTTTCCAGAGTGGCGAGGAGCTGGCCGGCCCGGATGCGAGAGCCGCGCTGAACATAAAACTTCCTTACGGGCGCAGTCACCTTCGACGATATGGCCGCCTGCGCGAGCGGTGCCAGGATAGCGTCCGCGACGATCTGCTCCGAGATGCTTCCCTGCTCCGGACGCGCAGCCTGGACATAGACTTCAGGCGTCGGGGTCTCGTCGGCTTTCTTCTTGCAGCCAACCGGAAGAAGAACTGACGCACAGAGGAGAACGGACCACCGCTTGACCGTGCGCGAGGGAAAGTTTGAAACGGCGCTTGAGGACTTCATCATTTAAAGCGTTCCTGTCAGCAACTGGAGATTCGCGAGGGCGGTCTGGTAGCGGACTATGCCATCCTCTCGGGCGAGTTCTGCGGTGGTAAAAGAGTTTTGTGCGTCAACGACTTCGAGGATGGTAGCTTCGCCATTGACATAACGCAGGCGGGTGAGGCGAAGGCTCTCGGAGGCGGTCGCCACGCTGAGGTTGAGGCTATCAAGTTGGTCATGCGCGGCGATCGCTTCGGCGTAGTTTTCTTCCAGCGTAGCGATGAGCTTCCGCTGCGTGTTGGTCAGCATCGTCCGTGCAGTGTTGCGATTGAATTCGCTCTGGCGAACGCGGTCGCGAGTGGCAAACCAGTCCCAGATTGGGATGTCCAGGGTCGCAGTAGCGGAATAGCCGAGATTGCGACTGCCGTCTATTGAGTAAGTGGCGAACCGAGAAGAGTCGATTCCGTAGCTGTAGTTGAGAGAGAGGTTAGGGAGATAGGCGGCCCGCGCGGCAAAGATGTTCAGGTCCGCAAGATGTGACTTGGCGAGCGCGCTTTGGAGTTCGGGATTGCGCTTGGCGAGCGCCGCTTCTACGTCCGAGCGAGCGGGCACAACCGGCGGGGTGTCGGGGACGCCCAGGCTGTAATCTGTGCGCGGATCGGGAAAGAGCAGGACCGCTAGATTCAGGCGGGCTTTATCGGCATTCAGCTTCGCGTCAGTGAGATCACGCTCGCGCTGCTGCTGCTGAAGCTGCGCTTTCACAACATCAGCGTGGGCGACTTCGCGGCCTGTCTCGCGTTGCTGGGTGAGCGTCGTGAGACTTACCGCCTCGTCCAAAGCGCGTTGTGCGACGGCCACCCGGCGGCTGCTAACCGAGGCGGTGTAAAAGAGACTCGCCACGCTGACGACCAAACCGCGACGGGCCACTTCAAGTTCGGCGGTCGCAATCGCAAGCGACGCGGAGGCGCGGCTGACCGCATTGAATTGTTGCGCGCCGATGGTCTCGTTGACCTGACCCTGGCTGACGTACTCATGAACCGCATTGTTAGCGATGAACCGCGGAGTGGCGATGATCGCGCTTCCAGTACTCACGGGCGAAGCAACGCCGGCATTAGCCGCGCAAATCTTGTTCGACAATGGGCAATGGTTCGGCTCGGTGTAGAGAAATTGGTTGTGATACACGGCACTCGGCAGCAACCCGGCGCGGGCAATGGAACGATCGAGCGCCGCGTTGTGGGCAGCGGCGACCGCGGCCGCAAAAGTGGGCTCGTTGGCGCGGGCGCGGGTAATCGCTTCGTTGAGGGTGATAGTTGTCGCTTGGGACTGCGGCACAGTGACCGCTGCTGGCTGCTGTGCGTTCAACGCGGGCACCAAGACGAGCCAAATCAATTGCGACAGGCGCAGGCGCCGGTGATTTGATATTGCGCGAAAAAGAGACATAGGAATCAATCTGAGCTGCCTCGGCGAATAAGCTCTCGTCTTGTCACGTGTTGCTTCCAAGTGTAACTGTGTCAGCGCCGGATTAAGTGGAGCTTAAGCATGGATGAGTAATGCTTAAGAAAGCAATGAGACGCAAACTGAGCAAGCGACATTTCAGCAATATAGATTCCGAGGCTTCGTCCAGACACGCCTTCTGCCATACGTAACGTAAGAGGTGCGGCGGGAACTAGCAACGATAGAGTAGATTGGCTACCTAGTGAGAGTGTTAGTAGTTGAAGATGAAGTTCGGCTTGCCAATAATGTCGCTGCCGCCCTGCGCGAGCGCTGCGGCTTCGCTGTTGACTGCGCTGACAATGGGATCGACGGGGCCGCACTCACCGAATATCAGCACTACGACTTGCTTCTGCTGGACCTGATGCTGCCCGGCCTAGACGGGCTTAGCATTGTGCGCCAAGTTCGCCGGCGCAAAGATATGACTCCGATTCTCATCCTCACGGCCCGCGACGAGCCAGCGCAGGTGATTGAGTTGCTGAATGCGGGCGCCGACGATTATCTAACCAAACCGTTTGACCTGGGCGAACTATTGGCCCGCTCGAAAGCGCTTATTCGGCGCGGCAAGGGCGCTTCGCAGCCGGTCCTGACCGTGGGCAGGATCAGCCTCAACACAGTCGAACAGACGGTCCGTTGCGACGGCAACCTAATCGATCTTTCGCCGACCGAATATCGTCTTTTTGAATATTTGATCTTCCGGCCGCGCGCGATCGTCTCCGCCAGGGAATTGCTTGAGCACCTTTACGATTACAACTGGCAGCACCACTCCAACGTAATTGAGGCGCACATCTCCAACCTCCGCAAGAAGCTCCGCGCCGCGGGAGAAGAAACTTCCATCGCAACCATCAGGGGCCGCGGATATCGGCTGGAAGCTCCGGACAAGCAGATATGAGGACCAGTTCGCTCAGTCGTCAATTGATATTTGGAGTTTTATTGGCTGAGCTGATTTGCGCCATATTATTTTCGGGCGTTGCCATTGGTCATGAGATGCACGGCCGCAGACGCGCCTTCGACGTTATGCTGCGTGGACGCGCAGACTCCCTATTAGGTGCGGTCCAGGACGCTGACGATGCCGAAGATAATGTCACGGTCGACCCGGATGAGCTCATTCTTCCGAAACAGGATGCGTACCAAGTGCTGAGCCCGTCGGGACGCGTCGTGGGCCAATCGTCTGCCTCAACGCCTGCAGTTCTCGCAGGTCTCAGATCGTCCCATAAATCCGGCTATTTCAAATTCAGGGTCGGCGAAGAGCGCTATCGCGCAATCCATTTCAATGGAGTGCGCGTCATCGATCGCGAAGAAGGAAAGGGCGGATTGCGCCGACCCGTCACCGTTCTATACGCTGCGCCAACGCATGACCTATGGCATGAAACTATGGAGGCCGTAGAGTTCTATGTAGTGGCAAGCGTGTTGCTGCTGGGTGGAACCGCGATCGCGCTGGTGTGGTTCCTGCGCCGCCGACTCTCTCCCCTGCAAGAACTCGCTCAGATCGCCGGACGTGTGTCCGCCCAATCCTGGGAATTTACCCCTCCCGCCGCCGTGCTGCGAACCTCAGAACTCGCGCCGATTGCACTCTCAATAGAAGAGCTATTGAAGGGTCTGCGCCAGTCGTTTGAGCGCCAGCGACAGCTTACCGGGGACGCTGCCCACGAGCTGAAGACTTCGATCGCCGTGTTGAAATCCAGCTTGCAACTATTGTCCATGAGTCCGCGAACCACCTTGCAGTATGAAACTGGTCTGGAGGGCCTGCTGGTTGATACTGAGCGCATGGAGGATCTGACGAACCGAATGCTCACACTTGCAAGACTTGAAGGGTCGCCTGTTGAACAGAATCAGGTAAGCAATCTGAATTCGGTAGTCCACGTGGTTTCGGAAAGACTTAGGCCGCTTGCCGAACTGAAGCAAGTGACACTGGAGATAGGCTTCGGTGAATCATGTCAGGTCGCACTTCAGGCCGAGGATGCGGATGTCCTCTGTTCCAATCTGATCCTTAATGCAGTTCAGCACAGCTTGCCGGCGGGACACGTCTCTGTGGTCGTAGATTCGTGCGATGGGTTGGCAAAGCTGCGGATCACGGATCAGGGGGAAGGAATTCCGGATGCGGCTCTCACTCATGTATTCAACCGCTTCTATCGCGCGGATCGTTCGCGCAGCCGCAACAGCGGTGGGGCCGGGCTTGGTCTCTCGATCTGCAAAGCTATTGTCGATCGGTCGAACGGCTCAATCCAGATTCGGAGCACGCAAGACGTTGGCACTCAGGTCACTGTGACGTTGCCTATCGTTCAGGGGATATAGAAGTTTTCGCGACTACACCAGCTACTTGGCTGGCAAAGCGTAGATGACCTCTCCCGCTCGCGTGTAGTGCAGTTGCTCGCGCGCCTGGTGCTCGATCGCATTGGGATCGCTTTGCAGGCGATCCACGTGGCCTTTCAACCGATCATTTTCCAGTTGCAGGACCTGCATTTGCTGACTGAGCAGGTGTGTCTCCTGCCGCTTTTGCTCATATACAGTCAACCCGTTCGCGCCAAACACGACATGGTACCCGACCCCGACGGCGAGTGCAGCCGCGGCGAAGGTCGCGGCTTTTCGCCGGCCAATCGATACACCCCTGCAGGCAGCGAGGAACTTCATTAGGCCTACAGCTTTTTCGATCGCAGGTGGCTTCATTTCCATCTGTTCAGTTGAGAGTCACTAGCCCTTCAAGTCAAGATGCGATTCACAATTTGCCCGCGGGAGGAATCAAGTTCGTACCCGTCGAGGCTAGAATTTCAATTTTGCAACGACCGAGACGCGTCTCTACGTGCCGATTACCGCACGATTCTGGCTCACTTGATATTCTGATCTTGGCTACTTTTTGACAACCTGCATCCAACCCGCTTCGGCACCGCATCCACAATTTTCAAGGTACTATGCCCGGAAGCGTTACAGGCCGTCGGCGCTTCCGCTATCCACGATCCGTGCAGCGTTCAAAATCATCTAACGTAAATTCAGTCCCTTAACCTCCTGCAGAGGAACACTCATCCAATGACAGTAACAAGCGCAGCTATCCAGGAAATTAACATTGCCCACAGCCCCGACTCGGATGACGCGTTCATGTTTTATGGACTTGCCACGAATAAGGTGCGAGTTCCCGGCTTTAAGTTCAATCACACGCTGACCGACATTGAGACCCTAAACCAGCGCGCCATCCACGACCCCTTCTACGATGTCACCGCGATCTCTTTTCATGCCTATCCATACATGCAGGAAAACTACACCTTAATGGCGTGTGGTGGATCGGTGGGCGAGGGCTACGGCCCAATGGTGGTGGCACCGCGCAAACTTTCACTCGACGACGTCAAAAAGACGCGGATCGCTGTGCCTGGGACGATGACTACCGCCTATCTCACTCTAAAACTCTTCGCGCCGGACGTGGAAACCGTGACGGTGCCCTTCGATAGGATCATTCCCGCTGTGGTCTCGGGCGAATTCGATGCAGGATTGATCATCCATGAAGGCCAGCTTACCTATGGCAACGATGGCTTAGTCAAGGCGCTCGACCTCGGTCAATGGTGGCGCGAACAGACAGGCTTGCCCTTGCCATTGGGGGGCAACGCGATCCGCCGTTCACTCGGCGAAGAGACCATGCGGATTACGACTAACGCGCTGCGCGCCAGCATCCAACATGCCCTTGATCACCGCGAGGAGGCGCTTTCGTACGCCATGCAGTTTGCTCGCGACCTGGATCCTGCTCTCGCTAATAAGTTCGTCGGAATGTATGTGAACGAGCGCACCCTGAACTATGGCGAGGACGGCCGCGAAGCCATCCGCAGACTCCTCGAAATGGGGTTTGACCGCGGCATTATTCCGATGAGGGCGAAGGTTGATTTTATCGACTAACACCCCTTCCTAGAGATGAAGGACGGGCCCTTTTCAACACCTCCATGTGCTATCCTTTCCAAGGTGATCGTGCACAAAAGGCCCTACAAAATGAGGCCCGGCGGCGGGATAATCCATTCATTCCGCAACACAGCGGACGCGTAGCTCAGCTGGTAGAGCATTCGACTCTTAATCGACTGGTCGCAGGTTCGATCCCTGCCGCGTCCACCATTTATTCATTCATTCTCAAAAACTTGTGCGGTACACCCCGAGCTGGACCCTATGCCCAGATACCGTGAATCGTTGCCGATATGGGGCATTATTGGT
>JANYLK010000103.1 GCA_025357875.1 Granulicella sp.
CGGATTGGCATCATTCTCGGCTCCGGCCTGGGTGCCTTCGCCTCGCAGGTTGCGGACGCCGTAGCGATCCCTTACGCGGACATTCCGAACTTTCCAGAGTCGACGGTAGCGGGTCACTCGGGCAAGCTGGTTCTGGGAACGATTGGCGGCGTTCCGGTCGCAGTTATGCAGGGTCGCGTCCACGCCTACGAAGGCTATCCAATCGACCAGGTGACATTTCCCACCCGCGTGCTCGGATTGCTGGGATGCCGAACACTGATCGTGACCAACGCGGCCGGTGGTATCCGCGCCGACATTCCGCAAGGCTCGCTGGTGGTAATTTCAGACCAGATCAATCTGACGGGAACGAACGCGGCGATGGGACCGAACGAGCCGCGTTTTGCCTGCGTGACCGGAGCAGGGCAACGCTTCTTCGACATGACGACCGCCTACTCGCCAGCGCTGCGCAAGCTGGCCCAGACCGAGGCGGCGCGGCAGGATATTCCGCTGACCGAAGGCGTCTATTTGGCTGTACTCGGCCCAAGCTTCGAGACGCCCGCGGAGATTCGTGCCTTTCGCACCCTGGGCGCTGACCTGGTCGGCATGTCGACCGTGCACGAAGTGATCATCGCGCGCCACATGGGAATCGAGGTGCTGGGAATTTCGCTAGTCACGAACATGGCCGCGGGCGTGACCGGCGAGGCCATTCACCACGACGACGTGATGGAGGTCGGTCGACGAGTGGAACGGCAATTTACAGGTTTGCTCACGGCGCTGGTGCCTCAACTCGCCGCCGCACAGCAATCTTAGGAGTCAGTTGAACACAGCCGAACAGACCGCGCGCCCGCTTGTGCTTGCCATTGCCGGCTGCTCCGGCTCAGGCAAGACAACGCTAGCACGAGAGCTTGCAACCCAGCTCGACGCCACGCTGTTTCCGCTGGATCTGTACTATCGCGATCTATCGCAGTTCCCGCTCGACTCGCGACATAAGCGCAACTTCGACCATCCCGACTCGTTGGAGTCTGAGCTGATCATCGAGCACGTACGCGGCCTCGCAAACGGACAGACGGTCCAGCGGCCGGTCTATGACTTCAAGACGCACTCCCGCGTCGCGAGTGCCTTCGACACGATAGTGCCGCAAGCCGTCGTGATCGTGGAAGGAATTCTGGCACTGCACTTCGCCGAACTTCTACCGTTCTACGACTTCTCGGTCTACGTCAACGCACCCAATGAAATCTGCCTCAAGCGTCGCATCTACCGCGACATGATCGAGCGCGGCCGCACCGAACAGTCAGTGCGCGAGCAGTTTGAAGTAACCGCACGGCCCATGGCCGACCTCTACGTTGTGCCATCTGCTGCACGCGCGTCGTTGATCGTCGAAGGCACGGACTCGCTGGATTGGTCGGTCGAGCAGACTCTTCAGCGTCTGCATCAGGCAGGATGGAAGCCGACGGTTGGACTTAACGCAGACCGCGAACCTACGGAGCGGCCGTGACGATATCGTGCTCGCTGCCCAGCCGGACAACCGCCGCGTGTGCCTCGATCGCCGCCTGCTTGCGATGTAATTCTTCAGCGGTAAAGGCGATTGGGCTATCCGAGATCCTGATGTTCACCTCGATGCCCCGAAGCGCCAGAAGACCGAAGATGTGGTGAAACAGCCTCGCATCGTCGCCCCAGAAGGCAACATCATTTTCGATGGTCACACCCGGCCCGTTGTCTTCCGTCAGTCGGTAACTCACGTAAGCCGCTGTTATTTCCTGGCCGGCTTCTAGCACCATCGCGAGCGCTCCACTGCGGAACGGCAGCACAGAGGTTCCGTCGCTGGTTGTGCCTTCGGGAAAAATCACGATGGGCAAGCCCGCGTCGGCCGCAGCATGCAATTCGCCCCTGGCACGCAGCGCGGATCCGCCACGACCGCGCTCCACATAAACCGTGCCTGCCATGGTGGTCATCCATCCGATCAAAGGAATGTCGGCCATCTCCGCCTTTGAGACGAAGACGCATCGATGCTGTGCCGCGAACACCATGATGTCCAGATATCCCATGTGATTGGAGATGACGACTCCGCGCTCTGGAAATGTTCCCTCGATGCGCATGGTAAGGCCCATGGCACGCACCACGCGCAGAGTGAACCGATGCAGCCACTCCGCTCTCTGTTCGCGAGTCGCCGGCCGCTTGACGATGAGTTCAATCCCGCCAGCCAGGAATATGGCTGTCAACTTTATCGCCCTGGTTACAGACCTGCAAAATCGAACCACGTTCCGATTTCTCCAGTACACGGGACCTACGTGCACAGTTTATCCTGTTCCCGTGCCTGCTCCCGCCCCTGCCGTCCACCATAACTGGATCTACCGCCGCGTAGTGCTACCCATCCTGGCGCTTCTGCGTATGGGAGCAACTCCGCACACATTAGCCTGGAGCATTGCAGTGGGGATGCTGGTCGGCATCAACCCTGTGCTGGGCACGACGACCGTGCTCTGTCTGGCCGCGTCAGTTTCACTCCGTTTGAATGTGGTTGCGTCGCAGATTGCCAATCATGCGATGTTTCTGCTGGAACTTGCGCTGGTGGTTCCTTTCATTCGCCTCGGTTCGCGGGTGTTCCACACCGCTGCGATGCCGCTCTCGCCACACATGTTTTTGCTGGCAGCGCGGACATCGCCGCTTGTGCTCACACGACGGCTTTGGATGTGGGAGTGGCACGCGTTCGTGCTGTGGGCGGCAATTTCGGTGGTCGCTGCGCCGTTGATCGCGCTGGCACTTACCCCGTTGCTGCAGCGGCTGCTAAATCGAATCCAGCACCATCAATATCCGATTATGCCAATTTCCGCGGAATAGCAGCGACACGAAACGTCATCAGTTCCCACGATAGGGCGGTATCGGGTCAGCCGACTTTACCCAGGCGGTATAGATCATGTCGCGCAGTTCGACGGCGCCAGCTGCTAATTGCTGGTCGACGAACGCCTTGCCATCGGGTGTCCCAGCACCAGCAAATCCGCCTGCTTTCTCAAGTTGATAAGTCTGCTCGACCAAAGCGTGGGAGTGACCGAGATAGGACATGTAGTCGCTAAACACATCGCCCAGGACGGTAGGTTTGATGACCGCGACCAACGGAGCCACATCCGCAGACTTTACATTGTCATGAACAAAGTCGCCTTCGAACTTGGAATGGATTTTGTGCTCAGTCGTATACCCGTTTGGATTGGGCCCGACCCATCCGTTGTATTGAATTGAGGTATGTAACGGCATTGAACCGTCGGCGACAAAGTGGCCTAAAATCCCTGCTAGAAACAGTATCTCTGCCTCCACTGGCCTGGTGTCATGCTTTTCGGTCGTGAGAGTTCGGTAGTCTCGCATCGCACTCTTCAGCCTCTCGAAATATTCCACCGTTATGTACGGCTGCAAGCCCATACTTTCCGGGGTCATCTTCACCTGTGGATGCGCAGACTGGGCTGCAGCGAGCGCACGGATGTAGTCGTAGCGCCTCCGCGGCATTTCGCCGAGCCATGCCGTGTACTCCAGGTCGATGAAATGCTCTCCCGCTCCTACAGCGTTCAGTTCGGGCTCCGCCGTCGAGCGCCAATGGTCCGGCTCCGGGCCGTAGTACTCCAGTGCGTCCAGCCCCCCGTAGGACGTGACAAAGGCCGGTACGTCCGCAGGTAGCGCGGCCCCCGCAATCCGATTAATGATCATGTGCCCGTCATGTCCCCAGGCATAACTTTGCTGCACTAACATCGCTGGAAGCATTATTACTGTGGCCGCAATCCGCAAAGATCTCTGAATTTTTTGCATGCCGCTAGTATATCTACTAATGTTTTTCGGAGAAGGTCATGACAGCGAGCCAGGCTGCATTACAGTATTTTTCTTGGAGACCCTAACCTCGCGAATCGATCCCGCTGACGTTGTCATTCTGGATATCCGGTGTCGCGACCGAACTCGCCGTGCAGCTTCCGGCACTGATCTCGGCAATTGCGTGTACGCATTCTTCGATGCGTGCGGAGGCATGAGTGAACGCACGGAGCAAGCTGCGCTGCTGCGCATGACGAAGGCGGGTGCGACTACGGTTTCGGTGATGACACTGGCCGGAGAGATTGCGGGAGACTTCCGCGATGTCAAAGCGCAGCAGGCCATCGGAATTCTGTAAGAGATGGTGAAGAGATGAGGCGGACTCCGTTTAGACCAGCACTTCGGTTGGCTCGACGGCGACTGAGCCGAAGACGCGGCGGTAGCGCTCTACTTCGTTTTCGGGACCAGTGGACTTGCGTGGATTGTCGCTGAGCTTGATCGCTGCTCGGCCGTCGACAGTCATTAGTTTGCATACGAGGCTGATGGGTTCGAGATCGCGTTCGCCGCGCGGATGGCAGCCGCGAAAATCGTTGGTCAATAGCGTTCCCCAGCCGGCTGAGAAGCGAATGCGGCCGTGGAAGTATTGATGCAGCCGTAGAATCTCGTCGACGTCGAGGCCGTCGGAGGCGATGAGTCGCTTGCGCCGAGGGTCGCGCCCACGCGACAATAGCCAGCGGATGTACTCGTCGCCGGCGACGAATGGATCTTTCGAGTCGACTCGCTGACCGGTCCAGTCTGCTATCCAGTCTGGTGCGCCTTCTAGGAATTGGGTAGTGCCGAAGGTGTCAGGGAGCAGGATTAGAAGCTCACCGCCGTAGCTTTTCTGCCAGAGTTCCAGCACACGATATTGGGAGGCGTGCAGCGCTTCGTCGTCGTCGCCCGCGAGCGAGGCCATCGCCATCGGCAACTCGTGGGCGTTGGTGCCCATTGCTTCGAGATCGTGCTTGTAGGCAAGGAAGGTGTTGGACGAGCCCGATAGACTCTCGCCCAGCGTGGCGCGCATGGTCTGAATTACGTACTCCTGCCAGAGGAAGCTATGGCGCCGCCGAGTTCCGAACTCGGAGATGCGTACTTCGGGTACTGCGCGGAGATGCTGGATCTTGTCCCATAGTCTGGTCTTGGCGCGGGCGTAGAGGATGTCTAACTCCATCTCATTGAGGCGTGCAAGCGCTGCGCGCGTGCGCATCTCGCTAACCAGGGCCAGGGCATAAACCTCCCACATGGTGACCTCGGTCCACAGGCCGGAGAAGCGTATCGAAAGCTGTCCGTCGTGCTGCGTCACTTCGTACCCGGATAAGCGGAAGTCAGACTCCAGCCAGGCGAGGAACGCAGGCTCGAAGATTTGGCGCGTGCCATAGAACGTGTTTCCGGCAAGCCATATCAACTCCGATCGGCGAAAACGCAGGCCGCGTAGATGCTCCATCTGCGCGATCAACGCGTGCGAGTCGACCTCGTCGGCCAATTGGACACG
>JANYLK010000148.1 GCA_025357875.1 Granulicella sp.
GCCGGCATCATCATCCTCGCATCGTCAATCGCCGGAACCAAGTATCGCCGCATCCGAGAAGTGGTCGTGTTGAAAACTCTAGGCGCCACACGTGGACGCATCGCCACAATCTTCTCCATCGAGTTCGCCGTTCTCGGCCTCGTCGCGGGCCTCGTCGGCATCGTGTTTGCAAACATCATCGCCAGCACGCTTCTGCATCAACTCAACGTAGCTTACAAATTGCAGCTATTTCTTAACCTGGCCGCACTGCTCGGCACAGCGGCGCTGACAGTAGCAACGGGATGGATCGCCAGCCATCGCATCCTTGGCCAGAAGCCACTCGAGGTACTCCGCGAAGAATGACTGCGGAGTAGCGTCTAGGTTTCACCGAGATTGCGTTCTGTTAGAAGGGGTTCGCACAAGTTCGCTCGAAGCCTGAAAGGCTACAACTAACCGCAATGTCATCCGCCAGCGCAAAACGTCTATACTCTACACTTGTCATCCTGTTGAGGTATCTGCTGCTCATGAAGACCACACCGCGCACGCTCCTGCAACTCGCACCTCGTACCGCGAACCTCGAAACTCAATCCGGCTTCACCCTCATCGAGCTCCTCATCGTCATGTCCATCATGCTGATCATCATGGCCTTCGCGGTCCCGCAGATGCTCAAGCTGAAGAAGAGCGCCAATGAAGACTCCGCCATCCAGACCATGCACACAATCGATTCGGCCGAGCAGAGTTACAACACCGCCTATCCGGGTAGCGGGTATGGATGCCCCCTCAGCACTCTCGGTGGCGATCCGAAATCCGGCGCCCCATCGGCCCAGGCCTCCCAGTTGATCGATCCCGCGCTCGCGACCTCAGGGCAAAAGTCCGGTTACACGTTTACCGTTACCTGTGGCACCAAAATCACGGTTAGCAATCAAGACGTTTACACCTCGTACCAAGTCACTGGCATACCCCAGACCGTCGGCAAAACCGGCGACCGAGGCTACTGCTCCGACGAGAACAATATCATCAAGTTCGATCCCGCCGGCGGCACCAACTGCACCCAAACCATCCAGTAGCTCGTCTGTCATTCCGCAGCGCAGCCTGTTGTCATCCCGCAGCGTAGCGAAGGAATCTGCTTCCTCTTTTGCAGTTGTCCGTTCTTGCTGTCATTCTGAACATAGTGAAGAATCCCCGCATTTCGTTCGCCGTACCCCTCCTGCTCTCACTCCTCTGCGCGCCTTTAGCCCTGCCTCAATCCGACCCCACCCTCATCCATCGAGTAGACGCCCACTACAACCACCTCCGCACTCTCCGCGCCCACTACTCCGAGCACTACACAGGAATGGGCCTCGACCGCACCGAGTCTGGTACCCTCACTCTTAAAAAGCCCGGCCTAATGCGCTGGTCCTATGACTCGCCTCCGGGAAAGATCTTCGTACTCGACGGCAAGTTCGCCTGGTTCTACACACCCGGCGACGCGCAGGTCTCGCGCACTCCAGCCAAGCAGCTGGATGATCTTCGTTCCCCCCTGCGCCTCCTCCTCGGCCACACTCAACTCGCCAAGGAGCTCGATCAAATCACCACCACGCCCGCAGGCGCCAGCTTCAAGATTACCGGCATCCCCAAAGGCATGGCTCAACGAGTGCATCAACTCACTCTCATCGTCACCCCGGCCGGCGTAATTCAAAATATGAAGATTGAAGAAACTGACGGCGCAACCACAGACTTCACCTTCTCCAACATCGAAGAGAACGCCCCAGTCGTTCCCTCCGACTTCGTCTTCATCCCGCCGCCAGGCTTGTCCATCGTAAACGCCCAATCTCCCATCTAGTCGATATTGACGCCGCATGCGCACGGCGCCAGTGAAAAGTAGGGCATTATCTGCATACCCCATAAGAGCCTCCGCTCCTCGACACCGGCATCGTCTACCACTTTCAAAAACATTAGCGATTAGACGACGCCTGGCCGAGTCACTGACTAAACCATCACCTTCCCCGATTCGCCTACTTTAACCGCGCCACCCGTCACGGCAGCCGCAAGGTATTTGATCCCGAATACCAGCTTGCTCGACGAAGCCTCCCAGTACTGCGCCTCGGTCACGTCCACCTTCAAGACCGCAATCTGCGGATCATTCTCACCCGCAGGAAACCAGGCTTTATACATCGGATTCCATAGTTCGTGGATCTTTGCCTTATCGCGGCTGATCGTGGCCTTGCCCTTGACGCTTACATAGTTATGGTTCGCCGGATCAGCATACATCAGGCACACATGCGGATCGGTTTCAAGCTCGTCCACCTTCAGCGACTCATGCCGCGTTAGAAACCACACAATCCCATCGAACCCCTTATCCTTGTCAATCTCCTGTGTCGCCATCGGCCTCGAGTCGAACGACCCATCCCCGGCAGCCGTCGTCATCATGCAGATCCGTACATCCTTGATCAGCTCCCCAATCTTCTTCAGCCCTTCTGCCCCGCTCAACATCTTCACATCACTCATCGCATTCCTCCTGCGCCCTTGGATGCATTTTGTGAGGACAGATGCGAATTGTGAACACAATCGATGCCGTGCCGTAAGAGTCTCAGCGTCAATGGGGCTATACAGCCCCTGAGGTGCGCTCTCCTCCACACCATCGAGCGTCTGCCGTTCTCTGTATATAAAGCTTGAGTAAGTTAGCGCTGCTTAGAAGTCAGGGCTGGGGCGAACCCTCCACCAGGAATACCCGACTCCGCGAAGCCCTATGCCGAAGTTCCACGATTGCGCGATAATCCGGTGAAGATTCAAATGCCTTCGCAATCGCCAGGCTGGGGAATTCAATCACGATGAAGCGGCCGGTCGGTGCTTCCCCTTCGAGCGGAACGATAGCTCCGGCACGAACAAGATATTTCCCTTCGAAATGAGCCACGATGGGCGAGACAGCGGCGACATATTGCTTGTACGCCTTAGCATCAGTCACGTTGATCTCGGCGATCGAGTAACCCTTGGGCTCCACCGGGGGCGCACCGAAAGCCTTGACAGAGGCAACCGCAAGAAGGACGGTGAGCGCGGTGCTGGATAAAAAACCTTTGTGGATCATGACAACCTCCGACATCTGGATCTGGATCTGGATCTGGATCTGGATCTGGATCTGGATCTGGATCTGGAGAAAATAGCACACAGTTTCACAAACGCTCTCGCCGACCGGAACTATTTATGTCGCCGGTCAGCGGCAGTCCTGTACGATTGCCGAATTCAATCTCAACGGCCTGCTGCAAACCGCGAATCCTGCGGTCATACTTCGTTCGCAAAGGACCCACTTTGTCCACCGTCATGATTACAGGTACAAGCAAAGGCATTGGCTTCGCAACAGCTCTGGCGTTTGCAAGAGCCGGTCACACCGTCTTCGCCACTATGCGAAACCCGACGCAGTCCCCTCAGTTAGCCGAGATCGTCGCAAAAGAATCACTTCCCATCGCCATCTCCCAAATGGACGTCGACTCCGACGAATCGGTCCACGATGGAATGGCCGCGATCCTGGCTAAGGGCCCGATCGATGTGCTCGTCAACAACGCGGGCATTGAAGCCGTCGGCTCGGTCGAAGAGCAGCCTTTGTCTGTCTTTCGCGCCATCATGGAAACTAATTACTTCGGTGTAATTCGCTGCGTACAGGCAGTCGTCCCGCAGATGCGGGAGCGTCGCAGCGGCTGCATCATCAATGTGAGTTCGGTCGCAGGATGCTTCTCGAATTCGCCATTTGCTGCGTACTGCGCCTCAAAGTGGGCGCTTGAGGCTATGACCGAATCCCTCGCGACGGAGATGAAAACCTTCAAAGTTCGCGTCGCTCTTATCGAGCCCGGCATCATCGATACGGCTATGGCGCAACGCATTGGAACTCCTGTGGATAGGTCCCATTATGCGCAGGGAGCGCGGCATGCAGCTCTCTTCAAGAATTCGTTGCAGCAGCCAGTGCACCCTTCGCTCGTCGCGGTAAAAATCCTCGAAGTCGCCGACAGCGGGACCTGGCAACTGCGCCATCCCGTAGGTCCTGACGCGATGCTGTTCATCAACTTGCGAAAAGGAATGACAGACGAGGATTGGGTCGACTTTCACGCGGCCGACGACGCCACATTCTTTGCACGGCTAGCTAAGGAGACCGCAGGGTGACAAGTCCTTTGAAAAATCAACCTCAAGACTGAAGTTCAGGAGCGACAATGAACAGAATTACTGCCCGCGCGCTCTTTTTTGCAGTTGGTGTTGCCCTTACCGCGCTGCCTCTATTGGCCGCGCCCCCTTCAACAGACGTCATGGCACCGATTCGTCAGTTCATCGACGGCTTCAACAAAGGCGACACCAAGTCTGCCTTGGCCGCCTACGCTGCCGGCGACATCAGCATCATCGACGAGTTCGCTCCCCATTTATGGACCGGCCCCAACGCCGCCCATGCCTGGGCAGCCGAGTACGACAAGCACGCCGCCGCCACTGGCGTCTCCGACGGATCGGTGACGTATCGTGCGCCCACCCGCAAAGAGATTGCGGGCGATCTGGCCTATGTCATCGTCCCGACGGTTTACCTCTATAAGGAACATGGCAAGGCAATGGCCGAAGAAGGACAAATCGCAGTCGTACTCCACATGGAGGGTGGAGGTTGGAAGATGCGAGCCTGGACCTGGTCAGGCGTAAAACCTCACCTCCGCAAGTAGCTTCTGCGTTGATCCGACCTTGCGTTCAACTGCTAAGCAGCGATGAATGATCGCGAAGCCTATCCTCGTCGCCACTCAGGTGGCGGGCGACTACCCGCTACAAGAGAATCCTCCAGTGATATCTTTATGTCAGAGAGAAATTGACCATGAGAGTTGCACTTCGCCACTTTATTGTTTGGATAGTCATCTGTATCCCCGTGCTGTCGCAACAGCAGCCTTCGCCAACGGGTGCAGTAATGCCAACCGTCCTGTACGGCGCCGCTTACTACGACGAGTACATGCCCGCAGATCTGCAGCCTGGCCGCCTCGACAAAGACGTAGCCCTGATGCAGCAAGCCGGCATCAGTGTGGTCCGCATGGGCGAGTCGACGTGGAGCCTGTGGGAGCCGGCAGACGGCAAGTTTGAATATGCCTGGATGGACCGCATTGTGGATGCTATGGGCAAGGCTCACATTAAGGTGATCATGGGGACGCCAACCTACTCTATCCCCACGTGGATGTGGAAGGCCCATCCTGAAATCCTTGCCCGCCCGCTTGGCGGCGCGTCGGTCGGCTATGGCATGCGCCAGAACATGAACACCGACGATTCGAACTATCGCCGCTATGCCGACAGACTGATCGTCAACATGGTGAGCCATTACAAGGACAATCCCACCGTAATTGGCTGGCAGATCGACAACGAGACCGGTTCGTATGGTGCTTCGAACCCGCAGGTCTTCGACGAGTTCGTAGATCGCCTGAAACACAAGTTCGTCACTACCGACGCGCTCAACAAGGCGTGGTTCCTGAACTACTGGGGACAGGATGTGAACGACTGGAACGACATGCCGACCCGCGACAATGCCACCAGCACCAGCTACAAGCTAGAGTGGTCGCGCTTTCAGCAGGATCGCGTCACCAACTTCCTGGCATGGCAGGCTGCGCTGGTTCGAGCACACCGCAGGCCCGATCAGTTCGTCACGCAGGACTACGGCTCCATGATGCGGATGGACGTGAATGAGCCGGAGGTGGCGAAGGTGCTGGACGTGGTCGCCAACAATCCATATCACGGTTCGCAGGATCACATGGACGGTGCCGCGCAGGCACTACAAGGGGACTTTTCACGCTCGCTAAAACATCAGAACTTCCTCGTCACCGAGACCAATGCCCAGACACTGGGATGGGATTCGGCCGGCCAGTATCCGCCGTATGATGGACAGCTTCGGCTGGATGTCTACACGCATATTTCCAGCGGCGCCAACATGGTGGAGTACTGGCATTGGCACTCGATCCATGCAGGTCAGGAGACCTACTGGAAAGGTGTCCTGAGTCACGATCTGGAACCTAACCGCGCCTACGCTGAAGTAAGCCGCGTTGCCCATGAGTTGCAGAAGGTCGGGCCGCGACTCGTGAACATGAAGATCCGCAACGACGTTGCAATCCTCTACAGTTCCGACTCGAATAACGCCATCAACTTCATGCCCTACACGCCCAGCGCATCTGGCTGGCAACCGGGTAAGGCTGCGGGTGCGTACGGCGCATCGGTGCAACAGTTGCACGACGCTTTGTACAAGGCCAACGTTGGCGCCGACTTCATCTTTCCGACGACGACTGACTTCTCGCAATACAAGCTGCTCGTGGTGCCCTCACTCTACGTCTCCGATGACGCGCT
Organism: Granulicella sp.; assembly: GCA_025357875.1. Lineage (GTDB taxonomy): Bacteria > Acidobacteriota > Terriglobia > Terriglobales > Acidobacteriaceae > Edaphobacter. The sequence continues at coordinate 6,298 of JANYLK010000148.1, forward strand.
GCTGAAGCGCATCTCGGATTATGTGCATGACGGAGGTCACGTACTGATGACCTTTAAAAGCGGATTCACGAATGAGAATTCTGCTGTTCGCTGGGAGAAGGCGCCCGGTCCACTGCAGCAAGCCGCGGGCTTTACCTACCAGGAATTCTCCAGCCTGGAAAAGCCGCTGGCGCTGCGCGGTGATCCGTTCAAGGTGGGCGACGAGAATCGGGTGAGCTTGTGGGCGGAGTTCCTACAGGTTACGACCGCCAAGCCGTTGGCCACCTACGATCATCCATTCTTTGGCCGTTGGCCCGCCATCACAGAAAATCAGTACGGCAAAGGAACTCTGATCTACGAGGGGTCTGGACTCTCCGATGGATTGCAACAGGCGGTCATGCAGCACGCGCTCCAGACGAGCGGCATCCCCTTTGACCCTGAGGCATTCCACTCCGCTGTCCGTGTAAAACTCGGTGTCAATGCGCTCGGGAAGACCCTCACCTACCTGCTGAATTACTCTTCGTCGACCGCCGACGTGAAGTACGGTGGACCCGCAGCAGTGAAC
>JANYLK010000144.1 GCA_025357875.1 Granulicella sp.
CTGCATCCCTATGCGTGATATTGAAATCAGCGACGTCCGTCAACGTAAGATCGAGAGTTGTCGTCAGCACCGGCTGGGACGTAAAGCGCCACACGTCTCCGTGCGAATCCTTGATCCCACATGCGGCGAGTGTGTCGGTAGTCAGGAGGTGGAGGCCTCCCAGCGAGTCAGTTGCGCCAGTGCCGCTGATTCCCAGGCGACCCTGCTCCGGACACGTTCTTTCCTGGGAATACGCATTCTGTAAGTCCGTCACCCAGCGTGCCTCGACATGGCCGGGCGACGTCAAGGTGGCCTGCGGTTGCCCCAGCGACGTTCCGAGAAGAGTGCCGAGCGCCGCGGCCATCAATTGGACCTGTTCCGGCGTCAAATTGGTGCCGGGTTTCGAAGGAAAGAACCCTCGGAGTCGAAGTCTTCGACCGGCCGCCATCGTTCGACACGAATACGGATACGGTGGTCCGCTACACGGCCGGAGAGGTTCGCAAGCGCCTGTCGCTCTACTATCACGAGGTGGAACCTAAGCGGGCCATCCAGATCTCGCTTCCCCCAGGTTCCTACATCCCGGAATTTCTCCATTCCCAAGTCGAGCTTAAAGCGACTTCCGGTGCAAACCAATCCACATCAGCGTCAGTCTCCGACCCTCGGTGGATGGGAGGTGGAACCCTTCTAACGCAAGAATCTACCGCGGCCTTAGAGTTGGAGCCATCGGGATCCAGCGATACTCTAGCCGCTCAAGTCTCGTCCTGGGGGAACAGACGCGATACGGCGGCAAAGCACCGCTGGCGAATTGGCATTTCCGCGTTCTTGGCAGTCGTCGTGATCACAGGAATCGGATGGAAATATATCGCAGCTCACTCCAACACGCCGCTTAACGATTTCTGGGCGCCTGTGCTCCGCAGCCAGTCCGACGTGATGGTGTGCACCGGGGGGTCGATTTTCTCGCAGGATCATTTGTCTGGCGTTGCCACGGCGGGGAAAGACGTGGAATACCCTTTTGTCTCGATACAAATGGCTTCAGCGATCGCACGCCTCAGCAGCATTGTGGAACGCAACGGAGGCGTCACACAGCTTCAGGCTGCGGCCTCGACTCCGCTGACCGAACTCCGCGACCGGCCGATTATCCTGCTCGGTGGGTATAACAATCAATGGACGATGCGCTTGCTCGAGCCTCTGCCTTTACGCTTCGCCAAGGAAGATAAGCCGTCCATTGTGGAGTCCGCTCCACCCTATGCGAGTTGGGCGCGCGATGCCTCACTGCCCTACCCCAGCGCCGACGACTACGCGCTGATTGCCCGTTTCCGAGATACAACAACCGGCAGCTGGGTCGTCGTCCTGGCCGGAGTGGGGCGCAACGGAAGCGAAGCTGCGGCACAGTTCGCGACCAGCCCCCATTACATGCAGATGCTTCGGGACAGGGTGGGAAAAGATCTCTCAGGTCGGAATGTCGAGGTCGTGCTCAAGGTCAAGGTGGTCGACGGCAAGACGGGTGCTCCATCTATCGAGGCCGTTCGCTTGTGGTAAAGTTTGGGCCTTTTGGCGGGGCTTGGCTCGCTCAGGGCCGGCCAACGCCTTCTGCTGACTGAAGGGCAAGACCCACACGCTCTCCGTTGATAAGCACAGTTCCCGCGTCGAGGATTTGCTGGCCTGTGCAGTCATACGATTCATAGCACCGAAGGGACGCTAAGGGAAAGAAAAACTCCACCGACAGAGGGTTGATCGCTGCTGCTCCCTGCTTGGCGGGTGTATGCACGGTAGTACTGAAGCTAATCCCGTCAAAGCTCTGATCGCCCGGAAAGTAGCTGAGCACTTTGCGGAGCAGGGGCGATAGGTGGTCGTCGAAAGCAAGTGCAGCCAACTTGTAGCGCGAGGTCCCCGTCGGCTCTGCAAGCGTCGTGCTGAGAGACAATTCGAGATACGCCTGGTGACGGAACGCAACAAACGCAGGGGGCGCATAGGTTACGAACTGCGCCTGCGGCTCAAGTTCCTTGATCATGTGATTGCTGACACCCTGAATCGAAGATTGGAGCACTGCAAGTGCCTGCGGAGAGGTGTCGCGCAGGGACGGTGCCGGCAACGGCGGAGATGGCATTGCAGCTGGCTTTGGGTCGGGACGAACTGGTTCTGGAGCCCGGCTTGCCAATAAATTTGATTTTGAACCAACCGGTTCTATGGCGCTTGGCGCGCTGGGAAGGGGCGTTATGCTGGCAACCATAATAGGTGCTACCGGCGCGGGAACTACAACGTCGTGTGCACGAGGCTGCTCGTCGTCGGTCAGCCACAAGTCCATCGGATTCGCATTGAGGAAGACTTTGCTATCCAGCAGTGCGGCTTGCTGTGTCAGCTTGTCGTGGGCGGCCACAAGCTTCGCCGCTGCGCTTTGAGGCACGTAGACCATCAGATTCTCAGCGCGCTCCATTGGCATGCCCATGGTCCTGCCAAGGACGTGGTGGGAGACCTCCACCGCATATCCCTGAACTACTGGATTGGCCTGCACCGCAGGCACAACCGCTTTCAGGATGGGCAGCACCACCTCGAGAAATGTCTGACGCGCACGCAATCCGTCACTGAACTTCTGTGTCGAGTAGGCGCCGTAGTAGTTTCCTGAGATGGCCAGCACGGTCGCTCCGTTGAAGCGTTCGAAACGGATGGAGTGCTGGTCGATGCGCTGCTGTTGCTTTTGATCGACGTCGAGTTTCCGGCTGAAGTAGAACGGGTAGTCGAAGTGATGAGCCGCGATGTGCTGCGCGGCCACTTGCAACTGACTCATGGAATTCTGTTGTAATGCGCGCATGTCGGGGTCCTGAATCTCGACCGGCGATACAACTTGCGCCGAGGCAACGCCTGCGACGAAAAGTAGGATCGTGATGAATGTGAATTTAGTTTTTTGCATAGACTGTCCCTCCCGGTTGATACTGTGGATCTGCCACGGCTCGGATGTAGGCGATCAGTGCTCGTACTTCTGAGGCAGTCAGAGTACTGCCATAAGGCGGCATCAACGCGGACTTACTGAGCGCTGGCCCGCCATGCTGGATCATCGCTACCAGATCAGCATCGCTCATCTTGTTCAACGTCTCGCCCTCTGCAAATGGGTGTGGTTTCACTTCAAGATTGTCGTAGTTCGAGACACGCTCGGCGGATGATTCCGAATCGTGACAGCGGGCGCAATATTTTTCTTCAAGAAGAGATCCCAACTGCTGCTGGTAGCCAAGAGCGATTTCAACTATCTGGAGATTCACTTGCTGCGTCTTGCCGATCGTGGTTGCGCTCAGCTGATAATGTCCGGCGATTGTGCCGAGCGTGACGGACGTTGTTGCCTGCCCGCTGGAATCCGTGAGTGTGGCCGCAGGCTCAAAGTGAACGCCTTCGGCGCCACGAAATTCCACCATCGCACCGGCGACTGCGGCGCCTTGATCGTCATTCACCTGAACAACCAGCGGATCTTTCAATGCGCTGCCGGTTCCGCCGATCTGCTTTCCGCCACTGGACTCCACGAGTGCCGTTCCCGCAGCTGTAGCCTTCAACGCTGGAGCAATTGATGAGCTGTGTTTGCAGCCAGCTATGGCCGATATCGAGAATGCTAAGCATAATATCGATCTCCGCATCATCGCTTTGCCACCTGCTTGCTCGCGCCCTTTTGCGTCATCAGGAAAGCTGTCATCGCACGTGCATCCTCATCACTGACGTTCTGGTTCGGTTCTATTGCGCCTGGCCGCAGTGCCTGCGGATTTTTAAGCCATGCGTAGATCCACGCGGGAGTCAGTCGCGAGCCCACCGCAGTCAACGTTGGACCTATGTAGCCTTTGTCCGTCTTCGGGTCGACAATGTGGCACGACTGACACGCATACCTGGAGTAGAACAATTGTCTGCCGTGTTCGACCACGGCAGGAGTGTTCGTAGTCAAGGGCTCGCTATCTTGATCGATGGCGGGTGACTGGTACACCGCCAGCATATAGTCGGTCAGTTCCTTGCGATCACCATCGGTAAGGTTCAACCGAGGCATGCGTCGGATGAGCGACGGTCGCAGCGTGTTCGGGTTCTTGAGGAAGTCGTCGAGCCATTGGCGTTGCACCGAACTACCTTCAAACGTCAAGTCAGGCGCCATGTCACCGCCCCGTCCATTGATGCGGTGGCAACTGAAACATGCGAGGTCAGCCATCAGCTTGCCCGCGTGTCCCGCTGGCTGGTAATTCGTGTCCCGCACCGCGGCCACACGCAGCATATCGGGCATGGTGTGGCTGCGGTCAGTTAGTGCAAGCAGAGCGTTGGTGAGATCGCTGGTCTGCGCAGTGGTCAACGTGAACTGCGGCATCTTCAGACCAGGACCAAAGGCTCGCGGTTGCTGAATCTTGCTGGAGATGTAACGGGGCAGCGAGTGCTCCATGCCCGGGAGGAAGACGATCTGAGCAAGGGCTTTGCTGCCAATACGGCTAAGATCAGGCGCAAAGTTTTCCGGTTTCTTCACGCCGTTAATCTCATGACAGGCCGCGCATCCGAGTTCGGCGGTCAGCTTCTTGCCATGCGCAATCTGCTGTGGCGTCGCCGCATCCAGATGTACGTTTGTGCCGTAGTCTGAATCCAACTTGGCCTCGAGGAAGCCGGCCATAATGGTCACCTGCTGCGGCGTGAAGCGGTAGTGCGGCATCAGGGTCGTAGAGTTATAGCTGCGCGGATTTTCCAGCCACGCGCGCATCCATTCGGGCTTCGCCTTGTTGCCGACGCGAGTCAGCTCGGGCCCTACATTTCCGCCTACTATGTTTCCTGCTGCATTCTGCACAGCGTGGCACGAAGCGCAGAAGGATTCGCCGTACAGTGTGGCACCCACCGCTGGATCCGCGGGCGCGGTAAACTTCACCTCGACAGCAGCGGTGTCGCCGACGCGAGGTGTGCTGCTGCTGACCAGGAAAGCAGAGATGTCACTGGCGTCCGAATTGCTGAGCTTATAGTTCGGCATTGTCGCAGTCGAGGCGTATGCCTGCGGATCTTTGAGCCAGCTATAAATCCACGCGCGCGTTGTCTTGTCGGCAACGTGCATCAGTGACGGCGGATCGTCGGTGGCGACCACGGTGCTTCCGTCAGGCAGCTTGGCTGTGTGGCAGCGGACGCAGCCGTAGCGCGCCAGCATGACGCGGCCCTGGTTGAGATGAGGCGTTCCCGTCAGCGCATTCTGGTGGCATTGGCCACAGCCCGACTCGATGTAGCGCGCAGGAAGAATCGGCTCTTCGCCGGCTCGTTCGCTTTGGTGGGCCTCGGCGACCGTAGTGGCAGCGCCCTGTCCCCGATGGCAGATGACGCAACCGAATTCGTCCAGCTTATGCGGTATTGACGGATGCTGACGAAATGGCTGCGCGTGCACATCCGCAAGACTGGCCTCTGTTAATCCTTCATGGCAAGTCGCGCAGCGGTCCACAACACCCAACTGAGGCAACCACACCTGCTGAATGCCCGGCTGGAAGCGGCGTCGCAGGCTCACTGCATCTCCCCGATCGCGAATCAACGAGAGATAGCGATTCTGGTAACTGTGCCATTCGCTAAAATGCTCCTTGGCCGGAGCGATAGCCAGCACAGCCAGCAGCAAAAGGCTGACTACGCCAAATGCGCGGACTGGATCGCCGAACAGTGCACGCCACACGGACGAAATCGATTTTCGCAGGGACTGCACTTAGCTCCTCCAGGGCAGGACCCAGGACCATCCAGGGCCGCGGAAAAATGTGCCAACTGCCGTGAGCACAATCAGTTCAAAAAGAAACCACGTCATGATCCAGTAAGCGAGTGGTTTGGAGGCGAGATATCGCCGGAACCGGTGAGGAGATTCGAGCGTACTGTTCGCGGCAATCACAATCGCGATCGCGACTATCACCGTGGGGACGACAGCGACGTACACATGGAACAGCATCAGGAACAGCAGCAGGCTAACTGCCGCAACATAAAAGATGCGCAACCGTTTCTGTCGATGCACCAGAAACAAGCCCGTGGCCTCGATGTTGACATCGAAGTACGGGATGACAACCAAGGCAAGAATTAGCAGAGTAGGCACCAGGACTCCCGCAACTACTGGGGGAAAATAGTGGAGCAGTTCCTGCAGCCCAAGAAAATACCATGGGGCCTTTGCAGGGTTCGGCGTATGGGACGCGTCGGCAATGCCCTCCAACGGTGCGTTGAATAGAAGGGAAAAGACGACTAGTACGACAGCCAGCAATTCGATGATTAGGGCGGCGCGGAACAATACTTCCGGAAAAGTTTGTACCTCATCCTCGTGCGTGACCTTCACCTGCGCGGAGGTGCGGCGGGTGACGAAGACGACACGAGTCGGCGAGCGCCGTTGGTCCGAATCCACACCCGCTATAAAGTCCTTCGGCTCGCTCATTTGACCTCCGTTGTGGCGAGCGCAGCGTCGTCGACTGCCTTCATCTTCGGCTCAGACTGCTGCACATACAGCCCACCGTCTTTGCGTATCCGCCAGAAATGTACCGCAATAAAAATAATGGCTGCAAGCGGCAGGACGACGCAGTGCAACACGTAGAAGCGCAGCAGCGCATTCGCGTTGACCTGGTTGCCGCCCAGAAGAAGGAAGTGGATCTTGTTGCCGATCAGCGGCACGGTAGAAGACAGATTGGAACCGACGGTGATGGCCCAGAAAGCAAGCTGATCCCAAGGCAGCAGATAGCCCGTGTAACTAAGCAGCAGAGTAATAATCAATAGAACGACACCGATGACCCAATTGAATTCGCGGGGTGTGCGATAGGCGCCACGGTAGAAGACCTTGAACATGTGCGCAAAGACGAGGAACACCATGGCCTGCGCTGACCAGCGATGCAGATTTCGCAGGAACAATCCTGATGACACGACGAACTGCAGATCCTTCATGTCCGCATACGCCTGCGGCACCGAAGGGTGATAGTAAAGCATCAGCAGAACGCCGGTGATGACAAGGATGAAGAATGTACCCAGAGTCAGGGTCCCCAGGAACCAGGTGACATTGAAGCGAATCATTCGCTTGCGAACTTTGGTGGCGAACAAGTGCAAAAAGATGTTCTGCTGAACGGCGAGCGAGCGATGCAGTGTGCTGGTACCCGTACCGCTGCGGAAGACCGAGCGCCACACTCGGCTACCACGCAACCGTTCGACGATCCCGTACTCTTGCACTGGCATGCTCATATCCTCAAGAACTGTAGTGCTGGAATATCCGTAGAGCGATCGACCATCAGGTCGCCATCGTCGCTGACCCAGGTCTTCAGCCACGGCAAGGGCTTCGGCGCAGGGCCTTCAATCTTTTCGCCCGTGCGTTTGAACTGGCTGCCATGGCATGGACACTTGATGATGCCCAACTCCGGATTCCACGCGGTCAGACATCCGAGGTGGGTACACACTGCGCTGAGTGCGAAGAAGCCTTCGACCGCGCGCACCAGGTAGATGCCTGCATTAACGTCCATCGTGACAGAATCGACCGCGAAGCTCTCTGGCTTCCCGGCGTTGATGATGGGAGATGGCTCGTACAGCACATTAGGCGAAAGAAACTCGTAGGTGAATCCGAGGGTACCTGCCGCAGCGATTCCAAGGGATCCGAGACCTATCTTAGTAAAAAACGCCCGGCGATTTAGCTCTTGCCCCGGCGGTAGAATCGCATTTTGTTTTTCGTCCGTCATTTATTACCTCGCAATTGCGCCCGCAAGAACGGGTGTGGATCGCAATGGGCGATCGATGACTTCTACGGAGATCAGACCAGTTGGCTCCGCGGGGATAAGGCTGTAGGACTCCATAGTGATCGTGCCTGCCGGACAACGTGCCGCGCACAATCCGCAACGAATGCACCGAGACTCGTCTTTGAGCATCACTGACCCAGAGATAAATCCAAGTTCCTCTGGCCTGATATCGTTCAGTTCCAAGCCAAGTAGGTCGCGGACGTCTGTCAGTTGCGCAGTTGTCTGTTCGTCAAACGCAATACGGTCCAGTGCGACGAGCTCAAGACAATCTTCCGGGCAAACGTCAACGCACCCACCACACAGAATGCATTCGGTGCCGTCGGCCGGCACGCCTTCAAATACGGTGTTGACCCAGCAGTGCAGGCAGCGTTGCGCTTCGGCCATCGCGGTCTCTTCATCAAAGCCGATCTCGACTTCGGTGACGCCGGTACGCCGATTTAGCGGCAGCATGGGAATATGGGGTCGCGTCAGATCGAGCAGGTTCAATGGCATGCTGTGGCGATCCAGCACTTCCACTTCGACGATCGGCTCCGGGTGCTTTGTCCCACGCAGGAACTCATCGATGCCAACTGCTGCTCGTTTGCCATCGGCCACACTATCAATAATCAGGCGCGGACCGAAGACGCAGTCGCCACCGGCGAAGACACCCGCAGCCGATGTCATCAGCGTTTGAGGATTGATGGCGATCAGCCCGCGCGACGAGATATCTATGCCATCTTCAGGACTAAGGAAGTCCAGATTGGGCGCCTGACCAATGGCCATGATGATGGTGTCGCAATCAAGTCGCGTTTCACTGTTTTCGAAGAAAGTCGGATTGAACCGATGGTTCGCATCAAAAACCGACTTTGTCTTAAGCGCCTCAAGCGCCACCGCTCGCCCATTCTCGCCGATGATCCGTTTCGGACCCAGGCCGGCATGGATGATAATACCTTCCCCTTCCGCCTCTTCTATCTCCTCAAGTGCAGCCGGCATCTCGTCGCGGTTTTCGAGGCACACCAGGTGAACTTCCTGCGCGCCAAGCCGTAGGGCTGACAGTGATACGTCCATCATTTCGCGAGTAGCGACAGCGGCTAGGTTCTCCTGCGAAGGCTCAATGCTCTCCACTCCGCCCGAGTGCTGTCGAAGGACCTCGCGGGCTGCGGACCGGGCTACATCCATCGCAACATTCCCGCCACCGATCACCAGAACCTTTTTGCCAATCGTGAACGTATAGCCAAGATTTACATTGAGCAGAAAATCGATTCCCTTGTAGACGCCGTCCAGTTCAACACCGGGAATGGTGAGGTCGCGGCTGCGATGCGCCCCCACGGCAACCAGTACGGAATCGAATTGCTGCCGCAGATCGGAGATGCTGAAATCACGGCCAGCCGCCTGGTTCAACTTCAGCGTAATATTGCCGGTGGCAAGAATTTCGCGAACCTGCGCTTCTACAACATCGCGCGGCAAGCGATATTCAGGCAGGCCTAGATAGAGCATGCCGCCTGCCACCTGAGACGCTTCGAAAATTGTGACGGCGTAGCCCATCAGGGCAAGATCGTGGGCCGCAGAGAGTCCAACCGGCCCGGCTCCCACAATTGCAACGCGAAATGGAACAGGAGGTTGCAGGCGGCCGGCGTTTACATCGACGGGGTGCAGCGACTCGGGACCATATCGTTCGGTTAGAAAGCGTTTCAGCGCGCGGATCGCGATCGGTTTATCAATCTCACCGCGACGGCATACCGTCTCGCATGGATGAGCGCACACCCGTCCGCAGATGCTGGCCAGCGGATTGGGCTCCCGTGCAATGCGGTAGGCTTCTTCGAATTGGCCCTCCGCGATCAGTTCCACGTACCGGCCCGCATTGGTATGCGCTGGGCAGGCCATCATGCAGGGAAAGTTGGTGTTCAGCCAATCTTTGTCCACTTTTTTGTCGACGAAGCGTTGCAGCATAATTGGCCTTTGGGTCGAGCGAAAAAGCGCGGGCGGCAGCAATTGCAAGCTGCCGCCCCAGGATTTACTTGGTCAGAGTGAAGTCCGCGGAAGTGTCGCCGGCAACCTTGACTGGATTGGATTTGTTCTTCGCTCCTTCGTGCCATGCGGTAACGGTGTATGCGCCGTCAGGCACATTCTCGATCTTGAACCCGCCAGACTTGTCTGTCTCCGCGAAATAGGGAGTTGGCGAAACGATCACGTACGCCGACATCTCCGGGTGAACGTTGCAGAGCAGCGCGACCACGCCAGGATTATCAAACTTGAAGGCCTGCTTCTGTCCCTTGGGCCATGTCCCCAGGTTGTGTCCCAGCTTCTTGTTGCCGCTGATCGAGATCCAGAAGACGTTGTGCGCTACGCTGTCGCTGTTGAGAAAATCAACTGAAGTGCCTTGTTCAACAGCTACAATATGCGGAACAAACATCAAGCCTTTCTGGTCGATCGTGATGTGTTGCGTGGGCGCAGGGAAGGTCTTTCCAGGAACGGCTTCCACGTACACAACAGATACGCCGCTGACGCCGGAAACTTTGCCATGGATCGTGCCGGCATGAGCAACCGTGGTGAGAGCAACCATTGCGGTAAGCGTTACGAGAGCAATACGTTTCATAGGTTCTCCTGATTGTGAAAAGGAAAGGTGTGAGTGAGGCGCTAGTAGATCCATTCAAGCCCCGTGATCGCGGCGTTGGTCCGGAATGGCTTCGTAAGCGCCAGACCCGTTGCGGGGTCATAGACGATTTGCTTCGGCCGCATCTGGTATTCGAACGAAGCCTTGATATTTGCGTGGATCAAAAACTGCACGCCCGGCGTGAACCGGTTGCGTGTGGCTGAAGAGGGCGAGAAGAATGCGGATCCCGGAGGCGCGGCCGGATCATACTCAATAAACTTGACGCGATCTGCAGTGGATTTCACCTGGTCCCAACGCATGATTGCCATCATCCATGGCAGCGCAAGGTAGTCCGCTTCCAGAAGGCCACCGCTGAACGTCGCCGCTCGCGAAGATATGAAACTGCTAGGCGCAGTCTCTCCCTCTGTGGTGACGGGCACCAAATTGTGATCGTGCCCGGCCAGATATAAGCCGAACAAATTAAATGTGCGGTAGTTGAAGTTGAAGTCACCGCCCACACGGTAGAAGGGTTCCCGCGCCGTGAGTACGGCCGGTGTCACGCCGTCGGGAAGCACGCCGCTAATCCTCTGCACGCTCCGCCCATAGAAGTACAAGGTGCCCAGAGCGAGATACGTGTGATCGTGCGGCCCCGTCGTGCCCGCCGCTTGCACACCGTCGCGGCTCGCCAGATCATGTTCAAGATTCCAGCGGTAAACGAACCGTCCATAAAGATCCTTGAAGTTTGAGTCAGACGCGAACGATACAGCGTTTTGCGGCCCCACACCGAGCGGACTGCCGGACGTCGCACCGCTGGTGTTCTGGTTCAGCGCCGTAATCGAGTAGTGATACCCCTGGGTGGCGTGGCCTCCGCTTAGTTCCAGGCCATGTGCCGCCTGTGCCATGGTGAAGGTATTGTTCACATTTTCGAGCGGCGACACTCCATTCTGCACGCCAATGTTGGCTTGACTCAGAATGTCCCAACCACTCAAATTCCACGTGCGAGCCTGACTGACGGGAAGGTCCAGTTCAAACCTACCAACACGTAGGTTCAGCAAGTTCTCAGGCAGTTTCAACATGGGCATCCTAAGGAGGCGGCCGATGTCATTGAACTTGAGGTAGCCGTCGCCAAGACCGCCATTTGAGTTTGCGCCAGCAACACTGATGTCGTCATCCACCCAGAAGGAAATACCGCTACCAAAATTTCCAGCCGTAAAGATACTGAAGAGTCCAGGCTGAAAGTCGGACTTGGGAATGAAGTTGCCGACAGAGTCCAGGGGAAGGACCCGATTAAAGTTATCCCGGTTGGAATTCACTTGCTGGTAAAAAGTGTTGTAACGCAATCCGATGGGCGGCAAGCCAGGGATGGTACCCGGAAACACCGTGTGCGGCCACAACTCTGCCTGGGCAGGAGCTCCGAGCATGATTGGCGGAACCTTCAAAAAAGATTCGTCATCCTTGGGAAACTTGAATCCTGCGTCCTTGAATGCCTTGCCAAAGTCGTTGAGCTTTGGGAAATCGAGATGACAGGTCGTGCAGGATGTCCCATACTGCCGCGAAAATGCGGGAATCGCATAGCCAGAGGTTGGGAACAGCAGTAATACAAATGTTGCTACCACCAGAGAGACGATGCCCTTATTGCTGATATGCCGCCTTTTGCTCATGAATCCGCCTCGCCCCTCAAGTGCCGTTCGCGATCTGGAATCGTGGCCGGAAGGCCAAATAGGCAGATGCGTATGAACAATACAGAAATCTAGACCTGTTGACCCTGTGGCCATCAGAGGGTAGTTCACCCGACATTCAAAGTAGCCCATCCATCACAGGTGCGATGTGATAGTCGTCACTTAGTGTCTGGTTGGGACTAACGGAAAACTCGCATGGCATCAAGGCCACCGAAGCTAGTTGGCTGATAAACGCAACGCAGCCGCTAACGGTGCAGTCTTTTCGATCTCGCGCATTCACGTTCGACTGCTTTTCTCGTGGGAGGCGCCCGCAGTGATTTTTTAGTTCTCCACTTCCACCAGTTCCAATAGTGAGCAACTCTGAACTATTCCGGTGTGACAATCAGGACTTCAAAGAACCCTTAGGCGGATCGACGCCATAACTGCGTTAACCGGCAGCGATATAGGACGCCACGGGGGCGTCCTATATCGCTGAGTGGAGTCGACGAACCAACCTACTTAATTGGAGTCATCGTCCTCATGGTCACGGTGATCGTCTGCGGCATTTTGCGCTTCTATTATCCGCATAACGACTCCAGTCGTTCCGAGGACGGTCCCAGTCTGACTGGCGAGAAGATATAACTCTCCCTCTCGATCCTGAGCGAAGCCGAGCACAGCGAGATCCAGTTGGGTTCTGCCCTCAACGGCAAGTTCCTGGATCTGATGGCTTGATCCGCGAAGAATGAAGAGGTGGCCCTCCTGCGGTTTGGTCGCGCTGCCGTAGTCGCCGAAGACGTACTTGTTGCGCAGCGCGTCGACATTGTCACCGTGATAGACAAAGCCCCCGATAATTGCCTGACGGACGTGCACACCGGAGTGCAAGGGCGCCGTCTCGCCGTCGCCATGATCGTACTCGGCGATCGGATCGACGAGGCCAGCCGGGGAGCCGGGGCTATTTTGCCACACGTATCCGGTACCACCACGGCCAGCCAGGAAGCCATCGAAGAGGAAGGTGCCTTCTTTGACAGGCCAACCGTAGTTCATCCCTTTATGCACGATGTCGACTTCCTCGATATCGTTCTGGCCGACGTCACCTGCATAGAGTTCGCCGCTCTTCGAATCGAAGGACATCCGCCATGGATTGCGGAAGCCGTAAGCAAAGATCTCGTGCGGTTCGCCGGCAGGAGCCATGAACCTAGCAAAGTCGTTGTCGGACGGAATGCCGTACTGACCGTTGGCGGAGTTATGTCCAAGGGGATTGATGCGGAGAATTTTGCCGAGCACATTACCGGGGGTAAGCGTCTGTGCGTTGCCTGCGGCGGCATGTCCAACACCGAAGTCGTTGGATGCGCCACCATCTCCCACGGAGAGGTAAAGCAGCCGGTCCGGTCCGAACATCAGTGCCCCGCCATTGTGGTTGAACTGCGGCTTATCCACGCGCAGAATCTCCCGCGAGCTATTCGGATCTACGACCATGGTGTCTTCGTCCATCTGAATAACATGCCACTCCTTCAGTACGTTTTGGCAGTTGGGCTTTGTGCCCGGGGCCAACGTGCTGAAGGTCGGAATGCCGGTTGCCGGTTGCGACGCGTAGGTATAGAAGAGGTGATTTCTTCGGAAGTTAGGGTGGAAAGCGATGCCGAGCAGGCCGCGCTCATCGTATTTGGCTGGTCCCAGGCCGAGGGTCACTAACTGGCTGCTGATATCAAGGAAGAGTCTGCGTTGCTGGCCCATGCCATGACGCGAGATGTCTGCCACCCAGACTTGGCCAATCTGATCGGCGATGTAAAGGTGCTCAGAGTCGCCAGGAGCCACTGCTCCGGCCGTAGGTTGAACCAGGCCTGACATAACTGTCTGCAGGCCGACGGTAATGCCGCTGGACGGGATGGTAGCGCCAATGGGGTCAATTAAAGGCGGGTGAGCTTGAGCCCATGCTTGGGTTGACACGCAACTAGCGCCAACCAAAAGGATTGTTGATAGAAGCGAACGATATCGTAGGGAAGGTTGTCTCATGCGTTCTCCTTTGTGTCTTGCGGGAGAGGATTTGCCTGCGGCGAACTCAATCCTTCCTGCAACTGACGAAGATCAATCTAGGAGGAACGCAAAGCATGGATGTCATCGGAGTGTAATTGCATTGTCACAAGTGAGGCGCGCGTGCAGGAAAACCTCAACCATACCGGAGGCGGCTATTAGAATCGGCAGTCTTCAATTCAGTTCAATATGTGGCCAGTCGAACCCGGAGGACTTGTGGCACAGACGTAAAGTTCAACCCATAATCCGTCTGATCACCATTCCAGATGCGTTCAAAATGCCAGGCATTGCCGGCGTAGGCGCCTTCCTCGACGCGAACAAACTGGCGATGTTTTGCCGGCGATTGGATAGCGGGCTCGAAGTCCACGCGAGCATGAACTGCGGTAACCAGAAATTCGCCAGGACCGAGTTGTGCGACCATAGCACCCCCGTCCGGAGTCATATTACCGCCAGGCGGATTTCCTGCTCCAAACTGCGGTAGCCCGTAGGATACCGTGGCCTTCCATGCTCCGAAGTCGAGCACCTGGCTGTGTACTTCAGGGTCTTCCGAAACCGCCTGAAGTTTGCCTTCAAAGTTTAGCTTTGCAACGATTCTCGCCATCGGGCCAAAGATGCTGTAGTTGAGCGCGAAAGGAGCGAGCGCTTCGTCATTGATGCGAGCAGCCCCCAGCGGCGCATTCACATAACCAGTCGTATCCATACCAAATGGAGAAAAACCAAAGGCCTGATGTCCGAGCGCCGCGAAGAAATAACGGGCGTACGCAGGCGAATTGCCAGTCTCGGGTACAAACATCGCGTTGTCGGGTCGATGATAAAGATCGAGAACCTTTACGTACTTCGCATATTCCGGCATGTAGATGTCCGGGCAGATTAGATCGATCGCAGGAGCCGCGGCTTTCCAGATGGGGATCACGTTGTCGGTTGCCCCACCGCTTTCGTAGCTTCCGGGCCGGGCATTGAACGGATCGCGTAAAGCCACGTTGACATATAGGGGAAGCGCGTATTCCTTCTTGCCGGCCTCTGCGATCTGGCCGATATAGTGAGCGACCATCCATGCATGAAAGAACTCATCAGCATCCGTCCCGAATACCTGCTGCCATGTGCCGGGCTGCTTGTGCATGACAGTTAGGAGCGTCGCTGGCACCGCCCCGGCAAATATCCGCTGTGCGTCGGTGGAGTGATCGCGTACGCTTCCATAGGTCCCGGGTTCGTTTTCAACTTGAACCATAAGAACTGTATGTTGAGGGTCTGCAGATTTCAAAGCTCGCATGAGTGTGGCGAATGCAGTGCGATCCGCGTTGAGCGCAAATTCCGAGATGGGCGAAAGCGAATCGACCTTGTTCCCTTTCGCGTCGATCACATGCGGCGCCCGAGCTTCATCGAGCTTGATGTATGACGGAGTGTAGTGGCCGCTTCCGTTCTTCCAGGTTCCAAACCAGAGCAATACAAGATGCACATGATGTTGCCGCGCTTGAGTGAGAAGAGTACGCAGAAATGATGGATCGAAATGGCCCTGCTCTGGCTCGAACTGCTCCCAATAGATAGGAACTTCAAGCGTGTTCACCCCAAGGTGCTCCGCTGTCGGCCAGACTTTGGAAAGCGTGGCTGGCCATGCGCTCGAGTTATTCACCTGTGCGCCCAGCATAAGGTACGGCTCGCCGTCGACGAGAAGCGCAAATCGTCCATCCTTCTGAACGATGCTGGGAAGAGGTAATGGCTTTAATGTAGCTTGCGCGTAACTGAATGGCACGCTTGAAAGAAGAGAAAAAGCCAGCAGGCAACTGAGATTTGTAACGAGGGATTTGAGTGGAGTACTTACGGGTATTTCGCGCGTGTCTCTTGCAATTGCGAACTCGATATTCATCAAGGCTCCAGGCTTCGTTGTGGTATGTACTCGCACCGGCTAAACGTGCAGCGGATTAGCGGCGCGACGCCATCAATTTTCATGGTGCATAATTCATCATCGCCGGCATCAATGAATCTCTGCGATGTGCCATTTGGAAAGTGTATTGCTGAATCATGCTAAAACGGTTTATCGGCAAAGGCAGCACACTACGGGAAAAAGCATAACAGGAGAAAGCTATGACCGCAGTTGGCGCCAAGGTTGGCTCACCTCCGACGACCAGGTGCGGGTCAACCTGAAGACGGGACAACGCTATCCCATCCTGATCGAAACCGACACCGAGCAGCAAGCGAGCCCGATCTGCTGCCATCGCCGCCGACAATCGAGGCGCAGCAGAGTCATCTGAGCCCAACCGCTCTTGGTACGGGGGCACGCGTATTTAATGGGTACGCGCTCGAGAACAGTCGAGCCATCTATGAAGCTCAGCGCGCTTCTGCCCCAAATCAGCGAGTGTTTACGTTGACTCGCTCCGGCTTCGCGGGCCAGCAGCGTTACTCGGAGGTCACGTGGTCGGGCGATATCACGTCGACGTGGTCCGCGATGAAGAAGCAGATTGCAGCGGGCCTCGGCTTCAGCATCTCCGGTGTGCCCTATTGGCACCATGGATACCGGCGGCTACACCATGCAGCAAAAATTCGCGCATCCCTCCGGCCCAACCGCCGATGCGGACGAGGAGGAATGGCGCGAGCTCAACGTGCGCTGGTTTCAGTTCGCCGCCTTCTGTCCGTTGCTGCGCGTGCACGGCGAACTGCGGCCGCGAGATGTGGACGCTTGGCGATGACACTACCGCGCCTTATCGCGCAGAACTGAAATACGATAAGCTGCGCTACAGCCTGTTCCCCTACATCTACTCGATTGCAGGCGCTGTAACTCAATGTGACCAGACGATGATGCGTCCGTTGGTGATGGACTTCGCGGGTGACCCTAAAGCGCGCAGCCTTGCGGATGAATATATGTTCGGCCCGCCATGCTGGTCGCGCCCGTGACAACCTACAAGGCGCGCAGCCGTAAGGTTTACCTGCCCGCCGCATCGCGCTGGTACTCCCTCGCGGACGGAGCAAGCTTTCAAGGAGGAACGTACATTGACGCTTCCGCCCCGTACGACGAGATACCAGTGTTCGTCCGCGCCGGTGCAATCGTCCCCACCGGCCCGGACCAGCAGTGGATCGGAGAGAAGACTGCCGATACATTGACGCTCCACGTGTACGCCGGAGCCGATGGCGACTTTACGCTCTACAAGGATCAGGGCACGACGTTCGACTACGAGAACGGAGCCTTCTCCGAGGTGTAGTTCCACTGGGATGACGCGCACAAGCAACTACACATCGCGGAGCGTAAGGGAAGTTTCCCAGGCATGATCGACCATCGGACATTTCTTGTGCAAGTCGTAACGCCAACCCAGCGACAAGGTCTGCTTTCGACAGGCAACCCACGCAGCATAGACTATCGAGGCCAGGACAAGGTCGTATCTCTTCGATAGTCGAGCATAGAATAGCCTGCATATGAATCCACGCCAGTCCCGCAGATTGCGCTCCGGCTGGATCCTGTATACCGGCTTTTTCTTGAATGGGATGGGTGTGGTAATGCTGGGTCCGCTGTTGCCGCGGCTCGGCCATATATGGCTGCTCAGCGACCCGCAGCGAGGGGCGCTGCTTGCCGCTCAGTTTCTCGGCAACTCGCTCGGAACCATTCTGGTACCTCGCAATAGCCGAACAGCAATCATCACCGGCTCCCTCTATTCCTGGATTGGCATGTCGGCGCTCGCATTGCTGCTCACTATCCCCTCAGACACTAGAGGGATCGAGGCCTTCGCATGCCTCTTGCTATTTGTGTTTGGCTTTGGCCTCGGACACGTGATCACTACACTCAATCTCGCCGTCGGTGAGCAGGCGAGTGGCCGGGCAGGACGGCTCTCCTTCGGCAACGCGCTCTGGAGCGTCGGGGCCATCGTCTCTCCACTGCTCCTGGCATTTTCCCTTCGCTCCGCGTCACCAGTTCGCTTCTTGCTGTGGTTTGCGGGGGCGTATTTGCTATTTGGTTTGACCTTTGAGATTTTGGCCGCTCGCTCGCTTGCAGACACTCGCAACGCCGCACCTCCGCTTGCTTCACCACTACGCGTGCCGGCGATGACGATCCTGATATTTGCCTCTCTGCTGCTTCTCTATGGAGGCGCGGAGACCTCTTTTTCCGGCTGGTTGACGACCTTCGCCGTCCGCGCAGCGAGTGCGGGCGAGACTGCCAGCGCATTCTGCACTTCAGCATTCTGGTTTGGCGTCGCTGGAGGTCGAGCAGTCAGCAGCGGGATCCTGCGCAACTATCCCGAACGTCGGGTAATGTACTTCCTTCTCACCGGAGCATCAACCTGCGGCCTTGGATTGCTTCTGTCGGGATCGGTCGTCAGCATCGTGCTGTGGGCCGCGGCTTGCGGTGCTCTTCTCGGACCGGTCTTTCCCGCTGCGCTCGCTTCCCTGCTTGCCCAGCGACCTACGGCTCGGCAATGTGGCGTGGTTCTGGCGGCATGCGGTACTGGCGCTTCTGCGATGCCCCTGTTGCTGAGCGTGATTTCTCAGCGAACTTCCTCGCTGCGGCTCGCTCTCCTATTGCCATGCACATGTCTACTGTTGATGCTTGCGTTCGTTCGGAATTTGCCCCTAGTCGAAGAGGAAACCGCGCCTGCAGCGTAATGAGACTCTTCTCCTGGGGAACTGGTTGATCCTGAACGCCGCTCCTAGAAGTAATACTTCGCGGCGAGTTAAAGGCTCCGATGACCCGTCAGGTTACTGGCGGTTCCTGCGTTGGCCACGTTGTCGGGTACGATGCCTACATCGTGGAAGCCGAGGTAAAGCGAGGAGCCGTACTGCTGATATGTATCAAAGCGGCGATTGAGGAAGTTAAAGCCCTGCAAGCGAATCTGCAGTTTGCCTGCGTCTCCAATCTTGAAGTCCTTGAAGATGCCTAGCTCGTCGTTGAAGTAAGCGGGGCCATGGATGCAGGGTAGGCGGAAGGTGCCGTTGCCACCGAAGTATGGGCCAAAGTCGTTATTGGTGGTCTCGGAACCAACTGGAACTACGTTCGTGGCGGAATATCCGTTGAGATTGCGCGTCGTATTCCCCACGTAACTGATTTCAATATCGATGGAACACGGAAATACGCGGGCGAGAGCGAGGTTCCCGGAGTAAGTGACGGCGGGAGAGTGGTCCTTAGGGTCAGCACTGCCGTAAACAATATCAGGGAGACTGGACACGTCCGTCGTCGCGGTCTGGGACAGGGAATAGGGGGAGTTGGATCCGGTAAAGAAACTGACAACCTTGAGGTTGGGCGGGGCGCCAACAGCTGAGAACGCATTGACTCCAGGATCGACGTAGTAGTTGGTGCCAGCCCCCCCCCGCGCAGGATGGTGTTACCACGGCCGTCGAGATCGATGGCAAATCCGGCCGAGGGAGCGAACTGAAAGCTAAGCGGCTTGGCGCCGGAGATAGGAATGGCTGGGTGAGTGGTGTGCGTCTGCATGCCGGAATATGTGTTTGCGGGCGCCTTCGGATCATAGGAGGCTGCGTTAAACACAGAAATGTTGCCATTCTTGTCGTACCACCAGGCGATGTGATCAAGACGCGCCCCATAGTTGAGGGTAAAACGCGAATTTACCCTCCAGGTGTCCTGAGCATAGAAGTCAAAGCGCTTGTTGATCATGTTGGCCATGACATTCTTGCTGGTCTGGTCGAAACCACCAATCTTGCCGACCAGCAGATCGGAAAACTAGGTGCCGGTGCTTCCGTCGCCGTTAAGGATGAATGGATTGTGGCGAGCGTAAGATACTGCGAGTTCGCGCCAATCTCTTCGCCTTTAGAATTTCGCGTCCACTTCAACTCCACAGCAACCGACACAGGCTTCGCACTACTCACGTCGAAATCCGTCAGCACAATGATCCTGGCCTTCGGAGACATCGCGCGAATTTCGCGAATCGCCTCGACTCCACTCCGGTCTGGAAGTCTTAAGTCCATCAGTGTGAGGTCAGGCTGCGACGCCTTAAACATCCGAACCGCATCGCTTGCCGTGCCTGCCTGCCCAATCACCTGCATGCCCGGTTGCGATCCCAATCCGCATAATCGAATCATCGTCCACGATCAAGACCCGGATTTGGCCGACACTGCTTTCCATGCTTCAGCTCCCTCTGCTATCGGTTCAATCGCGCTGTGCTCTCATCCGCCCTTTGGATCGATGGAGCAGCAGCCGAACCGTAGTTCCAGCCCCCACCTCGGTGATCAACTCGAACCTCCCGCCGAGTCGCTGCATGCGCTCTCGCATACCAACCAATCCATAATGCCCGGTCTTTCCCATGTCGATGCTGCTGGATACGAATCCGCAACCTTCGTCCGTAACAGAAATTGTTACATCTCCATCCCCTGATATTTGCAGATGGAGATCCACACGGTCGCTGCCACTGTGCTGCATAGAAATGTAGAGCGCTTCCCGGACCGTCATCAAAATCTCATGCGCTCCCGAAGCTCCGATATCTAGCCATTCCACATCGTGCTGGACGGTCGATCCCGCGATGGATAAGGGCCGTCAATCTCATTCTCAGCAACCGACGCAATCAGGTTCGGACTGGTCAGCCACATCGTTCCTCGCCGATCCTGAAGTATCTGATACAAGCTGTTAAACGGCAGCCCCTGCGCTATCGTGAACTGTTGCATCGTCCATCCCGATACCGAAACAGCCCATGGTCTCTCGGCCGGCGTAGTGTAATGTCGAATCGTGTCGCGGTGAATACTGTAAACACCACCACCATCCGTGCCAATCCACAGCGTGTTATCACGAGCCCGATAGACATTGCGAATCGGCAGCTACCGTCGCTGAAAAGACGCGGGATAGATCAACTTAATCGATTATTCTGTACAGCTTGGATTATTTGCCGGTATGATCGCCACGCTCCTGATCACTCGGAGTTAAGGAGGCCTGCGTGCTGTCTCGTTCCATTCTGCCCACCACAATCTTTGCGGTACTCTCTCTCCTCTGCGGTTGCGCAGCAGGAGGATCCAATTCCGGCATTACGACTCCGCAGACACCAACGATCGTCTGGTCCGCTCCGGCGGCAGTTACGGTCGGAACCGCACTGTCCACGACCCAGCTCAACGCAACCGCAGTCGTACCCGGCACATCGACGGCCGTTGCCGGCACTTTCACCTACTCGCCCGCGGCCGGAGCGGTACTCAATACAGTAGGAACCCAATCACTCAGTGTCAGCTTTGCTCCTGCCGATCCAACGCATTTCAGCGCAGCTACCTACAGCGTCAGCCTAGCAGTCAACGCATCTGTCGCTGCACCCGCCTACACCTGGAAGAATGTCCAGATCGTAGGCGGCGGCTTCGTCTCCGGCATCATCATGCATCCCGCGCAACAAGGCCTGATGTACGCGCGCACGGACGTCGGTGGAGCCTATCGCTGGAGCACCGCAACCTCTAGCTGGGTTCCTCTGCTCGACTGGCTCACGCGAGCCCAGTCCAATCTGCTCGGCGTTGAGAGCATCGGCCTCGATCCATCCGACCCGCAGCGCCTATACCTCGCCACAGGAACATACGCGGAGTCCTGGGGCTCGAACGGCGCGATGCTCCTTTCCAACGACCAGGGCGCCACCTTCACCACCGTCTCCCTCCCCATCAAACTCGGGTCCAACGACGACGGCCGCAACGCAGGTGAACGCCTGCAAGTCGATCCCAATCTCGGAACCACCCTCTACTTCGGATCGCGCCTCGACGGCCTCTGGAGTAGCACCGATCGCGGCCTGACCTGGGCGAAGGTCGCGACCTTTCCCGTCACCGGCGCGACCAGCGGAGCCGGCGTCGTCTTCGAGACTTTTGTGAAAAACAGCGCTTCCTCAGTCTCTCCCACATCCATCATCTACGCAGGCGTCTCCGCCAGGGGACTTGGTACTGAACCCGCCTCGCTTTACGTCTCCACCGACGCTGGCAAGACGTGGAAGTCAGTCGCCGGCGCACCGACAGGTTTGTATGTATCACACGGCGCCCTCGGCCCCGATGGCAATCTCTACCTCACGTACGGCGACAACATAGGACCATCCAGCCTCTCCACCGGCAAGGTCATGCAGTACTTACTGCCCACGTTGTCCAACCCGCTGGGTACGTGGAACGATATCACCCCGCCACGCACCAGCGGCTACCAGGGCGGCTACGGTGGATTGACGCTCGACCCGCAGTTGGCCGGTGCCATCATGGTCTCCACGCTCGACCACTACTACCCGGTCGGCGACGACCTGTGGCGCAGCCTCGACTACGGCAAGACTTGGTATTCCATCAACACCGTAGGCGCGATCCGCGACGTCAGGCTCTCCCCATGGGACTCGTTTGGAGCAGCCTCCGTCACCAATACCGGCAACTGGGTCGCCTCCCTGCAGATAGATCCGTTCAACTCCGCGCACGTCGTCTATGGGAACGGCCAAACCATCTTCACCTCCGCAAACATGACCGCATCAGACCCCGGCCTCAAGCCCTCGAACTGGTCCATCGGTGCGCTCGGCCTGGAGGAAACCGTGATCACAGGCCTCGCCAGTCCGCCCGCAGGTCCAGCTCACTTGCTGAGCGTCATGGGAGACCTCGGAGGCTTTCAGCACATCGATCTCACCGTCTCTCCCCTTGCCGGTGCAAACTCCAATCCGCGCTTTTCCACCGGCACATCCATTGACTTCGCCCAGTCGGCGCCGACTAGCGTCGTGCGTGTAGGCTACGGCAGCAACGCACAATTGGGCGCATACTCGGCCGACTCCGGGACAACTTGGGTTCCTTTCGCCACCAACCCCGCGGGCACCGTCAACGGCGCAGGCTCCATCGCCATCTCCGCCGATGGCAAAACTTTGGTGTGGGCGCCTTCAGACTCTGCCGCAGTCACCTCCATCTCGCGCGACCACGGCGTCACCTGGCAGCCAAGTTCTGGCGCAACCGGCCAGCCGCAAGTAGTCTCCGACCGCATTAACCCACTCACGTTCTACCTCTACTACTCCAAGACCGGCGTCATAATGACCAGCATCGATGGGGGCGCAAACTTCACCACGTCGCAGACTGGCCTGCCCACCAACGGCGCACTACAGGCCGCCTATGACGCCGAAGGAGACGTCTTCCTCGCCACGTCATCAGGCCTTTACCGCGGCAGCAAGGGCTCCACGCTCGTCCCCATCAGCGGCGTGCAGTCCGCGTGGGCCGTCTCCGAAGGCATGCCCAAGTCAGGATCGACCACGCTGACAATCTATCTCGGCGGACAGATCGCCGGCCAGCCCGGCCTGTACCGCTCGACGGACAATGCCGCAACCTGGATCAGGATCGACGATGCACAGCATGAGTACGCATACTATGGCATCGTGCAGGGCGATCCACGCGTCTTCGGCCGAGTCTACCTAGGTACCGGAGGACGCGGAATCCCCTACGGCGACAGCGCCAACTAACCGCCCGCAAGCTCTACTGGACAGCAATCGTCTGACGAAGCTTGATGTCGTCAGAGCTACTTCCAATTCGGATCTCCACCTTGCCCTGCTCCAGCGCAAATGCCGCACTCTTGTTGTTCCAATAGCTGAGTGACTTCGCCGGAAGCCGCAGCCGCACAGTCTTCTGTTCGCCTGCCTTCAGCGAAACCCGCGCAAAACCCTTTAGCTCTTCAAATGGTCGCGGTACTGCACTACCCGGATAAGCACAGTACATCTGCACCACTTCATCACCGTCCCGACCACCGATATTTTTCACATCGACGCTGACACTCACCTCTTCGCCCGTCTTGATCGCCGACGCACTGCTCTTTAAATTCGAGTACGCGAACTTCGTAAAGCTCAGCCCAAACCCAAACGCATACAGCGGCTTGTCGCGCAGATACAGATACGTCCGACCGTGGCGCAAATCGTAGTCCATCATCGGCGGCAGTTGATCCATCGAGGCAACCCAGGTCTGCGTCAGACGTCCTGCAGGGTTGTAATCACCAAATAGAACGTCAGCCAGCCCATCCCCTTGCTCCTCGCTGTTGTGCGTCATTGCGAGAATCGCCGGGATATTCTGCTGCGTCCAGTTCGTCGTGTAAGGGAAGCTCGCCTGCAATACAACCACCGTATTAGGATTGGCCGCATAGACCGCCTTTGCTAGACTCTCCTGCTCCAGCGTCAGACTCTTCCGGTCCATCGCCTCTTTACCATCGCTTGCCACCGGACACTTGTTCCAGCCCGCATCGCAGGTCGGATGATTGCCAATGATCACCACCGCAATCTCCGCCTTCGCAGCCATAGCCGCGGCCTGCACCGCGTCCCTCCCATCCGAATACGTCACACTAACGCCGGCACCTGCGCGAGCCTTTATCCCAGCCAGCGGAGTCACCGCAAACGGTGGAGTGCCGCTATACCAGTCCAGCGCAACGCGGTCCGCCAGCGGCCCAATCACCGCAATCGACTTCACCTTTCCGGCGTTCAACGGCAGCACACTTCGATCATTCTTCAACAGCACGATCGACTCATCCGTCACTCGCCGAGCCAGCGCTTTATGCTGCTCCCACCACCACGGATCGATGCCCGCCGGCATCCCTTTAGGGTTCTCGTCAATCCCAATCCGCGCATACAGCACCGAACTGACAGGATCCAGCATTCCCAGCCGAAGCATAACGCGAAATACCCCGCGCAGATTGCGATCCAGATCCTCCGTCGTAATCAGCTTCTGCTCCAGCGCATCCCGAACCGGCTTCTTGTAATCATCCAGAAACTGGTTAATCCCCGCATGGATCGCCACTGCTGCAGCCTCAGGCATCGTCTTGTACAGATGCTGCGACTTCACCATATTGGTCAGCGCGCCGGCATCCGTGCAGATGATCCCATCGAATCCCCAGACCTTCATCACCACATCGCGCAGCACCGGATTGCCCGCCATGGGTACCCCATTCCACTCGTTGTACGAGGCCATAAATGCATTCGACTTGCCATCTTCAATCGCCATGCGGAACGGCACCGAGTAGTACTCCTGAAACAGCCGCATGTCGAAGTCCGACGAAGTACTATCGCGCCCGTCTTCATTGCTGTTTGCCATGAAGTGCTTCAGCAGCGAGGCCGTCATCCAATAGCGTGCGTCCGTCCCCTGCAGCCCCTTCGCGAATGCAGTCGCCAGAGTGCCCACAAGAAACGGATCCTCACCGTAGGATTCTTCACTCCGTCCCCACCGAGGATCACGGCTGAGATCCGCATTCGGCGCACGCACCACCATGCCACCGCGATGATATTTCCCGAACGCGTAGCGCGCCTCGTAGCCTTCCACCGCCGCGGCCTGCTGCAGCAGCGCAGGGTCCCACGTCTGGCCAAGCCCTCTTGCCTGCGGGAACTGCGTGGTCGGAATTACCGTCTGGTTTCGACCCTCCCATCCACCGGGCCCGCCAAGGGCAAGTCCATGCAGCCCCTCGACATGCTGAGTCCCGACGATACCCAGCCGCGGAACCGTCGGATTGGTGCCAAGCGCTTCAATCTTTTCATCCACCGTCATAGAGGCAAGCACATCCGTAATCCGCGCTTCTGCGGACAACGCCGGGTTCTGGAATGCATGTGTTGGCTGTGCCGTAACTGGAACAATCAGAAGGAACAGAAGACAACTTGCGAGTCTATGCATGGAGGTCACGTACGAAATCTACACCCCTCGTGATGGGTCTGTATATGCCATATCCCCTGTAGAAGATCGTTTTACTAAATTTTCTCGCCTCTTCCCAAACGACCCCAATTCAACGTACAGTTGGTGCGCAAGCGGCGTGTAGCATCTGGCCGCATTGACATACCCTATTGAAGGATGGGACCACTGGGATGATCTGCTCGAAGAAGTTGCCTTCTACATTCGCGACCGCTGCCATGCTTTGCCTCTCCTGCTTCGCCGCAGTCGGCCAGACCGCCGCGAAGCCAACCTTTCCGTGGATGAATCGAACGCTATCGCCGGATAAACGGGCCGACCTCGTTCTGCAGCAGATGACCCTCGAAGAAAAATTGCAACTCGTTCATGGCAGCGGTTGGGGAGTACTGCGCGACGATACGCCAGTCGCCGCTCGCCATAACCATGGAGCCGGTTTCATGCCCGGCATCGACCGCCTCGGCATCCCCGATATCAACCTCGCCGACTCCGCCGTTGGCGTTCGCATGGCCGCGCCGGATAGTCGCTACGCCACCCTGCTACCCTCCGTGCTTGGACTAGCCGCGACCTGGGATACTTCCGCCGCGCATCTCTACGGGGAAGTCATCGGCCGCGAACTCCGCGCCCAGGGATACAACATGTCCATCGGAGGCGGAGTCGACCTCACCCGCGAGCCGCGCAACGGACGCAACTTTGAATATGCCGGAGAAGATCCCGTACTCGCCGGAAATATTGTCGGCAACCTCGCCCTCGGCGTGCAGTCCCAGCATGTGATGGGCGACATCAAGCACTACGCCATCAACGATCAGGAGACCGGCCGCAATGTAGTCGACGTGCAAATGGACGAGCGCACCATGCGCGAGACCGACCTGCTCGCCTTTGAAATTGCAATCAAGATGGCTCAGCCCGCCGGCGTAATGTGCTCCTACAACCTCGTCAACGGAGACCACGCCTGCGAGAACGACTACCTGCTCAACACCGTTCTGAAAAAGGATTGGGGTTTCAAAGGCTGGGTGCTATCCGACTGGGAAGCCACGCACAGTTCCGCCAAGTCCGCCAACGCAGGCCTGGATCAGGAGATGCCAGGCGAAGACTTCTTCGGCGCTACGCTGAAACAGGCTGTTGCCGCAGGCCAGGTCTCCATGGCGCGTCTCGAAGACATGGACCACCGCATCCTGCGCAGCATGTTCGCCAACGGCGTTATCGATGAACCGCCCATGCGCCGTGTCGTCGATCCCTTCCGCGGCAAGGACGACTCCCGACATATCGCCGAAGAAAGCATCGTGCTGCTGAAGAATGCCAACCATCAGCTTCCCCTGCACGCAACGTCGATCCATAGCATCGCCATTATCGGCGGACATGCGGACGTCGGAGTTCTCTCCGGTGGAGGATCCGCTCAGGTTGACGCACCCGGCGGCAATGCTATCGATCCCGCGCAGGGACGATCGCAATGGGGCAAGGCTGTTTACTTCCCCTCGTCGCCGATGAAGGCAATCCAGAAACTTGTGCACGGCGCCTCGATCTCCTACAACTCTGGTGATGACCCCGCAGCAGCCGCAAGCCTCGCCGGCAAGAGCGACATCGCCATCGTCTTCGCCACCCAGTACATGACCGAGTCGGTCGATTCCCCAACACTCTCGCTCCCCGACAAGCAGGACGAATTAATTCAAGCTGTAGCCACAGCCAACCCGCACACCATCGTCGTCCTCGAAACCGGCGGCCCCGTCTCTATGCCCTGGTCCGGATCAGTCAGCGGCATCCT
>JANYLK010000154.1 GCA_025357875.1 Granulicella sp.
CGGCGTCTCGCTGGTGATGTTCGACAGCATCTTCCTCAACTACTACGCCTCCGTGCAAACTGGTGGCATCAGCCTCATTTCGAACGCCAAAGCCCTCTTCAACGCCCCCTTCAACGTCATTGGCCCGGCCGCCGGGGCCGCCTCGCTACCCTTCTTCGCATCTCTCTTCCAGCAGAACCGCGCACAGGATTTCTCCACCTCCGTATGCCGCGCCGTCTCGCGCCTCTTCTGCGTCGGCATGATCGTGTCTGCCTGGATGATCGCACTCGCTCCATGGCTGATGGACCTCTTCCGCGGCGGCAGATTCAGCCACACGGACGCCGCCACGACGACACGACTCTTCGCGATCCTCGCCATCACGCTCGCTATCTGGTCGGTCCAGGGCATCTACGCTCGCGCCTTTTACGCCGCCAGCGATACTAAAACTCCCGCCACTACCGGCACGCTGATCACCGTGCTCTCCATACCGATGTACTGGGCGCTCTTCCATGCGCGCGGACTCACCGGCCTCGTCATCGCGTCCGACGTCGGAATCTTCGTGCAGACCGCTTCGCTTGCCGTGCTACTTCACCGCAAACATCTGGTCTCCCTCGCGCACCTCGAATTTGGCGAGTTGGGCCGCGCCTTTTTCGCCGCGCTGCTCGCCTACGCTGCAACCGCGACCGCCGCGCACTTGCTCCCGCCAGTCTCGACCCACCCGAAGGACGTCATTACCATCGCCACCGCGTCCGTTGCGTGGCTCGCCGTCGCCGCGCTCACTCTCCTCGCCACCGGCTCGAAACTGCCAGCCCAAATACTCCGTCGCCGCTCACACCATCCTGTGACGTAGCGCACATTGCCCGAAACATAGTTAGGCATATACTTCTCTGCGCGCAGCCTGACGAAGCCAGCGTCTCGGCGAGCGCAATCGATTCCCTTGGGCACACCTTGGTGGTGCACCTCCTTTCCCGGCTATGCACATTGCCGCCGGACAGCTGGCACCTCCTTTCG
Organism: Granulicella sp.; assembly: GCA_025357875.1. Classification (GTDB taxonomy): domain Bacteria; phylum Acidobacteriota; class Terriglobia; order Terriglobales; family Acidobacteriaceae; genus Edaphobacter. Next base: position 991 of record JANYLK010000154.1, read on the forward strand.
ACAACCCAAGCCAACACTGGAGGACTCTATGACGGCTCTACTCAAGCAATGCTCGTTAAGTACAGTGGCCGGTGCAGTGTTGATGATGGCTGGATGCACGCAATCGACCCAGCCGTCGGCGAGCGACCAGTCCGCAACAGTAAACACGCCCGCTGGTCCAGCCCAGCTCATCACGGCTAAGACAGCATTTTGGCCCATGTACAAGGCCGCTATGGCTTGGAGCGGCGACATCCAGGTGATACGCCTATCGCAGAAAGTGGTTCCTGGATTCAAGAATCAAGCGGGCAAGGCGGCGATGTGGGAGGCAGCTATCGGTTCCCCCAGCCGACACGAGTACCGCCTTTACACCTACGCAATCACCACCGTACTACCAGACATTCATAAGGGAACCGCCGCGGGCTCCTCGCGACCATGGACCGGGCAAACGCGCGATGCCATGCCCATCGATGTGACGGTGTTCAATACCGATTCGGACACCGCGTATCAAGTTTCTGCCGCGGATGCAGCGGGTTGGCTCGCAAAAAATCCAGAAAAGCTGCTCACCTCGCTGGAACTTGGCAGCACCTTCAACACCAGTACTCCGGTCTGGTATCTAGTCTGGGGGAACACGAAATCCGGCTATATCGGCTCGGTGAATGCCACCACTGGAACCCTCTACAAGAAGAAATAGCGGTCGACGGCAAGCACGCGCCGTCGCCGCGACTGTTTTATTTCTTGCTCCCGCCCTCTCCCCGATCATCCTAACTTTGCTCTCACCCCTTGCGTCCTTTGCCTCTGCACTCAGGGCCGAAGGCCCGACACATACACAGCCTAGGCCGAAGGCCTAGGTATCGGCGGCCAGCAATCCAAGGGCTGAAGGCCCGACACATCACCCCTTCAATCGTGCCACCGAAAACTGCAAACTGACGCCGAGCAACTTATTGCGGTATCCTCTCAGACACAGGCACGCCACATCCTCCGCACGAGGCACACCATGGCTCGCTACTCCCGTCGCGACTTCATCCGCACCACTCTCGCCACCGGCGCGCTCGTCAGCACCGGCACCCTTCCATTACTCGCCCAAGGCGCCAAGGCCACCGATTGGGTCACTCTCGGAAACTCCGGCGTCAAGGTCACTCGCCTCGCCTTCGGCACAGGCAGTCGCGGAGGAGCAGTCCAGCGCGACCTCGGCCAGGACAAGTTCAACGCGCTCGTCCACCACGCTTACGACAGCGGCATCCGCTTCTTCGAGACCTCCGACACCTACGACGACATGCACCGCATGCTCGGCATCGCTCTCCGCGGCATCCCGCGCGACTCCTATCGTCTGATGTCGAAAATCACCACCGACCACGGCGATCCGAAACAGCGCTTCGATGACCTCCGCAAGCAGGCCAACACCGACTACTTCGACATTATGCTGCTGCACGTGCAGGAATCCCCAACCTGGCCAACTGATTCCGCACACTGGCAGGACGGCATCTCCGAAGCCCAATCCCGCAAGATCATTCTCAGTCGCGGCGCCTCCGTCCACGGGCTGCCTGCCCTGCGCCAGGTCCCTGACAACAAGTGGCTGCAAGTAGCCATGATCCGCATGAATCACAAAGGCACCAAGATGGACAGCGAAAGCAACTCTTGGGAGGCCACCGGCAACGTCCCCGAAGTCGTCAGCCACGTTCGCAAGGCCCGCGCCAACGGCATGGGAGTCATCAGCATGAAGCTCATCGGCGAAGGCGTCTTCAACCACGAAGACCGCCAAAAGGCCATGCGCTACGCGTTTCAGAACGCCGGCGTAGATTGTGTCACCGTCGGTTACAAATCTCCCGCCGAAGTCGACGAGGCCATCACCAACCTCAACGCCGCGCTGGCGTAATGAGCATACATAGGAGCAAAGGCTAAAGGCCGGCTCCACATCAGCCGCATCATAGGGCCAAAGGATCGACACATACCAGCCTAGGCTCGGTGTCACTACGACGTCAGAGGGCTGAAAGCCCGACACATAGATGAACCGTGCGAGTCCCGCTCAATCGACGCCGCGCCTGCCGCTACGCCTCTGGCTTGAACGTCAACAACATCAAAACGGAGATCAATCCAAAAAGAATCACCAGCAGGGGCCACCAGCGATCGAACCACCACTCCCGTTCACTCGACAAACTCATCGCAACTCCTCCTTCACCCATCTTCGAAATCCTACCTGCCGACTGCAACACCCTAACCCAACAACCGACAACTAGCCCTTGGCGTCCTCATACTCCTCGTGCCAGGCCGTCTGGATCGCCTCCAGAATTCCCTCATTCGACTTCGCCGGATCTCCAATGAATCCCGGCAACTGCACCACCCACTTATGCAGATCAGTAAACCGCACCGCATACGGGTCGGTCTCAGGAAACATCTCCTGCAATTGAATCCCAATCTCTTCCGTGTCCGTCCAGTCCAATTCGCGCGCCATATCCTTCACTCTCCTCAGCACCCAGTCTAAGCATAACCGCCCCGGCCGGACCCGCGCATCCTATGGCATCCGGTACACCAGCCGATGCCGCATCCGAGGCGCTCGCGGCGAAGGCCGAAACCCCGGATAGCTCAGCCACAGTGGTCCGGGACCCATCGTCGCTGCGGACGCAATCATCGAAGCCCCAATTGCGCCGCAGAAGAAAAACCCTCCCGGCCCCAACTCCGCGCACATAGCCCCGCCCAGAAAGAATCCCAGACCAATCCCCAGCCACAACCCTATATGCCGATCCCGCCAAGGCTCAATTACCCACACATCCCGCACCGAATCTCGCGGAAACACAAGCCGCACGTCATTCGCCGAATACTCAGCAAGACACGTCAGCGTTGTTGCGTCGACCGCCGACACCAAACACAGATCCGACCCGGCCTGATTCCCCGAGAGAACGTTGATCTCCGTCCCTGGCGGCAACCCTTCCACCGCATCCCACCGCGCAAACTTATCCACTCGTTTGCCGCCCGACGCATCTGCAACCCCGCCGCAAACCATCGCAACCAACACCCAACCCACAAATTTTCCCATCAGCCGCCTCCTTGAGATAACTGGAAGCTCAGCCTACGAGTCCGCATCGCACAGCAGGTCCACCCATGTGACACTTTCTGAAGTGTCACACTCAAAGAGTGAGCAAGCAGCATAGCGTTTGTCATCGAGCAGCGCTAGTCACGGTTTGTCATTCTGACCCTGAGCCTGCCAAAGGAGAAGAATCCCCACATTTGTTTTCACACTCAAAGTCAAAGCCGTTTGTCATTCTGAGCGCAGCGAAGAATCCCCGTATTTGCTTCCCCGGCAACATCTACACCCATGACTCAATACCCGCGCTGGTCCGCCTCCATGCTTCGCCGCGACCTCACCGTCCGCGCCATGCATCTCGCGCGAACCTCCTCCCTGCTGCATGACGTGTCCACAGGAGCCTCGCCAGCGGTCCTCTTCGGACATGACGATCAGGACCAGGCAGCGCCAAGTCGCCACGGCAACTTCCACTCGGCCTCCTACGCCGCGATCCGTGCGCACCCCGACTGGCTCCGCCGCCTCGCCAAGCCGCATACCGCGTCTCGCCGCTCCCGCGCTCGCCACGACTGG
>JANYLK010000146.1 GCA_025357875.1 Granulicella sp.
CGGCTCGACCGGCGCTGCGGAAGCCATGATGATGGCAGTGCGGGTGACCGGGCGCGACCAGGCTGTGATCGCGCGGACCGTGCATCCGGAGTATCGCGAGGTCGTCGCGACGTACGCGCAGCACCAAGATATTCCGACCGCCGAGGTGGGGTATGCTGCGAATGGGCGCGTTGATATGGCCGCTCTGGATGCGGCGATTACGAGCCAGACCGCTTGCGTAATGATCCAGTCGCCGAACTTCTTTGGCACCGTTGAAGATGTTGCAGCCATTGCGGAGATGGCCCATGCGAAGGGCGCACTGCTTATTGTGTCGATTGCCGAGGCGATATCACTGGGCATCGTGAAACCACCAGTGGAGGCGGATATTGTATCCATGGAGGCGCAATCGTTCGGTGTGGCTCTCAGCTATGGAGGCCCGTATTGCGGCGTGATTGCCTGTAAGGAAAAGTTCCTGCGGCAGATGCCGGGACGCATTGTTGGCGAAACGAAGGATGCCGACGGCAGGCGCGGTTTTGTGTTGACGCTGTCGACACGCGAGCAGCATATCCGACGGGAGAAGGCGACCTCGAACATCTGCACGAATCAAGCGCTGGTGGCGATGATGGTCACAATCTTTCTTACCGTGTATGGCAAGGAAGGGATGCGCGAACTGGCTGAGCATAATCTTTCGAAAGCGAATTATCTGAAGGGTGTGCTGGGTTCCTCGTCAGATGAGGGCGCGAAAGTTTTGTTTGAGGGTGCGCCGCGTTTTCACGAGTTTGTTCTGGAGCTTCCGGGTCCTGCTGAAGAAGTCAATACCGCGCTGCTTGAACATAAGATTATTGGTGGACTGCCGCTGGCGATGTGGTATCCAGAGCTCGGGCCGAATGCGAGCTTGTGGTGCGCTACCGAGTTGACCACGCGGAAGCAGATGGATGCGGCTGCGGAGAGTTTGCGGGTGGTCGTTCCCGCGGCGGAGTTGACGAGGGCCTAATGGATATCTCGGCGATTGAGGGCGAGGAACTGAAGGCGGTTGAGTTTGTGGAGGACTTTCTGCAACTCCGCTTTGGCGAATCTCTGCTGAAGCTGTACGACTGGCCGCATGTGCTGCTGCCGGACTTCTCGGTGGCGTTTGGCGAGCCGGAGTATCGCAACGCTTTGTGCGCGCAGATCGGCGAGATGGTCACTACGGCATCGCTGAACGAGGATGATGCGCTCACGATTGAGTTAGGTAACGGCGTGGTGTTTGGGCTTTCGTTGCGCGAAGAAGATGTGGATGGGCCGGAGTCGGGGAGTTATTCGGAGACCGGTGATAAGACGGATGCGGTGGAGTTTTAGATATGAGTACTTCGTTAGTTCGAGATTCTAAGTTCACCGTTCTTCGTTTCTTCAGGCGTTTCTTCTGGGCTGGCAACGCGATCTGCTGGCTGTTGCCGATATCTACGGCTTCAAATGGCAGGGCAACCCCTGGGCGCACGCTGAGATGATATGTACGCTCATCTGCATCCTCATGCAACCAGTTCTCTATGCATGCAGTGGAACGTCGGTCAGAGACTTCAAAGGCGATTGAATAGAACAGGAATTGTTATGACAAAGACAAAATTTGTAGGGACACCGAAGAAGGCAACTACGCATGTCAACCAGAATGAAGGGTTGATCTTTGAGAAGTCGTCGCCGGGGAAGAAAGCTTACCGGATGGCGGAGTTGGACGTGCCGGCGGTGGACGCGAGTTCGCTGCTGGGTGCAAGCGTGCGCACCGACCTGGGCGTGATGCCGGAACTGTCGGAGATTGAGATCATTCGGCACTTCACGCGGCTCTCGACGTGGAACTATGCGATCGACCTCGGGATGTACCCGCTCGGCTCCTGCACGATGAAGTACAACCCGCGCGTAAATGAGGCGGTGGCGCGGCTGGAGGGGATTGCCGAGGCGCATCCGTATCAGCCAGAATCGCTCTCCCAAGGGTGTCTGGGCATCATGAAGATGCTGCAGGATTGTCTGATCGAGATCACCGGCATGGATGCAATTACCTTACAGCCGGCGGCGGGCGCGCATGGCGAATTTACTGGGATACTGCTGGTGCGCGCGTACCACGAGAGCAAGGGAAATGCGCGCAAGAAGATTATCATTCCCGACTCGGCGCATGGGACGAACCCGGCCACTGCCGCAACCTGCGGGTATCAAGTAGCCAACCTCAAGTCGAATGAGCACGGCATGGTGGATATCGCTGAGTTGGAGCGGATGGTGGATGAAGATACCGCCGCGCTGATGCTGACCAACCCTTCAACCATCGGTGTGTTCGAGAGCGATATTCATAAGATCGCGGACATCCTTCATGCGAAGGGCGCGCTGCTCTATATGGACGGCGCAAACATGAATGCGCTGGTGGGCAAGACCCGGCCGGGCGATTTTGGCGTGGATGTGATGCATATGAACCTGCATAAGACATTTTCGACGCCGCATGGTGGGGGTGGGCCGGGGTCGGGGCCGGTGGCCTGCAAGAAAATATTGGAGCCGTTTCTTCCGATGCCTGTGTTGGTCAAGAAAGCGAACGGTCTGCTTGGCTTTGAGTACGACCGGCCTCAGAGTGTCGGACGGGTGCGGATGTTCTATGGCAACTTCGGCATGTTCGTGCGGGCGCTGGCGTACATCCTGGCGAATGGTCCCGATGGGTTGCGGCAGACTACCGAGGACGCGGTGCTGAATGCGAACTACATTCGCGCGAAGTTGGAAGGTACGTTCGAGCTACCTTTCAAGACTCCTACGTTGCACGAGGTGGTCTTCTCCGACAACCTACAGGCGAAGAATGGCGTGAAAACCGGCGACATGGGCAAGCGGCTTATCGATTACGGATTTCACGCGTATACGGTTAGCTTTCCGATGATCGTCCATGGCGCAATGATGATTGAGCCGACGGAGAGTGAGAGCCGCGAGGAGCTTGATCTGCTGATCGATGCGCTGAAGCAGATTGCGCGGGAGGCGGCGGAGAATCCTGAGCTGGTGCAAACCGCGCCGCATACGACGCGTGTGCGGCGGATGGACGAGACGGGTGCGGCGAGGAAGCCGGTGCTCCGCTGGAAGGCCCCGGTGGCAGCGATTCCTGTTGCGATCGATTCGGCTGCGAAAGAGTGGTGAGGCTGTTACGCGCCTCCGCGGCGAAGCTCTTTCGTCTTGAGCACAATCATGTATTCGTAGATAGATTGCAGCGTGGCGTATGCGATGCCCGCCGCGCCGTCTAGTACAGCACCACGCAAGAACATCATGTAGCACCATTTGATCAGCGGGCGACCGGGCAATCGGTAGAAAATAGCCTTCTGATGCAAGCGGCGGGTGTGGAAGTCGGGATCGCCGAGTGCGGCGCGCAGGCTGGGATTCTTCAGCCCCTGCTGACGATAAATAAGCTCGGCTTCCATGGTGGAGTAAATGTTGTGCTTCGCAATCCAGTGGGCGATGCCTTTTGAGAATGGATAGTGGTCGAGCGGGTGGATCAGTTCAGCGATGGGGCCGTCGACTTCGAGCACCTCGTTGATGGCACGTGTGTACCTTGCGCGTTCGGGGCGGACCAAGCGAATGTAGTACGGCGAGATCTGCGCGTGCTTCAGCCATGTGCCGAAGAGGAAGTCGCGACGACGAAGGCGGAAGCCTGTGGTGTTGGCGGGAGCCTCGCTCACTACGCGCTGCATCTCGACTGAGAGATCGAGGGTAGGTCGCTCGTCGGCGTCGAGCAGGAAAACCCATGAGTACTTGAAGGGCAGCGCGAAGGCGGCATTGCGGTGGGTGGCGTAGTCGTCGAAGACCCGGGTATGGACGTGGGCTCCGGCTGCGCGCGCGATCTCGACGGTGGCGTCGGCCGAATGCGAATCGAAGACGTGGATGTCGTCGGACCAAGCGACGGATGCCAGTGCGCCCGGCAAGTCGCGCTCCTCATTTTTCGTGAGGATGAGAACGGAAATGGCGGGGGTAGTCACTTGGGCAATGGTATCGCTGCTAGCTGACGTACCGGCGGAAAGCGAGTACGGCATTGAGTCCCCCAAACGCGAGCGAGTTGGAGAGGGCGAGGTCTTTGTTTTGCGGCAGAGGTCGCGCCTCGCCGATGATGACGTCTAGATTGAGCCCGGGATCGACTTCGGTGACGCCGGCTGTGGGAGGAAGACTGCCGGCATCGAGGGCGAGGATGGTGGCCAGCGCTTCGATCGCTCCGGCCGCACCGATGGAGTGACCGGTGAGCGACTTTGTTGCACCTACGGGGATGCGTGGCGCCAAGTCACCGAGCGCCTGGTGAATCGCGGCCGCTTCCACAGCATCGTTGGTGGGCGTGCCGGTGCCGTGCGCGTTGATATAGCCGACGCGACGGGCGGCTTCGTCGATTCCCGACAATGCTGCATCTGCGAGCGCTCGTCGCATCGCGAGGCCTGCGCCTTCCGCGCGCGGCTGCGTGATGTGGTGGGCGTCGGCAGACATGCCAAAGCCCACGATCTCGGCGTAGATATGTGCGCCACGTGCAAGCGCCGCGTCCAGCGGTTCGAGCACCATCATCGCTGCGCCTTCGCCGAGCGTCATGCCGTCACGGTCCAGCGCGAACGGGCGGCAGGAGGTTGGGGAGACCACGCGCATGGAATCCCACGCGCGCAGAAAGCCAAACGTCAGTGGTGCTTCGTATCCACCGGCGATTGCCGCGGGTGCGATGCCCGCACGCACCATATGGAAGGCGAGCCCGATTGCGTGCGTACCCGAGGCGCAGGCCGTCGCGATATTCAGGACCGTCCCGGTGATTCCAAGCTCGATGGCGATATTGCTGGTGCCTGAACTCGCCATGGTTCTCAGGATTGCTGTTGGCGGGACACGCGCGTTACGGGTGTAGAGCTGACGATTCGCTTCTTCGTCGGCGGCACGTCCGCCGCAGGCACAACCGGTGATGATAGCAATCGCTGTCAGGTCGTGGTGGAGCAGCAGGCCGCTCTCCGCCGCTGCCTGGCGCGCGGCGACGATGCCGAATTGGGCACTCGTATCGGCCGACACGATCACGCCGGACGTGAGGTGTTGATCAGCATTATGAACAGGATCGAAGCCCTTGACCTTCGCGGTTGTCTTGAAGCGCAAGCCAGGATCGGCGGGGGGACCGCCGGGAAAATTGGGATCGAAAGGGGCGATGCCGCTGCATCCCGCATTGAGGGAATCGCGGAACTGCTCAACCGTGTTGCCGATCGGGGTGATGCATCCAAGTCCTGTAACGACCACGCGCTTCACTTGAGCCTCACACTTCAGCGGCTTTGACGCTCAGCCTTGGTTATGACGAAGCGGCATCCGGCAGCGCAGCCGCGCGCAAAGTCTCGACCCCGCGGACGACGTCTCTAACGGTCTTCAACGAGTTCAAGCTCTCGTCGGGAATCTCGATAGAAAACATCTCCTCTACGGCGAAGCTCAAATTGATCTTGTCGAGCGAATCGATCTGTAACTCATCGAACGTACTATCCAAACGGACGTCCGATGCAGTCAGGTTCTTCGATTTGGCGACTAGTTCAATGATGCGGGATTCGACATCGTCCATACTTTCTCCCTTGTTTCCGTTTCGACAATGCTTCGACTACACACTGCGAATCCCTCGAAGTTGCCGTCTCACAGTTTTATCACTCAAGAGGTTGCGATGGCGCAAGCGCTTTTGCTCCTTACCATTGCAACAGCACAAGTTCGAGGCAGAAGCCGGGACCCATGGCTGCAAGTATGCTGTAAGTTCCCGGTGTCCCGCGATGGTTTTCAAGCGTATCAGCCAGCACCATCAGGACCGAAGCCGCGGAAAGATTTCCGACTTGGCGAAGACTGTCCCAAGAACCTTTGAGCGCGTCCTTAGGCAGTTCGAGGGACGTTTCGACGGCCTCCAGCACCTTCGGACCGCCGGAGTGGAAGATCCAGCTTGCCACATCGCTCAGGCCAATACCATTCTCGGCGAGGAAGCTCTCCACGTCGCCGCGCAGGTTCTCGATCACCACTTTGGGAACGTCCGGGGAGAGCACAATGGTGAAGCCCGTGTCGCCGATATCCCAGCCCATTACGTACTCGGTGTTGCGGTAGAAGGTTGAGCGAGTCGCCAGGATGCGCGGGCCGGCTGCGGCCTTCGATGCAGGAAGCACCACGTCGTCGCCGGTAATGACGACTGCCGCGGCCCCGTCTCCGAAGAGGCCGCAGGAGATGAGGTTGGCAATGGATTGATCGTTATCCTGCCAGGTGAGCGAGCAGAGCTCTACCGACAGCAGCAGGGCGATCTGCTTGGGGAAGGCGCTCACATAGTCCGAGGCGCGCGCAATGCCCGCCGCGCCGGCCACGCAGCCGAGGCCAAAGATGGGCGTCCGCTTAACACTGGCGGGGAACGGCATGAGGTTGATTAGGCGAGCGTCGATGGTAGGACTGGCGATGCCGGTCACGGACGCGAAGAAAATCGCAGAAATGTCGGCCGTTGTCAGACCCAATGGCGAAAGCGCTCGGGTAATGCAAATTTGGCCAAGTTCGACCCCGTTTGAGATCCAGACATCGTTGGTCGCTTTGAATCCGACCAAGGTTGGATAAGCTTCCAGCGGGAGTACGAAATGCCGAAAATCGACGCCGCAGTTGGCATGCAATCGGGTGAGGAGGCGAGGCTCAGGCAGCTTGCTTCCCCAACGATTGAGGAGCGCTTCCGCGACTTCGGCTTGAGAATAGCGATGGGCAGGAAGAGCGGTTCCGACAGAAGAGATACGCATTGAGTGAAGTGCCTGCTTTTTGCGACTGTGATTTTGGTTCGTTGAGCTAGCGGTTGGACTCTAGCAGTCTTCTCCGACTTTAAAGGAGTTTAGACTCTTAGCTCCTTCGGAGTCTAATGGACGCGATCCCGCTCGCGTGCATAAAGGCCATTTCTAGGGAACTCTTTCGAGAGCGCGGAGAGAATGTCGCGCGCCCGCTGGGGATGGCCGTCGCGGATCGCTGCCACGGCCAGCATCATGCGGGCAAAGGGTGCGAGGTAATGCCGTACGTTGCTGTGACCTGGAGCAGCCTGATTCCTTCCGCACGATCGGTCCCTGCGCCGGTGAGGCGGAGGATCCAACGCAGCGGGGCGAACTTAAGCGAAAGCATGTAATTCTCCACTCCCGAGGCAAGATGCGCGTCGTACAGTGTCGGGTTGACGGCCAGCGTCTTCCGAGCCAGCTCGCTCGCCTGCTTACTATAGGAGAGGGCCTCGACGTCGCGCTTTTCGATCATCAACGCATAGTTGGAGCGCATTCCACACACTAGAGTTTTGGCGTAAAGCGCATTTGCGTCTTTGGAATTTCGCGCGAGCGCTGCGTCTCCCAAGCGGTTAGCCTGAACGGCTTGATCCTCAAATGCCCTGCGCACCGTGGGGTCTGGTGTGAGTTTGCTGCGGTTGTCGAAGCGGCTGTCGTCCGCGAAGAGCTGGACGTCGATGATGCGAAGCCGGTCAAACTCGCCGAATAGATACGCTGCAGCGTCGGAAGCGGGGCCGAGGGGATCCTCGGGATGGGCCTGAATCCAGCTGGCGAACTCGACGTGCGCACCGCCGAAGTCGAGGTTATACAAATCACGATAGCCAAGGTCGAGCGCATTACCCTGTAGATTTCCAGAAACGCTGTCAGGCGCGGCCTGAGCCATCGGCAAACCCAAGATCCATTCGATTGTCAGCAACAGGCACACTAACGCAATACGCAACGGCCAATTCATCCTATTGGCATCATCCTTCGCGCCTCCACGCGCACTGACGTTTTTCAGAAAAAAAGGCCACGCTGTAGCAGTGAGTCCTTGCCTCCCGATGGCCGCATGCAATGTCATTCTGACCAAAACTTTTTCTCAGTCCTTATGTGTTTCGATGCGGAATCAAGCCATTCAACAAGTGTTGTGCAACCGGAAACCCGGCTAACGCTTCTCGTTTTGTCGACGAGTGTTATTCGCGCGAAGCCCGCGCTTTTGGATAGACCTCGAGTGGTGTTGGTGGGCCCACAAGGACTTGAACCTTGAACCAACGGATTATGAGTCCGCTGCTCTAACCAATTGAGCTATGGGCCCTTCGACTTTCATTGTAACTGGCCGGATCAGAGCTGAGTTTAGCCTGGGGTGATGGCAAGTCTCTTCAAATGGCGGCATTAGACGAGTGATCCACATCACATACACACTGGCCGCATATCGAAATAATTGCCTTAGGGTAGATCGGGGTAGGTGCCGGTTGCTGCACCACGATTTACATATCCCTTCGAGTCGGTGACGTCGCACTCGGAGCATTGATGTTGTGGCAACAAATGCGGGCGGGCCAAGCCACTGCGTTTTTGCCGCGCGAGTCCGAGTGAGTGACTTGTGGCGGGGCTAACGCCGCTGTCGATTCACTCGGCGAAGTTGAGGCCTGGCTGGACGTGCATGGCAAGGGGGCAAACCTTCCCCCGGCCAGCCAGGGACTCGATCTTGCGTTAGAGGTCGCGGACCCTAATCTGAAACCTGCTTCTAAGGCCCCCTCCCCATGGCGGTCGAGGACAAACGCTGGCCATCGCGCTCTTCGTCCCAGTGTGATTCAATGGAGATAGCGATATGGCCTTAGCTAATTCAGACTCCGGGCGTTCGATAAACGCACAGCGAAAGTGGAAGGCTACGACCCGCAAGCTCCGCGAGCTTGGCTCGATCGCATCAGCACTCGTAGATACCGGGCACCCGTATATGGCGCATGTTGTGCCCATGCGTCGGTGCAATCTTGCATGCACGTATTGCAACGAGTTCGACGACGTTTCGGACCCAGTCCCAATCGAGGAGATGGAGCGCCGGATTGACGAGCTGGGCCGACTAGGAACATCCGTCATCACCATTTCAGGTGGTGAGCCACTGCTGCATCCTGAACTGGATCGAGTCATAGCGCGCATCCGCAAGACTGGTGCAATTGCGGGAATGATTACGAACGGTTATCTCCTGATGCCGGACCGAATCAAGCGGCTGAACCATGCCGGGCTGGACCACATGCAGATCTCGATCGACAACGTGATGCCCGATGCAGTTTCAAAGAAGAGCTTGAAGGTGCTGGATGCGAAGCTGAAGATGCTGGCTGAGCACGCCGACTTTCATGTCAACATCAACTCGGTGGTGGGCGGCGGGATCGCGAATCCGACGGATGCGTTGACTGTGAGCGAGCGGGCACTGGCGTTGGGATTTTCCTCAACCATCGGAATCATCCACGACGGCAGCGGACAGTTGAAGCCCCTCGGCGAAGAGGAACGCACGGTCTGGAACAAAGTCCGGCAACTGACGCGGCGCAGCTATTCGCGTTTCAACCATTTTCAGGAGGCGATCGCCAACGGACAGCCGAACGACTGGCGATGCCGCGCCGGCGGACGCTACCTCTACATCTGCGAGTTTGGCCTGGTGCACTACTGCTCACAGCAGCGCGGGTATCCCGGCGTACCGCTGGCAGAGTACGGCAGGGCTGATGTGAAGCGCGAATTTCTCACCGAAAAAAGCTGTGCGCCCAACTGCACCATCAGTTGCGTGCACCAGGTCAGCTACATCGACCACTGGCGCGCGCCGCAGACCTGGCACGTGACTCCGGGCGCTTCGCACGGTGCTGGCGAGGAAACCGCCGCTGGCTTGGTGCAGATCCGCTAAACTTCGCGACGAATCCACGCCCCGAGAACTTGCTTTAGCTCTTGATCTGAAGATTGCGCGAAATTTCCTTGAGACTCGTGTCGAGATTCTTCAGCGACTTGGATACGATCCAGAAAATCCAGAGAGAGAAGATCCAGAAAGCAGCGATGAAGGGCCATGCCAATATAGGAATATTCAAAGTTGTCACCTCGACATGACCATATAAGCACAATGTCTGCAACACCATGCCTCAATCGTTGTACGGGCCACGCAAATGTGTCAGTTAGCGTAAATTTCGCAACCCGCGGGGCACCGTAACACTCTAACCTTGGAGTGAACTTGGCAAATTACTTTCAATTGAATGTTTTGTGCGCAAGAGCGCGGATACGGGGACGCGATATGGCCCTCATGACGGCGTTGGTTTGCGGGCTCTTTAGCGGGCTTTTGCAGGCGCAGGAAAATGTAGCTCTGCCGATAGCTCCAAGTGCAATTGTCGCCGCGCTGCCTAAGCAATCGATGGACCGATCAGCAAATCGCATCTTTGCAGGGCAGACACCGACCGCCGGAATTCGGTTCGCCGGAGATATAACGGTCGAACCAGCTTCCACAGAGTCGTTGCCTCTAAGTCTTGATGATGCAATTGACCGTGGTTTGAAACACAATTTACAAATCCTGCTGGCAAATCAGACCGAGCGCGCGGTGCAGGGACAGATTTCTACTGTCTTCTATCAGCTTCTGCCAAATCTGAAGGCAACCGCCTACACCAACACGGTCGAGATCGACCTGGCCGCAATGGGGTTCAAGACATCATCGCTCGCGCCGGGCGTGATTTCGAACATCGTGAAGGTGGACACAACCAGCGCCCAGTTGAGCGTAAACCAGGTGCTGTTCAACCTGCCCGACCTGTACCTCTACGCTGCGGCAAAGAAAGCAGAGAATGTTGTAGCGTTAGGTGTCCTGAATGCGCGCGGAGGCGTGGTTCAGGCAGTGGGAACGCAATATCTAGCGGCGCTGGCCGATGAGTCCCAAATTGCCAATCACCAGGCACTCGCGACGGCCGACGAAGAAGTGCTACGTCAGGCGACGCTTTCGCACGATGCGGGCGTTGGCATCAACCTCGATGTTCTGCGCGCCAAGGTTCAGTTACAGAATGAGCAGCAGGCACTCGTCCGAGCGCAGAATACTTTTGCCAAAGACAAGATTGCGCTAAACCGCCTGATAGGTCTGCCGGCAGACCAGGAATTGACCCTGACCGATACGGTGCCGTATGCCGAGTTGGAGGAGGTCCCTCTTGAACAGGCCACGTCGTTGGCCTATGAGCGGCGCAAGGATCTGCTCGTTCTGCAGGCCGAACTCGAGGTGACCGAGCGGGCGCACAAGGCGGTGAAATACGAACGTATGCCATCGCTCGGATTCAACGGCTATTATGGAGTCTTGGGTGAGACCCGGGGCCTCTACCATGGTGTCTTTACGGTTCAGGGAGTTCTTAAAATTCCGCTCTTTGAAGAAGGCCGATTCCGCGGTGAGAGCGAATTGGTAACGGCTCAGGAGATCGGTCTGAACCATCAGATTGAATCGTTGCGAGTGACCATCGATGCCCAGATTCGCGCCAGTCGGCTGGATGTCGGATCGTCCATGGAACTGGTGAAAGTGGCGCGCAGCAATGTGGACCTGGCTGCGCAGGCGTTATCGGATACGCGGGACAGATTTTCCGCAGGCGTCGACGACAATCTGCCCGTGGTCCAAGCGCAGGCGACTCTGGAGAACGCGCAAAGCCGACTGATCGCAGCGCAATTTCACTTTAACCAGGCCAAGCTGATGTTAGCCCGAAATGCCGGCGTTGTAGAGACACAGTACAAGCAATATCTTGGGCGGTAACAATCGATCTGCCATCATTCGATGGAACTGTGAAACGATAGAGCCTTATGGCAGATGGTGCGAACGGAATGGCGGCCTCAGGAGCCGGCAGCGCATTTTTTTCGCGCGACTTCCGGCTGTACCAGACGGCGCGGCTGCTGGTAATTCTAGGCGCGGAGGCGCAATCAGTTGCAGTGGCCTGGCAGGTATACCAGATTACGCACTCCGCGCTCGACCTCGGCCTGACCGGGTTGGCGCTATTCGCCCCTGGATTATTTTTTATGCTCGCAGCGGGTCACGTGGCCGACCGGTACGACCGGCGTTCCATCATTCTTGCGTGCTACACGATCCAGGCGGCGTGCTCGGTTGCGCTACTACGTTTCGCGCTCCATCCAACTGGCCGAATCTGGCCAATCTACGCGGTGCTTTTGGGCGTCGGACTGGGGCGGGCGTTCAGCGGCCCAGCCTCTTCGGCTCTGCTTCCAAGCCTGGTCCCGAAACACCATTTTGTAAATGCCGTAACTTGGGGAGCAATCGTCTTCCAGATTGCAAACATCGCCGGTCCAGCCGTCGGTGGGCTCCTCTATACGCTTCGTTTGACGGGCCGGCTCGCTCAGTGGAACGGAGCATCCGTGGTGTACTGTTTCAGCCTGGCTACCTTGCTGGCTTTTCTTGTGCTGGTGGGCGCCATGCAGACGCGGCCTGTGCGCGTGGTTAAGAACGCCTTCAACCTGGACACAATGCTGGCGGGCTTCAAGTATGTGTGGCGGGCCAAGCTGTTGCTCGGATCAATTTCACTCGACCTCTTTGCCGTGCTCCTGGGTGGCGCGACGGCCCTGCTGCCAATCTATGCAACGGACATTCTGCACGCCGGGCCAAGGGGGTTGGGGTTGCTGCGAGCAATGCCGGCACTCGGCGCGTTGGTGGTCTCTCTCATCATGACGGTTAGACCGATCAAGCGCGATGCGGGCAAACTGATGCTCCTCTGCGTCGGCGTTTACGGCGTTGCGACAGTCGTCTTCGGAATTTCGCGGACGATCTGGATCAGCCTGCTGGCGTTAGTGATCGTCGGCGCAAGCGACATGATTAGCGTGGTCATTCGAGCGAGTATCCTCCAACTGGCGACGCCGCCCGAAATGCGCGGGCGGGTCAGCGCCGTCAACTGGCTTTTCGTAGGCGCTTCGAATGAATTCGGCGGCTTTGAGAGCGGCGTGACCGCGCAGTGGTGGGGCGCCGTGCGTGCAGTTGTCGTCGGCGGAATCGGATCCTTGATCGTAACTGGAGTTGCCGGTGCGCTGTTCCCAACGCTGCGCAACGCCAACGCCCTTTCGGCGGAATCGCTGATGGAGTCTAATAAGCAACAAAGCACTGCGGAGCCGCCGGACTGACCACGTTGCGGCTGCCGATTCCGGGTGAAAGAGGAGACTAAAGAGTATGACGTCGGGCAAAACGTGGGCGATTCGTGGAGCGATGGTTGGGGTGTTGGCGATCGCAAGTGAGGTATTGTGGCTCCATCACGAGCGTAACTCAGCTTGGACGTCGGCAACTCCTACGGTTCAAGGAACGACCGATCCGGACGACCTGGTATTTCTCAAGAGGCAGCGACCATCATCGCTCGCAGACGTGAAGCAGTTGAACGGCACTACAGTGTGGATGTCCGCCGGTGGTCAGATGGACTATTATCCGTATGTTGCGCACCATGCGGATTACTCCAAGACCTCTGGAACCCTACTCGGTGCCGAACCCATTGTCATCAAAGATACCTTCGAGCAGGTCACGCCAAAGTCGGTTACCTTGCGCATCCCTAGTGGGGATAAGCAGGTCCTTCTCGCTTTTACCATGCCGAAATCGGCAAATCCAGGGAAAGAGTACGCAGTTCCCGTCGGATACAAGAAGAACGGGGACTACACCTTCATCACCGACGATATTTTTTTCTACTCCGATCCGCACGAACTGTACAAGCACTGGGGTCCGCAGGTATGGCATGCAGTCAATTCGCACCAGGTCAGCCTGGGCATGAACGAGCGTCAGGTCCAGCTTTCGCTCGGCCAGATATTCAAAAGTGGTAGCGAACAATATGGCGACCGCGTCTCCGTGTTCTCCAACTTAGGCAAACCGATGGCCGTGACATTTGTGAAAAATCGCGTGACAGCGTTCCAGCCGGACCAGGGTTACTGACGAGCCACCAAACTGTGAGGTGGTGGCGTCAGGGCCCAATCAGATGTTGCGCAGGTTTGCGGCGATAACAGTCTTTTCTAGGGGGAATTCGGAGTTTCCTCACAGAAAACATGGGCAGTCTTGCTCTATACTCTAGGTCCGATGCAACCTGCTCAGACGAAACAATTCGATCACGCGACTCTGAAAAATTACTTGCTGGATGACGCCTACGACGAGATGTTCGCCGGGCCGGATGAGCTGCACCCCCACTACAAGCCGCTGTTTGACCGCTTTTCTTCGCTTCCCATCGACGAGTTGCAGCGCCGCAAACACTCCGCCGAACTGAGCTTTCTAAATCAGGGCATTACCTTCACAGTCTACGGCCGCGACGACGGCGGCAAGGAGCACATCTTCCCTTACGACCTCGTCCCGCGCATCATCACCGCTGCGGAGTGGGCGACTGTAGAACGTGGCCTCACACAGCGCGTCACCGCACTGAATATGTTTTTGCGAGATATTTACAATGAGGGACGTATCCTGAAAGACGGCATCGTTCCTCGCGAGATGGTCTACAGCTGCAAGCACTTTCGCCGCCAGATGGTTGGCCTGCAGGTGCCACGCAACGTGTACGTCGCCATCTGCGGCACCGACCTGATCCGCATGGAGAATGGCGAGTTTGTGGTGCTCGAGGATAATCTTCGCGTGCCGTCTGGCGTCAGTTACATGCTCGCCAACCGGCGCGTGATGAAGCGGATCTTCCCACAGCTATTTCAGAGCTACAACGTGCGGCCGATCGAGCAGTACACGCAGCTCCTGCTGGGCACGTTGCGTTCGCTCGCACCCGAGGGCCGCCCAGAGCCGAACATCGTCCTCCTGTCACCCGGGGTATTCAACTCCGCCTACTTCGAGCACGCGTATCTTGCCCGGCAGATGGGTATCGAGCTTGTTGAAGGGCGCGACCTGGTGACTCACGACAACATCATCTACATGCGCACCACCAGTGGGCTGCGCCGAGTTGACGTTATCTACCGCCGCGTGGATGACGACTTCATCGATCCAATGGCGTTCCGTGGCGACTCGATCCTTGGCGTCTCGGGCCTGTTCAACGCCTATCGGGCGGGCAACGTAACGCTTGCCAATGCGTTCGGCACCGGGGTGGCAGACGACAAAGCGCTCTACGCTTATGTCCCAAGCATCATCAAGTACTATCTCTCCGAAGAGCCGGTTCTGCAGAATGTGAAGACTTACATCCTCACCGAACCCAAAGCTCGCCAGCACGTATTGCAGAACCTCGACAAGCTCGTGATAAAGGCAGTCGGCGAAAGCGGGGGTTACGGCATGCTGATTGGGCCACACTCCAGTGCGGCGCAGCGTGAAGAGTTTGCGCATAAGATTCAGGCCGATCCGCGCAACTACATCGCCCAGCCAACGATCTCCTTTTCTCGGGCACCATGCTTGATCGGCGACGAACTTGAGCCGCGCCACGTTGACCTCCGCCCCTACATTCTTTATGGCGACAAAGTGGCAATCGTGCCGGGCGGCCTCACCCGTGTCGCCCTTAAGCGCGGCTCGCTAGTAGTCAACTCCTCGCAGGGAGGCGGCAGCAAGGACACGTGGGTACTGAGCCAGTGATGCGAAATTTTTCCGCAGGAGGGCCAAATGCTAAGCCGCGTTGCCGATAGTCTGTACTGGATGAGTCGCTCAATCGAGCGCGCCGAACACACGACGCGCCTGCTTGATGTGAACCTCAACCTGATGCTCGACGAGAGTGCCACCAACGCGGATCGCTGCTGGCAGCGCATGTTGCAGGCGCTTGGCAATCCCGAAGCTACGAAGTGGACGGGAGACGCGTACGCGATGACGGAGTCGCTTACCTTCGATACCGAGAACAAAGCGTCCATCCTTTCGTGCATCATCTCCGCCCGCGAAAATTCAAGGCATGTTCGCGAGCAGATCTCAACTGAACAATGGACTCGGCTTAACCAGCTTTACCTGCAGGTAACGCGACCCGACATGCGTGCCAATCTGCAGGACGGGGCGATCATGGCCGACTCGGGACAGCCCACAGAATTTCTGCAGCAGGTAATGGAGGCAGTCCACCAGTTTCAGGGAGTCAGCGACTCCACCATGAGCCACGGTGAGGGTTGGCAGTTCATCCAGATTGGCCGCTACATCGAGCGCGCTTCCGCGACCGCCTTGCTGCTTGAGGCCTACCACGAAGACCTGTGGCTGCATACCGACCGCATCCCCGAGGGCAACGAATACCTGGAGTGGATGGGCCTGCTGCGCTCGGCGACCGCCTTTGAGGCATACTGCAAGGTTTATACCGCGGACATCACTCCAGACCGCATCCTCGAGTTCCTTCTGCTCGACGAAGAGTTCCCACACTCGGTCCGATTCTCCATCGACGCGCTGCAAGATGCTTTCGAATCGATCCATGGCGATGGAAACGAGAGCCGCACCGAACCGCTGCGCCGCCTCGTAGGCCGTTTGCAGGCTTCGCTTAACTATTCGAGCGTGGATGAGATCCTGAATGGAGACGTTGTAGCTTACTTGCGCAGCATACAGTTTCAATGCCGCAGCATCCACAACATGATTTACCAAATTTACATCGACTACAGTATCCAAGCCGCGCTGGCGGGTTGACGAATATCAAATTAAAAGGAGAAGCATGTATTATTCGATCCGCCATTTGACCAAGTTTCTCTACTCGAACTCAGTGAGCGAGAGCATGATGGAGACGCGCATGCATCCGCGCTCGGACCAAAATCAGCGCTGCCTTACGTTTCACCTTTCGGTAAGCCCGCGCTGCCGCGTATTCAGCTACCGGGACCACCTCGCGAACCAGGTCCATCACTTCGACATTCCTGGCCAGCACGGCCAGCTCGTGATCGTTGCCGAATCGCTCGTTGAGGTGCAGCCCGCGCCGCAAATTCCGTCGTTCCTGGCGCCGGACGCCTGGAACGAACTAGACGCCATGATCGAACAGGACGACTACTGGGAGATGCTTTTACCAAGTGGGTTCGCCACGGCAACTCCGGCGCTCGATTCGCTGGCAGAAGAGCTGGACGTTCGCCGTCGCGACGACCCGTTGATGGTCCTCCAGCAACTCAACGAACAGCTCTACAACCACTTTGAATACGTACCAAAGTCGACTAAGGCTGACTCCCCCATCGACCTCGCGCTACTGACCCACGCTGGCGTGTGCCAGGACTTTGCCCACATCATGATCACGCTGGTGAGATCGAAGCTACGTATTCCCTGCCGATACGTCAGCGGCTATCTTTTTCACGGAAACAGCGATCACGATCGCTCGGTCAACTCGGCCACCCATGCGTGGGTAGAGGCTCTGGTCCCGCAGCTCGGATGGGTCGGTTTCGATCCGACAAACTGGCTGGTCGCCGGCGACAGGCACATCCGCACCGCCATCGGACGCGACTATTCCGACGTTCCGCCAACCCACGGCATCTTCCGTGGTCGCGCCAACAGCGAGCTCACTGTAGCCGTGCGCGTTACGCCAAGCCGTGGTACACCGTTGCTCGATCAGGAGATGCCCTTACCCGAAGACTGGTCCATTCTGGTGGAGAAAGCGCAGGCTCTGCCAGAGCAGCCGCCCCCGCCGACGCGCCAGCAGCAGATGGCGCAGCAGCAGTAGCTCGCAATTGCGCAGATTTGGACAATCACAGTAAAGAGGCCGCCCAAGACGGGCGGCCTTTTTTTAATGCGCTCAGATAAAAGTTTGCTTGCCTAGAACTCCAGTCGGAGAGCTACCTGAAGTATGCGCGACGAAACGGCGACGCTAGTTATATTTCCGAAGCTGCCAGATAAGACACTAGTGGTGGATGGGGTACTAAACACGGGGTGGTTGAGAACGTTGAAGGCATCTCCGCGGAACTTCGCGACCAACCTGTCGCCGATAATCGGGAAGCTCTTCGCGAGACTCGCATCGAACTGCACCAACGAGGGCCCTCTCAGGCTGTTGCGGCTGCCGATGGTAAAACCGATGGGATTAACGAAGCCGGCCGATGTTGCGGGCCCCCCCGAGAAGAGATTGTAAGTGCCGTCGGCTCGCTTCGCAGGGTGCGGAACGATGTCCGCTGGACTGCCAACGAAGAGGGCAGGAGCATTCTCATAGTCGCTCGCCACGAAGGCGCCGGATGTCGTGCTGAAGGGAAGCCCGCTACGATACTGCGGGATACCTGACGCCTGCCAGCCTCCGATAATGTCATCCAGCCAGATGGGGGAATTCGCCAGGAACGCCCGTTTCCGGCCAATCGGGAGTTCATAGGTGAAGTTGGCATTGACAACGTGGCGGACATCAAAGTCCGAAGGTCCACGGCAAACACGGGGGTTCTGGACCTCGCAGATAAATCCGGACTGGCTGTTCGCAGCAATCGAGTTGGCAACCAGGGAGGTGTTATCGATGGAGTGCGACCATGTGTAATTGAAATCGAACTGCAGACCGTGACTGAAATTCTTTGACAGGGAAAAGAGCAACCCGTTGTAGCTGGAAAAGCCCTTGTTAGTTAGGAAAGAGTTCTCGAGCAGTTGCGAAGCCAACCCAACATTATTTTTGAGTAGAGGTGCCGCGCCTGCTTGTAGCGCCTGAACGAAGTCAGCAAAGTCCCCATTCTGGATATTAGTTTTCTGCGTGGAGTAGAGCTTCGTGGTTTGTCCTGCCCCGATCTGATTTTCGAAAAACGGCTGTGGTGGAGCGGTCGCCGCGCCTGTCCGGGCGAGGGCCGTGAGATTGGAGAAAGCCGTCGAGAGCAACTGTCCCGAGGTAGCGTCCGGGAAGTCAATTAGCTGTGAGGCATCTGCTTGGGCGAGAAGCCTTCGTCCCAGGCGTCCCACATAGTTGAGTCGCATGATCAAGCCGCTTGGAAACTCCTGTTGTACTCCGGCGTTATATGCGATGGAATATGGATCCTTGAGATGCGGGTCCACTGAACTGTTAGTTTTGCCGAGACCGGTTCCGACGAGGACGCCGTTGGTTACACCTGGCGTGAACGGATTTGCGATGGAAGGCGGAGGCGGGGGAGCAGGAATTCCGAAAGTGGTGTTGAAGTTAGCACCTACGCGCGGATCATTGATGAGCGAGTTGGTGGGATCATTTGGGATTCCGAAGGGCTGGGGTACGCCGGTCTGTTGGAATAGATAGGAACTCTGATCCTGAATAAAGTTCACCGCGTTAATGACGGTGCGATCGTAGACGATGCCGGCACCGCCATTGAACACCGTCTTGGGGGCTGAGGTCGGGTTATAGGCGAATGCGAAACGTGGCGCAATGTCCTTATAACTGGGCTGGTAAATTGCCGGCCCATTATTCACCTTGCCACCTAGAGTGTAGGAGATGATCGGCACGGACGTGGAGCCTGACTGACCGGAGGCGCTCTGTGCCGTCCGAGCGGCGAAGTACTGGTCGAATCCAACGCTTTGTACGGACTGGATACCCGTGGTCTCGTATGGCACAGAGTAATACTGGTATCGCACTCCGTAGGTCAGGGTAAAGGCCCTGGTGACCTTCCATGAGTCGCCCGCGTAGAGTTCGGTCTGGTAGTAGCGATAGTGCCGGACTGCGCCAGTACCCTGGGCAATCGGGTTGCCCTTATTGTCGTAGTTATAGTTGCTGCTGATGTTGCCTACCCGGCCAAGTGACAACACGTCCGCCGTATCGAAGATAGACAGCGAAGTGGCACTGGAAGATAGGATATCCGATGGCCGCAGCGACTTCGTGCCGGGCGCAACGCTCAGACTGTTCGTGTTGCCGCCAAGGCCCAGCGCAGTAAAGTTGAAGTCGTTGAGCAGTATGCTGTGTGTCTTAATAAATTTAAAGGTGCCGCCAACGGAAAAGTTATGCGAACCCTTCTGCCAGCCGAAATCATCGCGCACCTCTGGAATGGGGACGCGGCGCTTCTGGGTGCTGAAGCTGTTATAAGGGTTGGTCAAGCCTCCCAAAGATAGGGAAGTCGTTCCCGTGGGGTCATACGTGGAGGGGAAGTTGAACTTGGTGATGGTATCGCCGTAATAAAACTGGTTCACCTTAGTGCCGCCGATCGTCCATGTGTGACCCACAACGTAGGAGTAGCTTCGATCGACAAACGGGTTCGAGACGGGATCTCCCGGGAATCGCACGCCCGACTGCGTCGCGTTTCTACGGTTCATAGTGCCCCGGACAAACAGTTTCATCTTGCTGTTCAGGTCGTAATCGAGCCTCGCTACGTAGGTGGTTTGCTGATCTGGCGCAGGCGCGTTGAATCGAAATCCGCCGGTATTGATGCCGTTGCCAAGGCCGGCAACATCGTTTGCGTGAGGATAGCGGGCATTGATAAAGGCAAGCAAGGACTGGCTCTCACCAACACCTTTAGGGTCAAGCGACGCGACCTGGGCAGGTGTTAGCGAACTGATGCAACTGGGATTCAGATTGAGCCGGCTGTTGGGACCCGAACATGTCTTTCCAGTGGCGGGGTCGATGGAGTTGTTGACGTAGTTGACAATCCCATTGCGGAAGGAGTCGAGCGGAACCGTTGTTGTCAGCGGGAGAGACTGAATGATCCTGGACTCGGCGAAGTCGAAGAAGAACCAAATTTTATCGCGGAGTATACGCCCCCCGAGGTTGCCACCGAACTGATTCTGAATGAACGGCGGCCTGCGGAGAGGAGCAGTCAGGTTCTTATTGAACCAGCTATTCGCCTGCATTTGAGCATCACGGTGGTACTCATAAAGAAGTCCGTGGAAGTTATTAGTACCGCTCTTGGTGACAAGTTGAAACTGGCCGCCTCCGCCAGGTCCGTTAGAGGCAAGCTGACCGGCAACCGTACCGCGAAACTCTTGAATAGAATCGACCGGCGCCTTGCTGATGATTGAAAAGCCCGCACCAGCTTGACCTGCAGCGATATCGTTTACGTCGAGCGAGTCGACAGTCGTCTCCGTTTGGTCAGTGCGAGCCCCCGTAATGGAACCGTTGGCGACGCCAGGCTGAAGCGTGAAAAGAGCCGAGGGATTGTCCCTGTTCAAAATCGGCAGATCGTTGAGTAGCTTTACATCTAGGTTATTGCCGATTGAAGCGTCGACGGTGTCGATAACTTCTTTCTTGTTACCGGCCACAACTTCCACCACGGATTGGGCGGTACCCACCACCAGAACCGCGTTCTGCGTGACCGATCTTCCTACCCCCACCCGAAGCTGGGAGACCACTGAGGATTGGAAGCCTGCATACGAGAAAGTCACCTTATAGCCCGGACCAGGGCGCACCGAAGGGATGGTGTAAGCACCCGTGGAACTGGTGGTCGCTTCGTAAGTAGAGTTAGTCGCTGTGTCCACCAGGACGACGCTGGCGCCTCGAATGACAGCGCCACTGGAATCGGTCACGACCCCGGTTAGCGAAGAGATGTCCTGCGCTTTGAGAATCGGTAGAGTGCAGAAAATGATTGCAAGAAGGAGGACAATCTTAGCGTTGCCAATTCTCATTTTAAATGAACCCCTTGGAAGGATATGAACATTTGAAGCAATTATGGGGCCATTCCGAAAGACTATAAAATATGACATCGCGGGGCTTATTTCCCGTATTAAGATGAATTTTCATATAATTTTCCATCAGAATATCTGATATCTCAAAACAGGAAGGATCTTGGAGAATTCCGGTAGCGCCAAAAACACGTAGCGGCCCACCTTGACTAGGTTGGCATCATGTCCCTACCCGTTAAGACATTATCTGTCACGAGAGGAACAGCATCCGAGGGCATGTTGACCTATCACGAGGCTTTCCGTGAATTCTCCGTCCCTCTCCTGCGCTATTCCAAAAGACCCAGTATTCGCATCGAAGCGAACCTGGATTACGCCGGAAATACAACGAGCCACACAGGGTGCAATCAAAGGGGCCGTCGAAAATCTGGATGGCAAACCGATTGCAAGCGCGCTGCATGGCCACTGGATGCACCAGCCGCTCCACGCAGGACTAACCGATATCCGGAGCGGAGCCTGGACAGCTACGGTGGCTTGCGATGCGATGGCTTCGTTGACGGGTAGCACAAGCGATGGATACTGCGGCGAACGCTACAGTAGTTGTCGGGCTGATCGGTGCACCGGGCGCACCGACTACAGGTATGACTGGTCTGGTGTAGATAATCCGTAGCAAGACGGATCGGGGCGGTAGGTGCGGTTTTGAACATTGCCGCGACAGGACTATTTGTTGGTTCGCTATACGTGCGAAAAACAAACGCACGAGCCTAGGGGCGAGCCCGGTCAATGCTCGGCTACCTGATGGTTGGCGTGTCAAGCCATTTGGGCGGAAACATGGTGTAGGAGCATGGGATCGGCGCCGGGGACCAATACCCTTGCGACACTTGCCAGCGCCACTATAGGTTGAGCTTCTTAAAAATGCGGTCCGGGATATTGCGGATGATAAACATAATCGGCTGCCACTGAAACGGTACGTAGAGATTGTCGGCCCGCTTGTCGATCGACGAGACTATGCTCGCGGCCACCTTATTCACGTCGGCGAACTTCTCCGAGCCTTTCATCCCCGCCGTCATCGCAGTCTTTACCGGTCCTGGTTTGATCGTCAGGACGGTGACACCTTCGCGATCGATGCGATTGCGCAGTCCCCCCAGGAAGGCCGATAGACCAGCCTTCGACGACCCGTAGAGATAATTCGACTTGCGCCCACGGTCGCCCGCCACCGACGAGATCACCGCCAGCACGCCCGTATGCCGTTGCACACAGAAGTTCGCCAGCCAAGTCAGCAGCGAAACCGGCGCGACGAAGTTGGAGTGGAGTATCTGCGCGGCATGTTCGAAGTCCTGCTCGCCACGCGGCTGGTCGCCAAGGATGCCGTAAGCGAGATAAGCAATATCCATGCCGGTCAGCGAGTTCACAGCATGTGCCAGTAACTCGGCATGCTTATCTGTTTCGTCGAGATCGGCGACCGCAGTGCCCACATACGCGGCGCCACGCGTCTTCAAATCCGCTGCTACCGCTGCAAGCTTCTCCGCATTACGCGCGACCAGAAACATCTGAGCTCCTTGCGCCGCCCAGATACGGCAAGTCGCTTCGGCAATGCCGGAGGTCGCTCCTAGCACCAAAATCTTTTTTGTAATCTTGCTCAGCGTAGGAGTGGTCCGGTCCAGCGCAGGAGATGGAGCAGATGGTTGTGGGTCAAAGGCGCTCAGCGTACTCATAGTGTCGATTATGCTCCCGTTGAATCGGTGACTCGCTCCCAGAAACTGGAAGTCAAAAGAGGATCGCGGAAGCGTGCGAATCGCTGCCACTCAGGATAGAAAGTCTGGAACTGCGGCGCGGTCATCGCTGCATCCTTCGCGGGATACAGCCGTCCGCCGAACTCAAGCGTCATGTCGCCGAGCCGCTGCAGCAGCGGA
>JANYLK010000225.1 GCA_025357875.1 Granulicella sp.
GCCAAGGCGCTCGCCGACGCCGGGTTGGCGGTGACCGAGATCGGCGACTACACCGGCTTTCCCGAGATGCTCGACGGCCGCGTGAAGACGCTGCACCCGCGCGTCCACGGCGGTTTGCTCTACATTCGCGGCAACGCCGAACACGAAGCAGCTGTGGCCGCTCATGAGATTCAGCCGATCGACATGGTGGTGGTCAATCTCTACGCGTTTGAGAAGACTGCGAATAAGCCTGGAGTGGCGTTTTCCGATGTGATTGAGAACATCGATATTGGCGGGCCGTCGATGGTTCGCTCGGCGGCGAAGAACTTCGAGGACGTGGCGATTGTGACGTCGGTGGCTGACTACGCGGCGATTGCGGAAGAGATGTCGGCGAATGGAGGCGCGCTAGGACGGGTGACGCGCTGGCGGCTCGCAAAGGCTGCTTTCGCGGTGACGGCGGCGTACGATGCTGGGATCGCGACGACCCTCGAAAGTATCGTCGAGCCCGTCGAACATGGTGCTGCGGCGGTTTTTGAGGCTGAAGCGATGCCGCCGGCGATCCGTGTGATCGATCCGCTGAAGACTGTGCTGCGTTACGGTGAGAATCCGCACCAGAAAGCGGCCCTATACGTTGACGGAAGTGGGCGTGGAGTCGCTTCGGCGAAGCAGTTGCAGGGCAAGGAGCTGAGCTACAACAACATAGTTGATCTGGATGCGTGCTGGGAGTTAGTCGGCGAATTCGACGCAGCGCAGGACGCCGCCGTTGCCATCATCAAACACACCAATCCGTGCGGCGCGGCGACTGGAGCGACGGTGCTGGAAGCGTATCGCCGGGCGCTGGAGGCCGATCCAGTGTCGGCGTTCGGGGCCGTGATTGGCATCAACCGCGAGGTAGACGCTGAGGCTGCGGAAGAGATCGCGAAGCTATTTGTGGAGGCGATTATTGCGCCCGCGTTTACCCCCGAGGCGGTGTCGCGATTCGCGTCGAAGAAGAATTTGCGGCTGCTGGAGATTGCCCGTGGCCATTCTGATTCGGGCAAGCCGGCACGGACGCTGAAGCAGGTGTCGGGCGGCTTTTTGATGCAGTATGCCGACCGTGAGGCGATTACCGGAGCAGAGTTGCGGGTGGTCACGGCGCGTACTCCGACGGCGGAGGAGATGCGGGCTCTGCGGTTTGCGTGGAGCATCTGCAAACATGTGAAGTCGAATGCGATCGTGTATGCGCGCTTCAACGAGGGCCACGGTCAGACCGTCGGGATTGGTGCAGGGCAGATGAGCCGGGTGGATGCGGCGCGCTTTGGAGCGATGAAGGCGGTGCTTCCGCTGGCTGGGACGGTGGCTGCCTCGGACGCGTTTTTTCCATTCGCAGACGGGCTGGAAACGGTTGCTGCAGCGGGCGCGACGGCCATTATTCAGCCGGGCGGTTCGGTGCGCGATGCCGAGGTAATCGAAGCGGCGAACCGGCTTGGAGTCGCCATGGTTTTCACGGGAATCCGCCATTTCCGCCATGGCTAGGGCCGCGCAACACGTCCGCTGTATGCAGGTCTGAGGATATAATTGCGCCATATAACTGGGGATGCGTTTGAATAGCATCCAAATGAAGTATCGCGTCGTCTAAATAGTGTTTGCGCCCTTGATCCCGCCGGATAGGAACTCCTGTGCCCATGACCTTGCTTCTTCGTGTTTCGCGGATCCATCCTTCCCGGCTCATTCCTGTTGCCGCGTTACTCCTTGTGTCTACCACTGTGGCATTGGCCCAGAATGCTGGCTTGAAAAAGAGGCCGGTCGCCGCATCGCCCGTGATCGCACGTCAAAGCAAGCCGGACGTAGATCGCTCCAGCGCCTACTACCACTACGGCCTAGCCCACTTGTACGAGGAGATGGCGGTAAACGCGGGCAGGCCAGACTATGCCACCCAGGCGGTGGAGCAATATAAGCTTGCGCTCGATGCTGATCCGAATTCGGTACTGCTTCAGGACGGCCTGGCCGATCTCTACTTCAAGATCGGGCGCATCAAGGACGCCGTAACCGCAGCCCAGGATCAGGTAAAACACACCCCGGACGACGTAAGGGCGCACACCTTGCTTGGGCAGGTCTATCTGCGTTCGTTGGGAGACACGCAGGGCACGCAATCGATCGAGATGCTGCGGCTTGCGATTGCCGAGTATGAGACGATCGCGCGTCTGAAGCCGGATGATCTTGAAACTAAACTACTGTTGGGACAGCTTTATGGGCTGAACCATGATTCCGCCAGAGCGGAGGCAACGTTTAAAGAGGCTCAAAAGATTGATGGAGACTCCGAGGACGTCGTGCTGAACATGGCGCGACTGTACGTGCAGAACGGCGAGTCGCAGCGAGCCGTGGACACACTTTCTGCGGTGCCGATCGCGGACCGTTCCGCGCGTCTCGAGTTCGAGTTAGGTGCAAGTCTGGACCAGTTAAAGAAGTCGAAGGAGGCTGCCGAAGCCTATCGCAGGTCTCTCGCTCTCGAACCTGACAATCCGGATGCACGGCGTGCTCTGGCGAATTCCTTGCTTGCGGACGATCAGTTGGACCAGGCGCTGACGGTGCTCAATGCACTGGTTGCGGCGGATCCTACGGATGCACAATCAGAGATTCATATATCGGAGATACAACGCCGGCAAGGGAACTACACCCAGGCTCTTGCCACTCTCGAAAAGGCAAAGTCGCAAGTTCAGGATTCGCTCGAACTGAACTTCAACGAAGCGCTGATCTACGACGCACTGGGTAAGTACGATCAGGCGATTGGTGTGCTAACTACGCTACTTGAATCATCGTCGCATCCGGATGGTAAGTATTCGGATCAGGAGAAACAGAACCGCGCGATCTTCCTCAACCGTCTCGGCATCATCTACCGGGAACAGGCCAAGACGGCCGAAGCAGTTGCGGCCTACAAGCATTTAGCCGAGCTTGGCGGCGACTGCAGCGGAGGCTCGGCCCCGGACCAGCAGTCACGCACCTGCTACGCACGAGATGGATTTCAGGGCGAAGTGGATGCATATCGCGACGCGCACCAGTGGAAAGAGGCAACGTCCGTCGCCATGGCGGCTGCGAAGGCTCTTCCTAAAGACCATGGTGTGCAGTTGATGTATGCGCAGCAGCTTGCAGACGCGGGGCAGGTTGAACAAGCACTAGCACTGGCAAAGTCGCAATTGACAGGTGCGGTTGGCGACCGCGATGTAGAAGAGGAACTCGCCCAGGTTTATATTCGTCTGAAGCGGTTTAAAGAGGCGAACGATCAACTCGACAAAGCGAGTTTGCTAGCCGCCAAGCCGGAGGAGAAGCTCTACTTATTCTTTCTTCGCGGAGAACTACTGGACCGCGAAAAGATGTACGACCAGGCCGAAGCGCAGTTTCGCCAGGCGTTGGCTATCGATCCGCAGAACGCCGCGGTGTTGAACTATCTCGGTTACATGCTGGCGGATCAGGGAATGAGGCTGCCTGAAGCGTTGAAGCTGATTCGCCAGGCGGTTGCGTTGGAGCCACAGAACGGCGCGTATCTCGACTCGCTCGGTTGGGCCTATTACAAGACCGGCCAATACACGCAGGCTGAAGAGAGTTTGCATAAAGCCATCGAGCGGATGAATACCGATCCTACGGTCCATGATCATCTTGGCGAGGTTTACGAAAAGACCGGCAAGTTGAAGATGGCGGTGTTGCAGTGGGAGCGTTCGATGACGGAGTACGCGGGAATGCTTCCTGCTGACGCCGAGCCCGAGGATGTGCAGAAGGTTCAGCACAAGCTGGAAAATGCGCGCGTCAAGCTGGCCAAGGTGACGCCGGAATCAAATAAGGGCGCTCACTAGTCGTCGACGCGGCCAACTGAAATTAGCCGCGTTAGTTACACTTAAGTGTGTCCTTTATTTCACAAGTAAACTCTGACCTGCGTCTGTGTGCTGTTTTGGCAGACAGCGATGATGTGCTGCGGTCGCGGGTGTATCCCGCGCCGGAGCGACTTTCGCGAACTGCCTTTCAACGCGACCGGGAACGCATAGTTCAGGCGCGGTCTTTTCGCCGCCTCGCTGGCAAGACACAGGTATTTACAAGCCGAGCGTCCGACCATTTTCGCAGCCGGCTGACTCACACGATCGAAGTGATGCAGATTGCGCGTTGCGTCGCCGAGTCGCTCGGACTCAATCAGGACTTGGCGGAGACGTTGGCACTCGTGCACGACATCGGTCACCCACCTTTCGGTCATGCCGGCGAACGGGCGCTCGATGAATGTCTCAAGCGTCACGGCCTGCGCTTCGATCACAACCTGCACGCTTTGCGTATCGTAGAACATTTCGAGCAACGATACGCCGCGCATCGCGGACTGAATCTCACGCTCGGTGTTCGCGAAGGCATCATCAAACATTCGCGTGACTACAGCGCCGACCAGTACCCCGACCTCTCCTGCTACATGCTGGGGAAGCGGCCTCCGCTGGAGGCACAGATCATCGACCTCGCCGACGAAATTGCTTATCTGACAGCGGACCTAGACGACGGGGTCGAGTCGGGCCTGCTCGACATTGAACACATCCGCGGAAATGTCGACATCTTGGCGCACTCGTATGCGCAGGTGGAGCGAGAGCATCCTGGTATTGAAGCGAAGTTCCTGTTCAACGAGGCGTTGCAACTGATGCAGAACGTGCTGACCGACGATCTGATTGCGACCACGATCAAGAACACGCGTGCAATCGGCGCTACCAGCCTGAAGGAGGTGCGTGATCATCCGGAACGGCTGGCCACGTTTTCCACGCTTGCTGAGGCGCACCGCTTGCAGGAGAAGCGGTACCTATACGACACGTTGTATACGTGCGATGAGCTTTCGCTGGAGCACGATAAGGCCGGCCAAGTGGTGACGGCGCTGTTCAATTTCTGGATCAACGAGCCACAGGAACTGCCATCGGGCTATGTCGAGGAGATCGAGATGGAAGGGCTGGCGCGCGTTGTCGCCGACTATATCGCCGGCATGACCGACACATTTATTTTGCTGCAATATGCGCAGATCAAGCGTGCCGTGCGCCGCTGATCCGGTGGGCTTAGTCAGAAGGCTGTTCCCGTGCATCTAAGCTTAAACACAAGGAGTAGCCCTATGAACCAGGCATCCCTACGCTCTTCGGCGAAGCTGATCATCCTTCTGGCGTTGCCCATGGCGGCCATCGCGCAGACGCCCCAGCAGGCTGGGACGCTTACCATTGCCGGACAGCCAGACCAAGCGACGGTTGTCCGCATCAACGGCAGATCCTACGTAGAAGTCGAGTCACTCGCTCGCATCGCGCATGGATCGGTACGGGTTCAGGGCAACCAGACGATTTTGACGCTGCCGGGTTTGACGAGCGCGACGGCGTCTTCTGCAACACCGGTGAAGACTCCGCAACTTTCCAGCGGTTATCTGAGCGCCGAAATCGAAGCGCTGAGCCAGATCCGCGAATGGCGTGCGGCCCTCGCAGGCGCAGTTCAGAACAACTATCCCGTAACCGAGGGTTGGGTAGGCGGCCTGCGCCGGACAGCCGAGGCCAAACTTCAACTCGCGACTGCGGCGGCAACCACCGAGCCCGATCAAAGAGCAGTCGAGTTGCTGAGAAACATCTTCAGCGCGATGCAGCAGATCAGCGAGCAGTTTCTGTTGATGCACACCAAGGCGAATTACACACCGCCAGATTCGTTTGACAACAATGCGCTGGACCAGAAAGTTCTCAGTTGCCAAGCCGCGCTTGTGTCGATGGCGGCGACAAAGCAGTTTCAGGATGAGCCTTCCTGTCACTGAGCGAGCGCTCACGGCATAGTTAGCAGCGCATTGAAGTGGATTGGCGTCCCCAACAGGGTTCGAACCTGTGTTGCCGCCGGGAACAGGCGGAGTCCTGGGCCACTAGACGATAGGGACGCGTGAAGGAGCGACAAGCAAGCTAAATTTTGCCCTCTATCTGTGCTCGTTTCATTCCAATCTTACAACAGCTAAGAACGAAATCGGTGCTGGCTTTGGAAGCTTCGAATCGATCCACTACATCGCAAGCAGGATACGCAGGTCACGCAGATTGTGGCCGGTTGGGCCGGTGATGAAGGTTGCTCCGACAGCGCGTAGCCAGGTGGATGAGTCAAACGCTTGTAGCGCCTGCTCCGCGCTGGCACGTCGCGTACGCGGCTGCGTTGAAGCGGAGTGCGCGGCGGAGCCGTACGGATCGTCACCATCGAGCGTATGTTCGTCAATGATTGCGCCGGCGGCGTCGCTGTTGCCGTCGATGCCGTCCGATCCAGCCGAGAGGACGGCGAGGGTGCCATCCTCTAAGCGGAGTTGTCTCGCAAGGTAGAGTGCGAAGTGCTGATTACGACCTCCGACGTAAGTGGCTTGGTCATTCGTAGCCGAGCAAGGGCTACGATTTGAGAATGTATGGGGAACCTGAACCGTTACCTCACCGGCCGAGATCAGGCAAACCTTTGGATATTCACGGCGCAGCTGACGCAAACGGCCGAGAAGATAGTCTGCGGCTTCGGCGTAGTTCCAGTCATCGCAGATGTTGTCGATGATGGTGTGGAATCCCATTTGAGCCGCATGGAATTGGGCGGTGCGGGCAAGCTCATCGCTATCTAGCAGCTTCCAGCTTGGCGAGATGAGTTCGCCATGTTTGGGTGTCTCGGGGAGATTGTGAGAGCGGAAGAAGAGGCGTACGGACTGTGGAAATTGCTCCGGTAATTTGTAATGGGCAAGAATCTCGCGGCATTGCGCGACCGTTGTTGGATCGGGAATCGTAGGGCCCGAGGCAAGTGCGTCAAGATGCGCCGGCGGCACGTCGGAGACCAGCAGTGAGACTTTGTTGGCTAAGCCCGCGGCCAGACCAAGACGTCCTCCTTTGATTGCGGAGAAGTGTTTACGCACGCAATTGATCTCAACGATCGATGCGCCACAGTGAACCAATGAACGGTGGAATGCGATCGTGTCTTCGAGCGAAATTGCAAAATCCAGTGGAAGCTCCATCATCGCTGAAGCTCCGCCGCTGATGAGAAAGACGCAGAGGGTGTCGTCCCGCGACGCGTCTCTAAGTTCGCGGAGCATTGAGAGCGCTGCGGCTGCTCCGGCGAACGACGCGTCATTTGGAACCGGATGGCCACCGCGGAAATACTGGATCGCCGTATTTAGGCCTTGGGGGCGTTCGGATGCGATCAGGACCCCTTGCAGATCGCACGAGGAGGGAAGCGGCAGCCGCGACAGCAGTGAAGTCAGCATCGCTGCCGCAGCTTTGCCGGCGGAGACGATTCGCACGCGCTTCAGACGATTGAGCGCGACGATGTCGTGGCCGTCAAGAATCAAGCGAGTGTTGCCTGCGTCGGTGGCGATACTTACTATGCGGTCCAGCGACCGATCGATACTGCAGTCTGCGAGCGCGTGTTCAAAGATACTGCGCGCTATTTCTTTTAAAGTCGACCGAGGCGCCTCACGCTGTTCACGCACTGTGCTTCTCCTTGAAACAAAGTCTAGCTTGCTCGCCATCGAAGGCGTGTTCCTATTTTGCGATCACGATGGTGGCGACACAGCTGCCGATCACGTTAACGACGGCCCTTGGCGATATTCGTCAGGCGCTCGACTCCAAGCAGAAGCACCAAACCGGTGACGGGGATGTGATGCATCGAGGCGAGTGTTGCGGCCCGCCACGCCGGCCGATCCCTTCGACGTGATTACCAAAACAACCATCAGCGTAATCTGCTCGTGCAGGCTCAGATGCGTATTTGTTGCCTGCGCGATGAAGATCGCACCCATGCTCAGATAAATTGCTGTGCCGTCCGCGTTGAAGGTGTAGCCCGCGGGCATCACCATTCCGACGACTGGCTCGGCGCATCCGAGTCGCTCCAGCTTCAGCATCAGCGGCGCCAGTACAGCCTCTGACGAGGACGTGCCAACAGTGATCAGGATCTCATCGCGTATATAAACGAGTAGGCGGATCAAACTGAAACCCGCTATTTTAGCGATGACGCCGAGGACGATCGCGACGAAAAAAATGGATACGATCCAGACCTCGGCCGTGAAGCGCGCGAGTTGCAGCAGACTTGCGGCGCCGTACTGCCCGACGGTGTAGGCCATCGCACCCAGTGCCGCGATGGGTGCCAAATACATCACCATCCGCACGATGCCGAACATGCCTTTGAGTAACAAATCCAAAAGATCGATCAGCGGTTTGGCGGTCACCCGAATAGGAGTCAGTGCAAGCCCGAACAAGACGCCCAGCAAAATAATTTGTAGGATGTTGCCGGTGACGAATGGATCGCCGATGCTGGATGGAATCATGCTGAGTAGAAATGGGACGCCGCCGCCCTATTGTGCGGTTGTCGCGTAAGCCGTGATGGAAGTGGGGTCAAGCTTCGAGGAGTCAATGTTCATGCCGCTTCCGGGATGCAGCACGTTGGCTGCAATCAGCCCAATTAACAGTGCGAATGTAGAGACGACCTCAAAGTAGATGAGGGCCTTCGCACCCACGCGGCCAACCTCGCGGATGACTCCCATGCGCGCGATACCAACGACAACCGTGGCAAAGATGATCGGCGCGAGCGTCATGCGGATCAATTTGACGAAGGCGTCACCCAGCGGTTTTAGCATGACTGCGTCATGCGGAAATAGGACGCCAATCGCAACGCCCAGCACGATTCTGATCATCACCTGAAGCCACAAAGGGCCCAGCAAAGGACGTTTGCGGGGCGCGCGGTTTTGATCGATCGATTCTTCCGCGACCATAGTTACTCCGCGAGTTGCCGCATTACTCTAATCAGATCGGATTTGCCTTCAAAGCCCATCCCCGGCAGCTCTGGCATGGTGACGTAACCGTTCTCGATGCGTACGCCATCGGGAAATCCGCCGAACGGCTGAAAGAGATCGGGATAGCTCTCGTTACCGCCAAGGCCAAGGCCGGCGGCGATGTTCAACGACATCTGGTGGCCACCGTGCGGGATGCAGCGGCGTGGCGACCAACCTGCCGCGCGAATGATTTCGAGCGTGCGCAGATACTCGCACAAGCCGTATGAGAGCGCACAATCGAACTGTAGCCAGTCGCGGTCTGCACGCATGCCGCCATGGCGGAGCAGATTGCGCGCGTCCTGATGGCTAAAGATATTTTCGCCAGTGGCCATAGGTGCGGGATAGAATTCTGCCAGCGCGGATTGCAGCGCGAAATTGAGCGGGTCACCCGCCTCTTCATACCAGAACAGCGGATACTTACGCAGCATTTTGGCGCAGGCGATTGCGGTCTCCAGATCAAAGCGGCCATTTGCATCAACGGCGAGTTGGGCGTTGTTGCCAATCTCCGCAAGAACTGCTTCGATCCGCAGGCGATCGTCGGCAAGCTTTACACCTCCGATCTTCATCTTGACCACGGTGTATCCACGGTCGAGGTAGCTTCGTATCTCAGCGCGCAATGCTTCGAGATTCTTGCCAGGGTAGTAGTAGGCAGCGTAGACGAAGACGCGGGTCGGCGACGCATCCATACCGCTCGGCAAGCAGCCGGAGGAGCGGTTTGCCCGCGATCTTCGCGACCGCATCCCACACCGCCATGTCGATGGTTCCGGCGGCGACGGAGCGTTCGCCATGGCCGCCTGGTTTCTCATTGTGCATCAGCGTGCGCCAGGCGCGGTCGGGATCGAGATTGTCGTCTGATTCATTTAGCAGTGAAGTGGGATCGGCCTCGCGCAGACGTGGAGCGAAACGCTCGCGGATTAGCCCTCCCTGCCCGTAGCGTCCGTTGGAGTTGAAGCCGTAGCCGACGACCGTCTTGCCTTCGCGTATGACATCCGTCACCACCGCGACCAGTGAGCACGTCATCCTGGAGAAGTCGATGTACGCATTCGCAATCGGGGAGGCGATGGGCAGGGCTACTTCGCGGATGTCGACGATACGTATGGCAGCCTGTTCCTTTGGCGTTTGAATTCCCTTACGACCATAACCCAAAACGACTGCATGACAAATGGGGCGCCGAGTTGGCGGTGTCTGCAAGCGGGTGATCAGCAGCTTTGACACTCCTGTCTGCGCGTGGCAGGATGTATTGAAACCAAGGCAGTTCGAGGGGGTCAAACTTGCGTTATCTGCGGTCGGGGCCAGCCGCTTTACTTTGCATCGGTCATGGGCATCTTGGGCAGCGCGCAAGGCGGGGCCTGGCCATGCGAAGGCAGCTGCAGCAATGGGCGTGGGCTTTCATTTGCGTGATTCTCGTCTCAGCTACGTCCGCTTCATCGCAGCCGAATGCAGCCAGCGACCTCATCCAAGGAAGAGATCTGGTCGCTCACCTGAGTACGCCTGCATTTCCGGATCAGGCTAAGGACATAGCTCTGTTTTCGCGGCTTGGCTTGGAACGGTCCGCGACGGTTCTGACGGCCGTGTTGACGAATGCCAGTGCATCGACAGCAACATCTGAAGACTGGGCGGAGATGCATCGCGCTCTTGATGCTCTGATCGAATTGAACGTAGGCCAGCAGCAGTTTTTTAAGGCCAGCATCTATGCCAATTTGCAGGATTCCACGTATCGCCACGATGAGGGCGATTACGTTGCGGCACTGGCGGCTGCGCGTCAGGCACTCGATCTGCAGCAGCGTTCCGGAGAAATTGCGACGCTGTCGATTCCTTGGAAAGATGTCGGTGAGGATCTGCTCCACCTTGGTCGGATCGACGAAGCTGCCTCTGCGCTGTATCAGTCTCGCAAGTTACTCCAGGACCCAACCGCTCCCATGGCTGGCGACCTCTGGGGAGAGATTATTTCACTCGAGTTGGCCCGCGGCAATGCTGCCATCGCCCACACTGAATCGGCGGCTTTCCTTGCGGCTGCTACGCCAATCACACCGGCGGATTTCCGCGCCGAAGCTCTTCTGGCTGCTTCCCACATCGATATGGATGATCACCGCTACGACGATGCGATCGCGCACGTTCGCGGTGCGTTGTCGGCGATCAAGGGCCAGCCGAGTCCCGTGTTGGTTGCATATCAGGCCATCAATACATTGATGACGCTTGGCCTGGAAGCGATGCAGACCATGCCGTTTGAGCGGGCGATCGCACTGTGTGATCGTCTGGAAAAGGACTTTCCCGGACTGCCCATTTCCATTTCCGGGTTCGCGCGCGAGGTAGGGAATCATCGCCGGCGCCTTGCAGGTCAATTCGATGTCGTTCTGCGTGAGGATTCGGCGGAACTCGAACGCGCACGCACCGCCAACGATCTCACGGGACAGGTTGAAGCGCTGCTTCACACTGCGCTTGACTATGCCTACCTGCGCGAGTCGACCCAGCAGATGACGGCGTTGCAACAGGGCGCGGACATTCTGCATTCCGCTGGTGGCCGTGATATTACTGCGCTGCTTCGCTTTCGCGTGCTCAACTCCCTGGCTGCTGCGCAGCTTGGCCGAGGCGATTTCGGTTCGGCTCGCGCCACGTATACCGAGGTGATTGCGGGCATAGAGGTAATTTCATCGGCGCAGATGCGATCGCAGCTTGGCAATCTGTATGCTGATGCGCAACTCGGCATGGCGGGTGCAATGCAACGCGCGGGCGATTTCCAGGGCGCGCGCGATCTGCTTCGGAAATCGCTCGAACCTGCGCCTAATTCGCTGGGCCATTTCACGCGCTCCTCCGTTCTGCTGCAGCAAGCTACATTGGGACAAGCCGCTAAGCAGCATCCCGATGAGGTTGTTCTCCTTTATCTCGAAGCGATCAAGGCGCTCCATCATGACAAGGATATAAACGCTGAGGTGTGCGCACGCTTAGAACTGGTCAAGTACCTTGCAACAGATGCGCAGCCTGTCCCAGGCCAATTTTCTTCTCCCGTGCAGGCCGCAGGATCGACCGACAGCATGGCCCGCGATCAGCTTGCTCTGGCGCGCTCTGCGTCCGCGTCGGTCGGACTCGCCGATGCGGGCTGGCGCGTTCAATTCCTGCAAGGCATCCTCGATGAGAACGCTGGAGACCATGCAGCGGCAATCAAATCCTACTCCGCTGCGGTTGACGCTCTTGATCACATTCGCGCCGGTTTATCAGAGCAGGAAGAGCGTCAGTCATTTATTGACAGTGTCTCGGTGCAGGAGCTTTATCGCCGTCAGATTCAACTGCTAACTGATTTGGGCAATCGCGAGCAGGCGTGGGAGTTTCTTGAACGTGACAAAGCGCGTAGCTTCCTGGAGACGCTCCACGGCCGGAGATTTGCAACTTCGGCCGCAGCGACGACTGCTTCCGCCACGAAGAGCGCCGCCAAGGATTCTACCGGCGAACTCAAGCGGCTGGAGGGACAGATTCTTGCTGCGCGTCTCACCCTCGCTCCGGAAAACGAGTCCACCCTGCGCAACTCTGGCCGTCTGCCGGATGCGGTCCGCGCAAATCTCATCTCGCTGGAGGGAAACTATGCGCTGGCTCGGCAACAGCAGACGCTGGCTGCTTCTCGCGCGACTCAGCCGCTAGCGCTGCATCCTGTGACGCTCGCAGCCACGCAGGCCCGTCTGCCAGCCCGTACAGCGCTTATCGAATACTCCATCCTGGAACATGAACTTGCTGCGTTCGTCATAACGCACACTTCTGTGACGGAATTGCATTGGCCTGCAGATACCGCCGCGCTCCCAGTCCAACTCAGCAAGCTTAGCGCATTGTTAGCCTCGCGTCGATCGTCAGAGGATGAGTTAAACGCGCAGCTATCTGCAGCGTCGACGATTCTCCTCGGTCCGGTTATGCGCGCCCTTCCGGTCGATATCGAGACGCTACTAATCGTACCAACGCAGTCGCTTTCGCTGATCCCATTTCAAGCTCTCCCGATTCCTGAGAAGGGTCCGGTCCGCGGTTTCACGAGCGAGGACGCGTCCTCCGGTGGGGACGACCTGGCGACTCGCACTTTGTTGATTGATCGTTACGCAGTGGCCTATCTGCCGTCCGCTTCCACACTGCAATTTCTGCGCCCTGCGACTTCGAGCGCCTCGCCAGACCTTTTCCTCGGTGCGATTGGCAATCTTTCTGTTGAGGGCTGGCCCGCGCTACCGGGAACATTGGACGAGACGTCTGCGATCCAGAAGCTTTACCGTCACGCCACCCGGGTCACGGGGTCTGATTTCACACATCAGGTCGCGGTTAAAGCGCTGCTTGAACATCAGGAGGTCCACTTCGCGACGCATGGACTCTTCGAAGAACAGGCTCCTTTGTTCAGTTCCCTGATCACCGCACCCTCCCCCGGTCAGCCGTCACGTCTATCGCTCTATGAAGTCATGGACCTCAACCTCAAGGCTCGTCTGGTGATTCTCAGTGCATGCGAGACAGACCGAGGTCAACTTATCGGGGGAGATGAAATTTCCAGCCTCACGCGCACTTTCCTGCAGGCAGGCGCAGACAATGTCGTTAGCAGCCTGTGGAATGTCAGCGATCAATCGACCGCGTTACTGATGCAATCGCTGCACGCTCATCTGCGCGCAGGCGAGCCGACGGCCCTCGCTCTCCGACATGCCGAGCTTCAGGTCCGCCGTAAATTCCCGCAGCCGTTTTTCTGGGCGGCCTTTGTCGATACAGGCGCGCGTTAGGCCTCAATCGCACTGCGCTTAGGCGTGGGGTGCAGGCATTGGAGTCGAATCTTTCGGCGTGGATGCAATTGTCTTTAAAACAGTCACCCTCTGATAGAACCCGGCGTAAAGCGCGGCCTTGGAATATAGTTCCGCAACGATTACCGCGATTACCAGCGGAACCATCGAACCCCACGCCGCAAGCCGGTGGAAGAGGATCCAATTGGAAGCCAGTGACAGCAACGGTATCAGCGCGAGCGATACCAGGAAGGCATGCCGGAACTTCAACCAGTGGTATACCGCCAGTGTTGTGAGCCCTCCTATGATCATCATCAGGCCCGTCATCCAGCGGCTCGCGGAACTGATGGATGTATGATCGATTTCCGCCGCAACCGATTGCGCTACGATCTCGCAGCCATTCAGCAGTCCACGGGGCGTTGCATACTGATCGCGGGCGACGTGATAAGTTCCGCCCAGCACGACCACCTGCCCCCGAAATGGCGCCATTTTCTCCCATGTATCCGACTTGGCGTTATCGATCAGGTCATGAGTTTTAATGGGCGCAAACCTGTATCTGAAATCGAGGAAGTGCGTCTCCGTCCCGTGCTTGGCCGCATCTTTCTCTACGTGGCCCAGAATTCGGGCCGCCGCAAACCCGGGCGCGTCGACCATGCCGCCCGACTCCAGCGGATACATCTGCTGATAGCCGCGCACGACTCCGCGTTCGTCCTGCGGCGCAACCGCCAGCGCGGCTACCGAACCGGCGGGTAACGCACTACCGCCAAGCGGCGGATACAGAACAAACTTGCCGTCATCCTTTTGCTCTGCGGCAACGTTCCACACGATGGGAACAGAGGGAATCGCCATGCTGCTGAAGGTTGGGTCCGACGTGTCGATGTCAACGACAATGGCGCTTGGATGACCCTTTGCCACAGCAGCCAGAATTGCAGCAAGAACTTTCGAATCCAGCGGACTGCGCCTTTGAAAAAGGTCTTTGTAGTCGTCGTCGTTGATTGTTATTAGGCGCACGGAATGAGCCGGCACGGGCCGCTGGATTGATATCGCGGCGTCGAGCGAGTTGTTCGCCCACGTCTCCGGCAGATTGCGCATTTGAAATACGAGCACCATGACGGCGATGATGAGCAACGCCGGCCGCGATTGCGATACGTGGTGCAGAAAAGGAAGCTTACGGTCTTCAAGATAGCCTTCCAGTCGGCCAA
This sequence comes from Granulicella sp., assembly GCA_025357875.1. GTDB lineage: Bacteria > Acidobacteriota > Terriglobia > Terriglobales > Acidobacteriaceae > Edaphobacter. The sequence continues at coordinate 14,700 of JANYLK010000225.1, forward strand.
TTTCACGGTCGAGGATGTCGTCCGCTGTCATTACGGCTGGCTCTGGGAGAGTAGAAATGCACGCAGTAAAACATGCTCGTCCGATCGCGCGCTCGGCCCGGTCCAGGTTGCGCTGCGAGCCTTCATTGCCTCGAAAGCTTCGTGCGTGGCCTGATATTGCGACTTCGGTGTTACGAGGAGGATCAGGTGCGTAACTTGCTCCTGATTTGGGTACAGAATTGAGATTTCATACACTCCAGGCGGTCCCAACTGCAACGGTTTCCAGGTTCCCTCTGAGCCCAGTACCCCGCTCAGCGAAGTCAACGATAAGCGCTCCCCGCTCCGTGACACGGAGACGCTATACCGGCCAGCTCGGATCCGTTCTGGTGCCGGAGGTAACACAACTCCTTGAACCGGGTCGAAAGCAACAACCGCCTCTGTTTCCTCCACGGTCACCAACCCGCGTGTCATCGTGAGGGCATAGCGGCTGCCGACGGCTGGAGGCTTGCTGAGCAGCACCGACAACGCCGCTTGCACAATGCCCCTAATCTGGTTCTTGCCAGGGGAAGAAGCGGAAGGGACGCCACCAACGATAATCGTCGTTTGACAAGGATTTGTGGGCGTTTCGTCGCAAGTAACATGGGTCCGAGACATATCTTCATCTCGCACGATCGTGATGGCATCGCCTGGCTTGTTTGATTGGGCTGTAATTTTTGCTCCGGCACTCAATCCCTGGCCGGCTGCGACCGGGGAGGTTGTCCCCTCCAGATGCCACGCCCCCTTAGCGTCCAATACATGGGCAGCTGTTTGCGCCTGTTGGCCATGTAGTGCTGTGGCCGCCGCGGCGACCGAACACAAAACGCAAATGATCCACTGGATTCGAGCGCGAGGCATGTCAGTCAACCTATCACACCATCATTCCGCTCGGCATCAGGAAAATTTTGGGGCGAAATAAAATTAGCCACACTTCCGAGAACCCAATCGTTGCGGCGTCACGAAAAAGCCATTTTGCGTACAACATCCCGTACGATTGTCCATGCTTGGGACTGTTGGTCGACGATGTCGAGGTGATCCGCTGATGGGAACATGGTTACGATTGCTGGATCGCCCATCCGTCTCGACATCTCTGCCCAGCGGAATGGAAGTTCCGGTGGAATCTGGATGTCATCCGTGCCCTGAATCAGAATCTGCGGGGCGTTGAATTGTAAGAGATCGCCTGGATTGCCAGCTTCATACCGGTCGTTGAGGTCCGGCGGCGGTCCGCCCATCAGCGCATAAACTTCCGGCTTATCGTGAGCAAACGTAGAGTATCCGGACAGATCAATCGTCAACCGGAGACCGCCCGCCCCCGCAAGCGCAATCGCTCCAAGCAGCGGTATGTGCGGCTGCGGATCGAGCACCGGGCTGTGCGGAGGAATGTGATGGCTGTCGGCGAGCCAGAATGCCAGGTGACCACCCGCTGAATGGCCCATAGCAATCCACTCGAGACAGGTCCAAAGGATGCTTTGTGGCGAGGGTCTTGACGACATCGAAGCCCGCCGCGGCGTTCTGAAATGTTGCCGGCCAGACTCCGGCGGTATCACCGCCACGCCTGTATTCGCCTGACCAGCAGGCTATTCCTTCCTGCTTCAGGGCAGCACACAGATGGCCGACATAGCCGAGGTTCGTACTCGAATTTCCACCAACCACCGTGCAAGAGGACGACCAGCTGAAGCAAGTGGGTTTTAGCAGTGGCCAGCATGGCGGCAGGATTCACAGTGCAGTGATGCAAAATCGCGGGTGTTGAGGGTGTGGCGGCAGCCTCTGGCGCAGACCAGAAGGTCTTGGGACCCCCGACTATTAGCGCACGGTTTGGGACCCGCAATCCGCGCAAGTACCAACCGGCAAAACATCGAGTCCCGCCCAGGCAGGTGCGTTAGCACTGTGCTATCGGGACCGTCAGATCCGCTACATGCTATTCCTGTTGCAAGACGTCAGGTGCAAATCGGAGCGTTACACCCATACGCTGACGATGCCGATTCTGGACATGACGACATCGACACTACTACCAGAGTCTGTCTATCCGATCCGCGTGACTGCGGACCGCTATATGTGCAATGGCGAAACATCTGGGCAGTGAAACACTATAGCAACGCGTCCGGAACTTTCATCAAGACTACGTTCGGTAACTACACCTGTTCTTTTATGAGCGTCGCCAACGAAGAACAGCCACAGACGCGATGCCACGCTCCACCACTTATTATTTGTCGACTCACCGCAAACGGGTGTCGGTGCCGGGCTACTGGAAGGTATTGGTCGGGGCGAGAGGATTCGAACCTCCGACCCCCTGGTCCCGAACCAGGTGCGCTACCAGACTGCGCTACGCCCCGAATATAGTACTAGGTGGATGCCGGTTAGTTTGAATGTGATCCGGGGGCCGCGGGAGGGCTCGCTGAATCACAGTGCCGACTCAAGAAGTTTACCAGATATTTGTGGAGTGATGTGCGAGGGTTGCCGGCAGGTATGGACAGACATGAAGGTATGGGCACGCGGGTCGAACATTGCGGCGGAAAGGAGTCCCGGATATACTTCAGTAGATGAACCTATACCGAGACGGCGCGAGTTGTTGTTGTATTACAACGTCGGGCGGTCTTTGTTTACTGTAGCGATTTCATCCCTACCGAACCTCCAAATTGTCTTTTTTTAGCTCATAGCGGTTTCGACCCGCATCTTTTACTCGGTCGCGACGGAGATATCAATCTCAATGGCACTGCTGGCATCTGTGGAATCCGAGACATACGAGGTTCACCCTGTGCGGCTGAATCATCTGCAGGCGCTCGAAGCAGAGAGCATCTCGATACTTCGTGAGGCGGTGGCAGAATTTGCGCGGCCGGTGATGTTGTACTCGATTGGCAAGGACTCATCTGTAATGCTTCGGCTGGCGCAGAAAGCGTTCTATCCGGGGAAGATTCCGTTTCCACTGCTGCACGTGGATACGAGTTACAAGTTTCCGGAGATGATCCGGTTTCGCGACGAGTACACGCGAGAGATTGGCGCCGACCTGATCGTTCATCGCAATGAGACAGCGATTGCGGCGGGCGCGAATCCCTATACGCTGGGCACGCAAAACTGCTGTGGTCTGCTGAAGACGCGCAGTCTGCTGGACGCGCTCGAGGAAGGTGGTTTCGACGCGGCGTTCGGTGGCGCGCGGCGGGACGAAGAAAAGAGCCGAGCCAAGGAGCGTGTGTATTCTTTCCGCGACTCGGCAGGCCAGTGGGACCCCAAGAACCAGCGACCTGAATTGTGGAGCCTGTATAACTCGCGCCTGCGCAAGGGCGAGAGCATCCGGGTGTTTCCGCTTTCGAACTGGACGGAGCTGGACATCTGGCTCTATCTGTACGCGGAGAAGATTCCGATTGTGCCGCTCTACTTTGCGAAGGAGCGGCAGATCACAATTCGGGGTGGTGCGCTGACGCTTGTTCACGAGGGTATGAAGCTGTTTCCTGGTGAGAAGGTGGAGCAGATCAAAGTGCGGATGCGGTCTCTGGGATGCGCTCCCTGCACGGGCGCGATGCGCAGCGATGCGGACACGCTGCCGAAGATTATTGAGGAACTTATTACGTTCCGCCGCAGCGAGCGCGAGAACCGCGCTATCGATCATGATGAAGAAGGTTCGATGGAAGTCAAGAAGCGGGAGGGCTACTTCTAATGAGCACACATGTAGTCACTCCGCTTGAGGATACGGTTCCGGTTCGATCGTTTGAGGATTTTCTCGAAGCGCATCTCGGTCAGGAGATGCTGCGATTTACGACGGCTGGAAGCGTGGATGACGGCAAGTCGACTCTGATTGGGAGGCTGCTGCACGACACCAAGAGCGTTTACGAGGACCAACTTGCGGCGGTGATGAAGAGCCGTGTCAACCGTGCTTCCGGTGGTCACGTCGATTTTTCGTTACTGACAGACGGGCTGAAAGCAGAGCGCGAGCAAGGCATCACGATTGACGTGGCGTACCGCTATTTTTCGACGGCGCGGCGGAAGTTTATTATCGCGGACACTCCGGGGCACGAGCAGTACACGCGGAACATGGCGACGGGTGCGTCCACCGCGGATGTGGCGATCATTCTGATAGACGCGAAGGCCTTTGCGAAGGCGGGTGGATTGTTGCCACAATCGCGTCGGCATACGTACATCGCGTCGCTGCTTGGTATTCCGCATGTGGTTGCTGCGGTGAACAAGATGGATTTGGTGGAGTATTCGCAGGAGAGCTTCGACGCAATTCGGCATGATTTTGAGGCGCTGTGTGCGCAGCTTGGATTGGCGGATGTAGAGATGATTCCAGTGAGTGCGCTTGAGGGTGACAACGTGGTAACGCCAAGCGCTGCGATGCCCTGGTACCACGGACCCACGCTGCTCAAATACCTGGAGACGGTTCCTTTGGTTAGGGCCGAGACGACTGGGCCGATGCGGTTTCCAGTGCAGCTTGTGTTGCGGCCAGATGCAAACTTTCGCGGGTTTGCGGGACAAGTTGCGCGAGGGACATTGAGGGCTGGCGATGCAGTGATGGCGCTGCCTTCGCGGAAGGAGACGACGGTGCGCCGCATTGTCACATACGACGGTGACCACGCAGCTGCGTCGTATCCGCAGAGCATCACGGTGGAGTTGGAGGACGAGATAGACCTTAGCCGTGGGGAAATGCTGGTGGCGGCCGAGGCGGCAGGCGAGATGCTACCTGATGTGAGTAATAGTTTCCGCGCGATGGTGGTCTGGATGAATGAGGATCCGCTTGTGATTGGGCGGACCTACATTGCAAAGCATACGACGCGTACAGTGCGCGCGACTGTGCGTGCAATTCGATACCGTGTTGACGTGAACAGTCTTGAAGAGTTGGCGTCAGATTCGATTGCGATGAACGAGATTGCGGAGGTGGAATTTGAGACCAACCTACCGCTTTTCTTTGACAGCTATCGCGCGTGCCGCTGGACGGGATCTTTGATACTAATTGACGCGCTCAGCAACGCAACGGTGGGTGCGGCGATGATCGTTGCTCCTGTTACGGAATCGGCTGAAACGTCTGGGGCTGATCGGTCCAGGCCGTCGTTGGTTCTGCTGCGCGGACGTCAAGGGCTTGCTTTACTAGTTCGGGATGCTCTAGTGGCGCGGGGAGAGCGGGCTGTCATGATTGATGATTCGCTGATACCGGATTCCGCGGTTGCTGCGGTCGTGCGGGCACTCGATCTTGCAGGCGTGATTGCGATTTCATCACGTGATCTTCGGCACTCGGAAGTCGTAGAGATCGGGGGTTTTGCATCGGGTGCGGTGAGGGTTGAAGATGGGTCAGATGAAATGGCAATTCTTAATTCATTTGCGGTGAGCTTATGAACGGGACTGAAACAGCCACAAATTACGAGGCATTGACTGCTGAGGTGCTGATTGAACAGGTGGTGCACGAGGCCGCCAGGGCTACGGTCTGCCTTACCAATAGTTTCCAGACAGAAGACATGGTTGTACTTCACATGTTGCGCCAGCATCTGCCGAATGTGCCTGTGATCTTCCTTGAAACGGGGTACCACTTCAAGGAGTTGATCGCGTATCGCGACAAGATGACTGCGGAGTGGGGGTTGAATTTAGTCAACGCTATACCGCTTACAACTTTGGCGGAGCACGAGGCTGAATTCGGCTTGCTGCACATCGTGCAACCAATGGAGTGCTGCAGAATCCGCAAGGTCGAGCCGTTGATGCGGTCACTGGAGCCGTTCGACTGGTGGTTTACTGGGCTGCGGAGGGAGCAGTCGCCCACGCGGGCGGGTCTGCGCAAAGTTGAAGATCACAAGACTCCTACCGGCAGGCAAATGAAAAAAGTAAGTGTGCTGGCGGACTGGACGATGGCCCAGGTGGACGAGTACGCGGTGGCACACGGTATCCCGAAGCTGGAGCTATATACGCGCGGATATACCAGCATTGGCTGCGAGCCCTGCACAGCGATTCCAGATGCTGGTGCAGATGTGCGCAGCGGTCGTTGGGGCGGCAAAAAGCTGGAATGCGGCATCCATACATTTTCAGAGAAGGTATAGACTCCTCTCGCAGGGACTAGGCGATGGTGGATCGACAGCGAATCGTGCGGCAGTGGAATCGGGGTCTGGCCAGAGTGCTGGTGACCCTGGTGCGGGCTGAGGGCTCGTCGTATCGTCGTCCGGGTGCGCATTTACTGATTGGCATGGATGGTGAGTATGCCGGTACGGTCAGCGGAGGCTGCCTTGAGGCGGAGGTAGTGCGAAAAGCTGCGTGGATGGTGCGCGACGGGGCGATCGTCGAGCGCTATTCGACGTTGTTTGACGACACTGCTGAGATACCGTTCGGGCTCGGATGCGGTGGTGTTGTGGACCTGCTGCTGGAGCCGGCTGACACTGCCGAATGCCGTGCATTGGTGGAAGCGATGGAGGCGTCGTTAGGCGGAGAGAAGTCGATTGTTGCGACATGGCTTCCTGTGAGCGGAAAGCGACTGCGCCGTGTTGTTCTAGATGCCAATGGTGATGTGGTGTTTCGCAGTGAGGCATTGCATTCCGTTGATCTCGATGCAGTCGTGAATTTTTCGGTGACTTCTTTTCGTGACGATTCGGAACTTTACGTCGAATCGCTTTCTGCGCCGCCGCGACTGTTCGTGCTGGGGGCAGGTGATGATGCGAAGCCTGTGGTAACGATGGCGGCGCTTCTCGGATGGCGCGTGACGGTGGTTGATGGGCGAGCGCAACTTGCCCGGCCGGAGCGGTTCCCTAAGGCAGAACGCGTTGTCTCGACCTCGGATATCGCAGAGCTTGGCGTGACCGCAATTGATGCGGTAGTCATCATGACGCACAGCTACGAGCAGGATCGCGCACTGTTGGCAGGACTGCTCGGTGGCAGTGATGTTCCAGGGTATGTTGGTCTACTGGGAGCGTCACACCGCAGCAGTTTGTTGGTAAGCGAGGCTGCGGCGACGATTGGTTGTGGTGTGGCCGAATGTTGCGAGCGCGTTTGGGCACCTGTCGGACTGGACCTTGGCGGCGATGGCGCGGAGGCGATTGCGCTGGCGATAATCGCTGAAGTTCAGGCTTGGTTGCAGGGCAAGCTGGGTGCTTCACGTAGACTGACCGCGGAACTGGTACAGAAGCAGGTTCAGAAGGGTGGGGCTTCAAAGTATCTGCAGACGCAATGTGCACTGGATGCAGCGAAGTGATTGCGGCGGTGGTTTTGGCGGCGGGCGGGTCGACGCGGCTTGGCGAACCGAAACAGCTGATCATGGTTGGGGGCGATGCGTTGCTGGCGCGGGCGGTGCGTATTGCGCGCAAAGCTGGTTGTTCGCCAGTGGTCGTTGTGCTCGGCGCAGAATACGTGCGAGTGATGGTGGAGTGCGACCTCGGCGATGCAATTCTAGTGATCAATGACAAGTGGATGGAAGGGATGGCAACATCGATCCGGCTTGGTGTGCAGACGCTGGGCATTGTCGCTAAAGACGCTGAGGGCGTGATGCTGATGACATGCGATCAGCCCGCTGTGACGGTTGAGCACCTGCAACTATTGCTACGGAGGCAAGAGATCAACGCCTCGCGCTATGCTGGCAAAAAAGGCGTTCCAGCTTATTTTCCCAAGAAATATTTTGCCGCATTGACGGTGCTGGCAGGAGACTCTGGCGCGCGGGATATTCTGGCTCAGGCCAGGTTTGAAGACCTCGCGCACGGAGAACTCGACATCGACACCGTAGAAGACGTTTCGCGGGCGCGAGAGTTATTCGGCTAGCCCGACAGCGTGCGGAGGAATTCTTCGAGCAGGCTGGCGGCTACGGCGGCGCGGTATTTTGCGGTGGAACGGATGTCGTCGATGGGGCGAACTTCAGTGGCCAGGGCCGCCCGGGCAGCCGCTATTGTGCTGGGTGTACTGGGTTGATTGAGGATGGACTGCTCGGTGGCGGTGCAGCGGATGGGAGTTTCATGGAGGCTAGCCGCACCGATTCTTATGTCGCGGACGACCCCATTATCGAGCAGCGCTAGACACGCGAGCGCGACCTTTGAGATTGCCTGGGCATTGCGGGTGCCGACTTTGCGGGTGTAGGTTATGTAACCGCCGAAGTTGCGTTTTATTTTAATGCTGTAGAGAAGCTCGTCAGGACGGAGGACGGTTTTCTTATAGCCCAAGTGAAAGTCGCGGTAGGGAATAGTCCGCGTGCCGGTGGCTGAGACCAGGGTGACGGTGGCGTCGTAGGCGAGGAGCGCGGGGGGCGAGTCGGCGGCCGGCGAGGCGTTGACGATGTTACCGCCGAGGGTGCCGCGGTTCTGGTTAGCGATGCTGCCGGTCCAACTTGCGGCTTGGTTGAGTAGAGGTAAGTCGGTGGCAATGACTGCGTGGCGGCGGATGTCGGTGAAGGTGGTGCCGGAGCCGATGGTGATGGCATCGGGGGTGGCGTCGATGAAGCGGAGTTCCGTGAGGTGCTTAATTGAGAGAAAATTCTTTTGGGCGAGGCGATTGGCGCTGAGGGCGACCATTAGTTCGGTGCCGCCGGCGATCGGTGTGTAGAGGCTGGAATCGCACGCGAGGATTTCCAGCGTCGCGTTGAGTGTGGGTGGGGCGATGAGGGTGAAGTCGGCAACGTTGGAGCGCATTATTCTGCTACTCCCGTGGTTAAATTCTGTCGGCCGGCCTGTTGGACGGCGTCAAAGATGCGCATGTAGCCGGTGCAGCGGCAAAGATTTCCGGCGAGGCCTTCCTGAATTTGTAACAGCGTTGGTTGCGGATATTTATCGAGAAGGTAGTGGGTGGCGAGGATCATACCGGGTGTGCAGATGCCGCACTGGGCTCCGCCTTTCTCAAGGAAGCTTTGCTGGATAGGATGGAGTTTTTCGTTTTTTTCTACGAGATGCGCGACACCTTCGATGGTCATGATGTGGGTGCCTTCGGCCTGGAGGATCGGGACGAGGCAGGAATTGACCAGCTCGCCGTTCATCAGGATGGAGCAGGAGCCGCACTCGCCTTCGCCGCAACCTTCCTTTGCGCCGGTGAGGTGGAGGTCCTCGCGGAGGACGTCGAGCAGGCGCTTCATGGGCGGGGCGGCTACGGACTTCTCCTCGCCGTTGATTTTGAAGTGAACTGTGGTCATGCGTTAGCCTCGACTCTTGTGTCGTGATCAATGGCTGGTTTAAAATCTTCGGTGCCGCCGACTTCATTTGAGCCAACAGGGGTGCAGGACATGCGTTCGAAGATGTCTTCGGGGAGGAGGGGGATCTCGGTGAAAGCGATACCGGTTGCATGTTCGATGGCATTGAGGATGGCGGGGGCAGGGCCGTCCATGGGGAGTTCGCCGATGCCTTTGGCGCCCTGAGGCCCGTGGATGCTCGGCGTTTCTTCGAAGTGGACATGAATGGGCGGCAGGTCGGCGCTTGTGGGCATGATGTAGTTGGTCATCTGATTGTTGCGCATGAGGCCGTCAACATAGACGCATTTCTCGTACAGCGCGTAGCCGATGCCCTGAGCTACTCCGCCCTCGATCTGGCCCTTGGCGAGAATGGGGTGGATGACTTTGCCGACGTCTTGGAGGGCGTGGAAGTTTTTTACCTCGGCGATATAGGTAAGGGTGTCGACCGTGACTTCGGCGACGTAGACGGCCCAGGCGTAGGTAGGGTAGGCGTCGCCTTTGTACTGGTCGTCGTCCCAAAAGATGTTGTTAGGGGCTTCATAGCGGGCTTCGGCTGTGAGGGAGCCATGCGCGGCGAGGTAGGCGACAGCCGTGGTGCGGAATTGGTCTGCCGTGGTGCGGAATTGGTCTGCCGTGTAATTGGATGGCTCATCGAGAGGAGAAGCAGATCCCTCCGCTGCGCTGCGGGATGACAACAATGGGGCGCTATGGGGCGGCAAGCCGAGGGTTGCAAGAACGGATTCGGAGGCGCGTTCGACGAGCTTACCGACGATCATAGCGGTACGACTGGCAACTGTTGGGCCAGAGTTGGGGACGATGGCTGTGTCAGGTTGAGCGACGAGGACTTCGTCGTAGGGGATGCGGAGTGTTTGCGCGCACACCTGGCTGAGGATGGTGTTTGTGCCCTGGCCGAATTCGGTGGAGGAAACGAGGATGCACGGGCGGCCTTCCGGCGTGATCTTGATTTTGACGAGGGAGTTGAGGCGACGCTCGCCGGAACCGGTGAATCCGGAGCCGTGCATAAATGCCGCGAAGCCAATGCCGCGCTTGATTGTCGAGGTGAGATTAGTGCGGTCGAACTCGGCGCGCTTAGCGTGGTAGTTTGATTCGTGGAGGGCACGGGTGAGCAGACCTTGCATATCGACTGGGTCGGTGAGGTGCTGGCCGGTGGCGGTGTGGTCGCCGGTGGCGAGGAAGTTACGCCGGCGTAGTTCTTCGGGGGTAAGGCCGACGGCTTTGGCGATCTTGTCCATGTGGCGTTCGAGGGCGAAGAGGGATTGTGGTGCCCCGAAACCACGGAATGCTCCATGGGGCGCAATGTTGGTGGCCATCGCCTTGGCTCGGACGGTAAGGTGTGGCCAGTGGTAAGGGCCGGGCGCGTGGATGGTAGCTCGGGAGAGGACAACAGCTGAGAGCGTGGCGTAGGCGCCGCCGTCGATGGCAACTTCGATCTCGCCGGCGAGAAGTTTGCCATCGCGCGAGACTGCGGTACGGTGGCGGGTGCGCGATGGATGTCGCTTTGTAGTGGCGATCAGGTCTTCGGCGCGATCGTAGCAGATTTTGACGGGGTGGCCAGACTTCATCGCGAGGAGGGCTGCATGGGAGCCGATGACGCTGGGAAAGTCTTCCTTGCCGCCAAAAGCTCCGCCGGTCTCGGTCTGGATGACGCGGCACTTTTCGGCGGGTAGGTTGAAGACGAGTTCGAGCGCGTGGACGAGGTAGTAAGGACACTGCATGGAGCCGGAGACGGTGATGGAATCGAGGCTGCCGTTGGGGGCCCGGAAGGCTTCAGCGATGACGCCGTTGTTCTCGATGTAGAGATGCTCCTGCGCGCCTGTGCGGTACTCTCCTTCGACGATGAAGTCGGCTGATTGAAAGGCGGCTTGGAGCGCGGAGTCGGCGAGCGGGTCATCGCCCTTCTGCATTAGAAATGTCTTGAAAGTGTTGGGACTGCCGCCATGGCCTCTGTGGTCCCAAACTACTTTGCTGGTGTCGCCCGCGGCGCCTGTTTCGGAATCTTCGATGGTGAAGACGCCAGGAAAGTCTTCATAGGTGACGTGGACGGCTTCGACTGCTGCGTGGAGGACGTTCTTGTCGGGGTGGGCGAGGAGGAGGATGGGTTCCGCGGGGTGGTTGATGTTTTCGGAGGCGAGGCACGGATGATCTTTGGTGAGATGGATGATTGTGTTTTCGCCGGGGATATCGGCTGCGGTGACAATGGTGAACTGAGACCAGTCGATGGCGGGATCGTAAGCGATGGACGTGATGCAACCGCGCGCGATGGTGGAGCGGACGGTGGCTCCGTACCACATGCCGGGGAGAGTGATGTCGTCCACATACTGAGCACGGCCCGTGACTTTGGCTAAGCCTTCCTTGCGGATGGGCGATGTACCGACGATGGGGCCGGGCTCAGGCATAGAGGTTATACGGTTCGGGTATCCGACAAGAATAGAACGAAATGGAGCGGATTGGAATAGACGCGTGGGCGACTGCGAGAAAGCTGATTCGCGAGGCGCGCCGTGCGGCTTCAACTTTGGGAAGGAGCATCGTAAAATATTGAGAGATGCCATTTCCAATTAAAATTTGCGCAATGTGTGAAGAAGAGTTTGAACTGAAGCCAGACAAGCCCGGTTTTGCAAACCGTTGCCCGAATTGCAGTGTGCCGGATGCTGACGAACCAGTCAGCAAAGGGCGCATGGACGCGGATGAGTTGAAGAGTTCGCGTGAGGCGAATGCGGCTCGGCGGGCGGCGATCAAAGACATGCTGTACAGCGGCAAATAGAAGACGTCTGCATCGTTGCTCGAGGCGATGTTTTGACGAGGCTGTGGAGGAACTGCTGCCCTTCGTAAAAGCTTGTTCATCGAAATAAATGGTGGGCACCTACTTTTTCTTAATTGATTTGGTCTCCTTTGCGACTGGCTTTGTAGGTGGTTCTCCTTCCTTGTTGGCGGCTTTTTCGGGGGTTTCGTCGTGCCGCTGAGTGTGGTGGAGAGGAGCTTGATCAGTGCGCTCCCAATGGGCGGCCCAACCGGTGCCGACGGCGAATGCTCCGTTGTTGCCGAGGGTGATGCCATTGAATGCGGATTGCGCCTTGGCGGAGTAGATTGCGGGTTGGAGAAATCCGGCGGTGGTTTTGTTCTGCGCGTTGTTCAAGGCGATCAAGCCAGCCCAGGGCGGGGCGACGGCAGAGGTGCCTACGATGACCAGGGTCTGTCCGTCGACGCAGACCGTATAGCCGGTGGCGGGATCGGCATCGTCGGGCACGCCGGGCACGCCGCGACCCACGAAGGATCCGGCTGTTGGGACGCTTGAACTTGACTGCCAGGTGGGACGCGCGAAGACGGAGCTGACGCCTCCACCGGTGGCACCTTCGCTATTGGCGGCCTCGTTCCAAACGATTTCGGAGGTAATGGCGGAGCCAAAGCCGATGAGCTTAGTGCCACCGCAGGCAAGCACGTGTGGGCTGGAGGAGGGAAAGTCAACGTGATTTGCACCGTCCGTCACGTCATCAATCGAGCCGTTCTCTCCCGCGGCGACGGTGATGGTGATGCCCAGCGCTGCCGCGGACTGACCAGGCTTGGTCGAGCGCGGTCATCGACTGCTGGGCCCACCTCGATTCCGGGGCACCCCAACTGATGGAAATAACCCCGGGCTTGCTGGCAGGGTCATGGACAGCAGTGGAGATGGCGTCGATGTGTCCCTGATCCGTGTTGGGTGCGAAGTAGACGACGATGTTCGCGCCGGACACCATCCCGCACACGGTAGGTTGAGCCGTCGAGGGTGGCTTGTCTAAGCGAGACGCAAAAGGCCCTTCTGCATGGCGGCGACCGTGCTCGTAAGGAGTACCGTTTGGCGCTGAGTCGACGAGTCGGCAATGGTGAGGCCGAACTCTTTGGCGAACTTGCGGACCTGGGCAATATCGGCGCTTGAGGCTGTATAGGTTGCGTTGTATTGCGTACGCGTGACGCGGTTTCTGCCCAGCAAACTTGGGTTGAGCCGAGTCTTGCGGCGCAGGATGACAGACACCGTTAACTTGCCGGTAGCGTCTTTTGCAGCGTGAGCACTGAACGATGGTTTTTCGCTGCTGGCGAGCAACTGGCGAGGTTGGGTAGCGAAGTTGAGGACCCTCTTGCTGGAAGCCATGGATTCCCTCGTTGTTTGAAAATTATTTTGAGAGGGTGTTACACGTCCTATGCTTGCCGCGGAAGCGAGATGCACGAATGAGATGCGTAGCTGCCAAGCCGGATATTTTCGGGAAGACGAAGCGTGGCTTAGACTGGCTTTACTTTATATAGGTGCCAGAAATGGCTGAAAATATGGAATTGGCTCCCCGTTTTAAAACGATCGACGCGCATCACCATCTCTGGCGGTATACGCCGACGGAGTACGAGTGGATTGATAAGGATATGGCAGCTTTACGGCGTGATTTCCTTCCAGCGGATTTGATCGCGGAGATGGCAGCCGCGGGTATCCATGGAACGATTGCGGTGCAGGCGCGGCAGACAATGGAAGAGACGCACTGGCTACTCGACCTGGCAGATGGGACCGATGCTATTCGGGGCGTTGTGGGTTGGGCAAACATTGCCGGCGAGGAATTTCCCGACGTCATGAAGGAGTTCGACGGCCGCGCGAAACTCAAGGGCCTCCGCCATGTGGTTCAGGACGAGAAGGACGAGCATTACATCCTGCGCGAGGATTTTAATTCTGGGATCAGGACGCTCCTGGGCAGCGGGCTGGTCTATGAGATTTTAATCTACGAGAGGCATTTGGCGGATACGATTCACTTTGTCGATCAGCATCCCGAACAGCTGTTTGTGCTGGATCACGTTGCAAAGCCGCTAATCGCGGGCGGTTTTATCGAGCCTTGGGCTGCGCGTATCAGGGAGCTCGGGCAGCGAGAGAATGTATGGTGCAAGCTGTCGGGAATGGTGACAGAGGCGGATTGGCGGTCTTTAGGGAAGGCGGCTTGGTCGCCCGAGAAGCTGAAACCATATCTGGATGTTGCGGTGGAGGCGTTTGGCCCGTCGCGGCTGATGGCAGGGTCGGACTGGCCAGTGTGTTTGCTGGCAAGTGGGTACACGCAGTGGTTTGGTGTGCTGCACGATTATTTTGCGAGCTTCAGCGAGGCTGAATGGACATCAGTATTTGGGGGGGCGGCAATTGAAGTCTACGGGCTTTAATCGTGCTCTTTGACTACAGCGGCTGTGCTTCTAGAATGGTAAGAGATGGCAAAACTGAAGACATTACGCTGCCCGGCTTGCAAGAAAACCGTTCTGCCGAAGGGCGAGGATTTTCCGTTCTGCTCGGACCGCTGCAGGCTGATTGACTTGGGCAAATGGGCTAGCGGCGGGTACGTCATTAGCTCGCCTATCCACGACCCGGAACTGATGGATGAGCTTGAGGGCTTGCGGAATCGCAGCAGGTCCGGTTCTGGGGACGGAGAATAAGTGGCCCGACAAACTGAGAAGTTGAATGGCGGGCGGACCAGCGGAGTGAAGACACGGTGGGCCTGGGTGGTCGGGACTTGGTTTGGGACAGGGTTGCTGAAGCCGGGGCCAGGGACGTATGGGTCGATTGCGGCGGTGCTGCTCTGGTATGGCGCGGCGCATGAATTTCACCCTGCTGCGGCATGGCTCGCTGTTGGGACTGCGTTGGCGGCGCTATTTGCTACGCTGATTGGAATCCCCGCGGCGACGATTATGGCGCGAGAGGCTGGGCGTGAAGATCCGGGATTTGTAGTGGTCGATGAGGTTGCTGGGCAGTGGATCGCTCTGATTGGGATGCGTCCGGACTGGCGGCACGCGGTGTTGGCCCTCGTGTTGTTCAGGCTGTTTGATATCTGGAAGCCGTGGCCGATTCGGCGGCTGGAGGGGTTGCCAGAGGGAACTGGGATCATGTTGGACGATGTGGCGGCGGGTGTGCTGGCGCTGGTCGTAGGGCTGGCGCTGGCGCGGCGGGTTTAGTTTGCGCTTGCAGTCGCGCAAGGCTAGGCTGAGGAGAATATGAGTTCTTTGCTACAAGGATCGAAGACGGATGCTCCTCAGTTGGTTTCGTTGAGCCCTAGAGCGGCGATGCCTGGGGGTGAAGTTGAACTGAGCGGCACTGGGTTGCAGGGGCTGGGTGCGGGAATATTGCCTCAGGTGACTGTGGGTGACACACCCGTGCACCTTACGCTGAGCCGGCCAGGACGCGCGGTAATTCGGATTCCAGAGGGGACAATTTCAGGAGACGTAGTGCTTGCGCGCGCGGGTGGTGTGAGCAACGCGCTGGAGTTACGAGTTGCTGTGCCAATGGCTGAGAGCCTGCACCCTGTTTCAAATCCGACGGTGGACGCGGATGGCAGTGTTTACTCAACATTTTCTGGCGGCCGTGGGCAGAGTGTGCCTGTTTCGATCTTCTCGATCGCACGAGATTTCCAGGTGCGGCCATTCGTCCGCGACCTACTCAATGCAACGGGGCTGGCGTTCGACGCTGCTGGCTATCTATACGTGAGTTCGCGGGCGGAGGGTACTGTCTACCGAGTCTCGCCCGAGGGTGCAATTTCAACCTATGCGGAAGGCATGGGGATTGCGACGGGGATTGCCTTCGACCGCGATGGAAATTTGTTTGTTGGCGACCGGTCAGGGACGATTTTCAAGGTGGGACCGGACCGGACGCTTGGCGACACTGACGTGGCCGACCATGAGATATTTGTGTACGCGACGCTCGAACCGAGCATAGCGGCGTACCACTTGGCGTTCAACGACGACGGCACACTGTTTGTGACGGGGCCGACGACCTCGAGCAACCAGTCGATTTATGCGATTGATCGCGATGGCCAAAAGACTGTATTTTACCGGGGACTGGGACGCGCGCAGGGGATGGCGTTTGACGTAGATGGGAATTTATACGTGGCAGCTTGCCTTCATGGGCAGCGCGGGATTGTGCGCATTACCCCGGCGCGGGAGGCTTCGCTTGCGGTGTCTGGGAATGATCTGGTTGGATTGACATTTCTTGAGGATGGATGCGCGGCGCTGGCTACCAGGAATGCGCTGTACCATGTGGCTTTGGATATCGAAGGAAGAAGGCTGGTTTAGGTCGCGTCCTAAAAATCATGATTGCTGAGATTATTGCTGCCGGGTCGGAGATGCTCACGCCGTTTCGGCAGGACACGAACTCGCTGTATCTGACGGAACGGCTGAACGAGCTGGGCGTGTCGGTGGCGTTCAAAACGATTGTTGGCGACAATATCGAACACCTGACAAGCGCGGCGAAGATTGCGATCTCGCGTGCAGATGTGGTGATTTTTTCTGGTGGTCTAGGGCCGACCGAGGACGATCTGACCCGTGAGGCCGTAGGTGCAGCGCTCGGGCTGGGGCTGCGGCGCGACACGGAAATCCTGACCCGGATGTACAAGCGGTTTGCGTCGCGACGGATGGCGATGCCGCAGAACAACGCAAAGCAAGCCGATGTGTTGGACGGCGCTGAGGTACTGGAAAACGCAAATGGCAGCGCGCCCGGGCAGTACATCGACACCGTGGTAGGACGGCACCGTAAGATCGTGATTCTGCTGCCTGGGCCTCCGAAGGAGCTCAAGCCGATGTACGAGGCGGAGTGCCGGCCGCGGCTGGCGGCAACTCTGCCCGAACGGCATATGGCCAAGCGTATATTGCGCATGGCTCTAATTCCGGAGTCGCAGGTAGACGCGAGGACAGCCCCGATCTACAAGCTGTACACCGATGTAGAGACGACGATTCTGGCGGGTTCCGGCGAGATACAGCTGCATTTTGTCTGTGCGAAGGCGAGCGCCTCGGAGGCGCAATCGAGGGTAGACGAGCTGGCTGGGAAGATCGAAGCCGAGATGGGCGAGGCAATCTTTTCGTCTCACGGCGAGTCGCTGGAGGAAGTGGTGCTGCTGATGCTCGGGCTGCGGCACATGACACTGGCAGCTGCGGAGAGCTGCACGGGCGGCCTTTTGGCTGAAAGACTCACGGCGGTTCCGGGTAGTTCACGGTATTTCCTTGGCGGCGCGGTAGTGTATGCGGACCAGCTGAAGACGACGTTCGCAGAGGTACCCGAGGAGTTGATTCGCACCGAGGGACCAGTGAGCGAGGCAGTGGCGCGAGCGATGGCGGAGGGGATTCGGCGGCGGACGGGCGCTGCGGTCGGAGTAGGGATTACAGGGATCGCCGGTCCAGGCGGGGGCGCTTCAGGACCAGATGTGGAGAAGCCGATTGGGCTGGTGTATGTGGCAATCTCATTTGCGGCCGAAGGGACCGCAAAGGTAACCGAACTAAACCTGACTGGTGACAGGGAGCGGATTCGTCTCTGGGCGAGTCAGAATGCGCTGGAATTGCTCCGGCGGAGCTTACTTGAGCGGGCGTAATCTGCGGCTGCAGGTTTGTCCCAAGGATCCGGCGGCGGACTTGGTAGACTCTAGGTTTGAAGAAAGAAGCAGGTATGCGCGTCGCCCATGAACCCCTGGATCCTTTCTATATCGCTTGCTTACCTGCTTGGGTCGATTCCATTTGGATATCTGCTGGTGCGAATCGTCCGCAATGAGGACATCCGGGAACAAGGAAGCGGAAACATTGGCGCCACTAACGTGGCCCGATCTGGAGCAAAAGGATTGGGCCTGGCAACGTTGCTGCTGGACATGGGTAAGGCGTACCTGGCGGTGATTATCGCGCGGCGTGTGGGGGCCGGGAACTATGACCTGGCGGTCACCGCTGCGGTGGTGGCGGTAATTGGACATGTGTATCCGGTGTGGCTCGGATTTCGTGGCGGCAAGGGTGTTGCCAGTGCGCTGGGCGTGTTCCTGGCATTGACGTGGCCGGCGGGGGTAGCGATTCTCTTAATATTTGCGGCGGTATTTTCGTTGACGCGGTATGTTTCGCTAGCTTCAATTGTAGGGTTGGCGACATTTCCGTTGTTTGGGTTCCACTTCGTTGCTCAAAGGACGCCGATGGTCATATTCGGATTTTTGTTTATTCCGTTACTTATCGTACTCAAGCATCACGGGAATATCCGGAGGTTGCTGAGTGGGACGGAGAGTCGGTTCGGGTCGAAGTCGGGGCCTGGAACGGCGGCAGGGAAGGCGGGGGCATGAGTCGGATTGCAGTAGTAGGTGCCGGAGCGTGGGGAACGGCGCTGGCGATCTCTTTGGCGCGACGTGGCGGGCACTCGATTGCGCTGTGGTCATATTCCGCAGAGTTGGCGGAAGAGATGACGGAGACAGGTGTGAACCTGCCGTTTTTGCCGGGATACACAGTGCCTGCGGATGTGATGGTAACGTCGGATCTGGCTGCTGCAATCCTAGAATCGGAGATTGTGCTTTGCGTAACTCCTTCGGAGCATATGCGGCGTGTTGTCGGGCAGATTGCGCCAATGCTGACGCGGAATCAGATTATCGTAAGCGCGACCAAGGGGCTGGAGGAGAAAAGCTTATTGCGAATGTCGCAGGTGATTGCGTCGCTGACCGATAACCAGTGCGGAGTATTGAGCGGACCGTCATTTGCTGCGGAGGTGGCGGCCGGTATCCCGACGGCGATTGTGGCCGCGGCATCGGCTCCCGGAGTGGCATTGATTATCCAGAAGGAATTCAGCTCGTCGTCGCTGCGGCTTTACACGAACGATGATGTGGCGGGCGTGGAGTTGGGTGGATCGCTGAAGAACGTGATTGCGATGGCGGCAGGAGTTGTGAATGGGCTGGACCTCGGATATAACGCCGGTGCGGCATTGATCACCCGTGGGATTGCCGAAATTACGCGCTTGGCGGTGGCGTGCGGTGGGCGAAGGCAGACGCTTGCGGGGCTGTCAGGCCTGGGCGACTTGGTGTTGACGTGTACTGGATCGCTCTCGAGAAACCGGACGGTGGGCATTGAGTTGGGCAAAGGCAGGGATCTGTCGGAGGTTCTTGCCGACTTGAATGGGAAGGTAGCAGAAGGGGTTCGTTGCACGGCTGCAGCGCTTGGATTGGCAGCGCGCTACGAAGTCGAG
Source organism: Granulicella sp. (assembly GCA_025357875.1). Classification (GTDB taxonomy): domain Bacteria; phylum Acidobacteriota; class Terriglobia; order Terriglobales; family Acidobacteriaceae; genus Edaphobacter. The sequence continues at coordinate 33,800 of JANYLK010000225.1, forward strand.
ATGCCGATCACTGAGCAGATGGACGCAATTCTGCACCGCGGCAAGAGCCCGAAAGAGGCGATTCGTGAACTGATGGCGCGACCCGGTCGGGACGAGTAGCTGATGTGTAGGCGAAATAATTTATCGGGTTGGTAAACTAAACACGGCATGGCATTCTCTCTCTTTGGCAAGCGCAGATCCAATTCCGAAACAGAAGATGACAACAAGAATCTGAACGACTCCGGAAGCGCGTCTTCGAATCAAGATGCGCCGGAGAGGCGGGGATTCTTTGACCGCATGAAGCAGGCGGTTACGCGGACGCGCGACTCGTTCTCGGAGTCGATCGGATCAGTCTTGGCGCTGACACGCGAGGTTGACGAGACTTCGCTGGCAGAGTTGGAGACGGTACTGCTTGCTGCAGACATCGGCGGGGCAACGGCGAGGACGATTATTGAGAATCTGCAGCAGCGCGGGCTTCGGCAAGGAATTGAAGGTGGGGAAGAGCTAAAGCGGCTGCTGAAGATCGAGCTGAAGGCGGTGCTCGACCGTGTTGCAACTGTCAATGCTTTGCCCGCGAGTGCCCCGGAAGTCGTGATGATGGTAGGCGTGAACGGGACGGGCAAGACGACCACCACCGGCAAGCTGGCAGCCTTCTATCGTGGGCAGGGTCGGACGGTTTTGCTGTGTGCGGCGGATACATTTCGCGCGGCTGCGATAGAGCAGCTTGAGGTGTGGGCTGCCCGGTCGGACGTGCCGATGATCAAGACAAAGACGGGGGGGGATCCTTCAGCTGCACTCTACGACGCTTGTACTGCGGCGAAGGCGCGAAGCACCGATGTGCTGATCGTCGATACGGCTGGACGGTTGCACACGAAGACTGACTTGATGAAGGAATTGGACAAGATGCGGCGGACTGCTGAGCGGCTGGTTCCGGGTGCGCCGCACCAGACGCTGCTGGTGATGGATGCGACGACTGGGCAGAACGGTTTACAGCAGGCGAGACTATTTACCGAAGCGGCCCGCGTGACTGGTATTGTGCTTACTAAGCTGGATGGGACGGCCAAAGGCGGCATCGTGTTGGCGATTGCGACCGAGCTTGGTCTGCCAGTGAAATTTGTTGGCGTGGGCGAGAAAATGGACGATATTCTGCCATTCGATAGCGGAGCCTTTGTGGATTCGATGGTGAAGTAGACGGGTTCGAGGTACAAGATTCAAGGCGCCGGGAGGAAGCTCAACGTATACGCACGAGATTGACGTTGAGTACATGAGCCGAGCGCTGGAGTTGGCGCTGGCGACGGTGGGTCATGCGTCTCCGAATCCGCAAGTGGGCTGCGTGATCGTACGCGACTCGGGCATCGTTGGCGAGGGTGCACATCTCTACGACGACCTCGACCATGCGGAAATTGTTGCGTTGAAGCGGGCTGGCGATCGGGCTCGCGGGGCGACGGCGTACGTCACACTGGAGCCATGCAGTCACCAGGGACGGACAGGGCCTTGTGCGGATGCGCTCATCGCGGCGGGGGTGCGGCGAGTTGTGACCGCTACCGTCGATCCGAATCCGCAGGTGAGCGGCGCGGGCATTCGGCGTCTGCGGGTTGCCGGCGTTGAGGTTGACGTGGGTGTGATGCAGCGAGAGGCTCGCGAGATGAATGATGCGTTTGCACAATTCATACGGGCGGGCAGACCGCTAATCACGCTGAAGTCGGGGCTGTCAGCGGATGGAATGCTGGCGCCGCCTGCCTCCGCGCGTACGAAACAACAGCCGTACTGGCTCACTGGCCCGGAGGCTCGTATCGAAGTGCAGCAGATGCGGCACTGCGCCGACGCGGTCCTGACGGGCATTGGGACAGTGCTGGCAGATGATCCTGCCCTGACCGATCGTTCTGGGATCGTCGGGTCAGACGGGCGAATGAGACGACGGCCTTTACTGCGCGTCGTGCTGGATTCGCAACTCAGAACGCCATTGGTTTCGAAGCTTGTTCGTACTGCGAGTGGAGATGTGCTGGTGCTGTGTAGCGCTTCTGCCAGTCCTGATCGGGTTGGTGCGCTGGAGACAGCGGGGGTGCAGGTCAAAAGGGTTACGTCGAAGGATAGGTGGCTGGATTTGCGCGTGGTGCTGGATGTGCTTCGTGAGAGAAAGATTTTGAGTGTGCTGCTGGAGTGCGGCTCTGAGTTGAACGGAGCATTCCTTGCTGATGGGCTGGTAGACAAGGTAGCGCTGTTTTATTCGGAGAAAGGACTTGGCCATGGCGCGGTGCCGTTCGCAACCGGGCTAGGCTCTCCATTTGCACTTGAGAAGGAGATGCAGCAGGTGACACGGAGGAAATTCGGAGCCGACACGCACGTGGCCGGGTATCTGCGTGACCCGTGGGGCGACCCCGCAGTCACCCTTTAGCAAATCAATTATTGCAGCTGTTTTGCTGATCCGTACGTGTGCGGCAGCCTTGATATGCTTGTGGGATGCACGGAGAAATCGTATGTTGAGGAATCGAGATGACTGATTCGTGGACAGAGATTTCGCGTCGAGAAATGATGAAGGCAGGAGCGCTTGCGGCTGTCGGGTAGACAATCGGACCGACGCTGTTGAACGTTGGGACTAAGACGCAGAAACCGACGAAAGACAGCATTGAGCAGTGGGGAATCTTTGAAGCTTCGTATGTAGGGCAGGAAAATGGTAGTCCGTTCGCCAATATGGAGTTTGGCACAACCTTTATGCAAGGTACAAAGTCGATTGCGCTATCTTGCGATCCGCGTGGTGCGGGTATGAGGGTACCCGATGTTGTGGCGGCGATGCGCTAGGCTAGAAGTATGTTTACGGGATTGATTGAAACGACGGGTGAGGTGATTTCGTTTGTGCCAGGCGCGGGCGCTGCGCGGCTAACGATTGCGGCTCCGCGAATTGCGGGGCGCTTGCGGACGGGCGACAGCGTGGCGGTAAACGGGGTCTGCCTGACTGCACTGAGGATCGACCTGGATGCGTTTCCTCCACGTTTCACTGCGGATCTGGCAGCGGAGACTATCGCGCGAACGACGCTCTCGCGGCTTGGGCCTGGGTCGGTGGTGAACCTCGAATCACCAACGCCGGCTGGCTCGCCACTAGGTGGGCATGTGGTGCAGGGGCATGTGGATGGAGTGGGGACTCTGATCGGTCTGGACCAAGTGTCGACTGGAGTGGCAGCGAGCGATTGGGTGATGAGGCTCCGAATACCGGAGAAGCTAATTCGGTACGTGGTGGAGAAAGGGTCAATTGCGGTGGAGGGTATCAGCCTAACAGTTGCAGGCATCGCAGGCGACGAGATATGGATTGCTATTCTGCCACATACGTATAGAGCAACCAATTTGCGTTCACTCACTTCGGGGATGGACGTGAACCTCGAAGTAGATGTGATGGCTAAGTATGCAGAAAGCCGCGAGCGGGAGCAGGCAGGAAAGACCAAACTCACCGTGGAGTATCTACTGGCTAACGGATACTAGCAAACGGACAAAATAATTTTCTGTGGTAAGTTGCTTTTTCTCTATTAATTACGAGCTTGCTGCACATTTTTTGTTGCAATTTGCATTTGTACGAAAGGTGCGTTAAGGCGAATATAAGGCGAAGACTATGCCTTCCGCCCTCACCATCCGTTTACAAATCGAAGCTGCTTTGGCCGACAGGATTCCGTCGGCGCTGACGCCGGGCCCACGAATTCTGCGGCCAATGATGCCCACAGGCATCGATTCTGTGGACGAGCTACTCGGAGGTGGGCTACCGGTAGGCGCGCTGACCGAAATGATCGGAGCAGAGTGTACAGGTCGCACCTCGCTCGCGCTTTCGTTTGCAGCGCAAATTACGAGAGTGGAGAAGGTTTGCGCATGGGTAGATGTGTCGAACGCGTTGAGTCCGGAATCTGCCGCAGCCTGCGGTGTGGACTTGGCTCGTCTTCTCTGGGTGCGATGTGGAGTGGCGTCTGCGAAGCAGGGACCGCAACACTCAGAGAGCTTCACGCTTCCTGAGAAGTATAGGGTACCGCCAACGGTGAAGAAGGGACTGCATGGAGGAGGAATGGGCTCCCATCCACGCGGCGAGGCTAAGGGCATGGACGATGCGGTGAGTGGTTTGCTGCGGCCAGCCGTTATGACGGCGCGATGCGCGGAGTCGCAGCGCAATGTGCGGGCAGAGAATGAGGTGTTCAAACCTATTGCGCGCGAGCAATTTACTTCTGAACCGATACTGCGCAGCAGCGGTGCAAGTGGGCATGGTAGGCCGTGGTCGCGCATTGAACAGGCACTAAAGGTAACCGATCTGCTGCTGCAAGCCGGGGGATTTGCCGCGATTGTGTTGGATATGGCCAGTATTGCGCCGGAACATGCATTGCGAATACCGTTGGCGACGTGGTTTCGCTATCGTGCGGCTGCGGAGAGAACACAGGCCAGCGTTCTTCTGCTGACGCAATATGCATGTTCAAAAAGCAGCGCGGGACTGGTGCTGCGGCTTACGAGTAAAGATCCGCTTAATGAAGGGACGACGGTGCTTGCGGGATTTAATCGCCGGGTCGAAGTATCGCGGCAGCGATTTGCGCAGGTTTCGGCGGGTCCTGAAAAAGTGGTATCCATTCGCAAACCTCCGCAGCGGGCGGGTATCGCGACGTGGCGCAGCGAGACTGCGTGGGTGGGACGGCGATGAATGGACAGCGAGAACTTTACGTGTGCCTATATGCGAAGGAATTTCCAGCGCAGGCGATGTTGCGACTGAGACCGGAGATACGAGAGAAGGTAGTTGTTGTGATGGAGGGTGAGCCGCCCTTTCAGACTGTGTGCTCGATGAATGGGAAGGCGCACAGGATGGGCGTTGAGTGCGGGATGACGCGGGTCGAGGTGGATATATTTGATTCGGTCACCTTCCTGATGCGTTCGATGCCAGAAGAGGCTGCAGCCAGGACAGCGCTGCTGGAATGTGCAGGCACGTTTTCTCCGCGTGTTGAGGATCAAAGCGATCGAGGCGAATTTCTCTGCGTGATTGATATTGAGGGGATAGAGAAGTTATTTGGGGTGCCGCAAGCAATTGCGCAGAACTTGTTGCAGCGGATGCGGGCGCTTGGCGTGATTGCGTCAGTCGCAGTAAGCAGCAACTTCCACACTGCGATCTGCCATGCACGTGCGAGGCCAACACAGACGGCAATCATCGCGCAGGGAAACGAAACTCTAGCTTTGGCTCCGCTCCCAATTGCCGTGCTTGATTTATCTGAGGAACACACTGCGACATTTACGTCGTGGGGCATTTGCACGCTTGGCGCGCTGGCTGAGCTTCCTGAGAATGAATTGGTGGCCCGATTGGGACAGGAAGGGAAGCGGCTTCGCCAATTGGCTCGCGGGGAGCTTCCGCATCTATTTGTTTCAATGGAGACGGAGTTCCGCCTGCAAGAGCGTATTGAACTGGATGCCCCGGTTGAATTGCTAGAGTCGTTGTTGTTCGTGGTCGGCGTAATGTTGGAGCAGCTGATCCTGCGAGCGACGTCGCGGGTTCTGGCGATGGCCTCAGTCACGATTGCACTAACTTTGGAAGGTGGTGAATCGCATGTGCGAACGGTGCGGCCCGCACTGCCGAACAATGACCGGCAACTCTGGATCAAACTGATTCATCTCGATCTGGAGGCGCATCCCCCGCAGGCTGCGATTGTGTCGCTTGTGTTGACTGCTGAATCAGGCAACACGAGTAAAGTGCAACTCGGGCTATTCTCTCCGCAGCTTCCAGAGCCGATGAGGTTGGATGTGACGCTGGCGCGGATTCGAGCAATTGTTGGCGAGGACTGCGTGGGACGGGCGGTGCTGACGGATACGCATCGGCTAGACAGCTTCCGTATGGAGCCTTTTACAATTTCATCTCCGCAAACATCGTATTTGATGCTAGCACGGAGTAGTGAGTCGGATAAATCTCCTGCGGCGGGGCGGCAACTTCGGTCGATAGAAAAAGTTGTGGTCACATTGCGCAGGCTACAGCCGATAGCATTTGAGTTCCGCAATCGACGGTACCAGGTTGAGTGCGCCTATGGTCCTTGGCTGACATGCGGCGAATGGTGGAATCCAATGCTGTGGAACGAAGAGCAATGGGACCTGATTGCGCGGGCTGACGATGGAGATCTTTTTTGCTGCTGCCTGGTGCGCGATCTGGTGCAGAGTTCGTGGCAGATGGTGGCGTTGTATGACTGACCGATATGTGGAGTTGCATGCAGCGAGCGCCTTCAGCTTTCTCGAAGGCGCGTCCCAACCAGAGGAGCTAATCAAGCGTGCGGCGGTGTTGGAAATGCCTGCGATGGCTCTGCTGGATCGCAATGGGGTATACGGTTCGGCGCGATTCCATACGAGTGCGAAGCGAAATAACGTGCGTGCCCATGTCGGGGCAGAGGTTGCGATTTCTAATTTCGGTGCGCGACTGGCACCGGCCACATGGCTTCCAAATCAGAACCCGGTGGAGCCTGCGCGGCTGCCATTATTGTGTGAGTCACAAATGGGTTATCGCAATCTTTGCCAGATGGTTACGCACTTCAAGATGCGGGAAAAAGGGAAGTGCGAAGGCACCGCGACCCTGGAGGATTTGCAGCAGTACTCATCTGGGTTGGTATGCCTGACGGGTGGCGACGAGGGACCCTTGGCCGCGGCATTAGCGAACGGTGGTGAGGAAGCTGGACGCAAAGTAGTGGAGCGGCTGGTTAGGATCTTCGGAAGAGAGAGCGTATATGTCGAAATACAACGCCACCAGGAACGTGAAGAGGAGTGGCGCAATCAAATTGCGTTACAAATCGCACGATCTTTGAAGCTCCCTGTACTCGCGACCAATGGTGTTCGGTACGCGACTGAATATGAGCACGAGGTTCTCGATCTGTTTACAGCGGTTCGGAATCACACCGATCTGGATCACGCTGGGCGTCTTCTCACGTATAACCGTCAGCGGCATTTGCGTAACACGCATGATATGACGGCGCTGTTTCGTGATGTGCCTAATGCAGTGGTGAACACGCTGGAGTTGTCTTCACGTTTGCAATTTGAGTTAGACGATCTAGGTTATAAGTTTCCACGCTACCCAGTTCCCGCAGGCGAGACTATGAACAGTTTTCTGCGCAAGCGGGTAGACGAAGGATTAATGCGACGGTATGGGCCGAAGAACGATCGCGGGTTGATGGAACGTGCAAAGAAGCAGGTGGAGCATGAACTAACACTGATTGCACGGCTTGGCTTCGAGGGATACTTCCTTATCGTTTGGGACGTCGTGCAGTTCTGCAAGTCACATGACATTCTTGTGCAAGGGAGAGGCAGCGCAGCGAATTCGGCGGTTTGCTATGCACTGGAAATTACGGCGATCGATCCGGTTGGTATGGAGTTACTCTTCGAGCGGTTCCTGAGTGAGAATCGCGGCGAGTGGCCGGACATCGATCTTGATCTGCCGTCTGAAGGCAAGCGCGAACAGGCGATTCAATACATTTATCAGAGATATGGTGAGCTTGGCGCGGCAATGACGGCGAATGTGATCAGCTATCGTGGTAAGTCCGCTGCGCGCGAGGTAGGCAAAGCGCTGGGTTTTGATCCTGACTCACTGGCTCGACTGTCAGGGTTAGTAAGCCAGTGGGAGTGGCGCGGTAAGACGGATACGATGGCGCACTCGTTCCATCACGCTGGATTCGACCTAGAGCATCCGCGCATTGCCAAATATCTTGAGCTTTGCATGCGGATTCAGGACTTGCCGCGGCACCTTGGGCAGCACTCTAGCGGCATGGTGATCTGCCAAGGCCAATTGAATTGTGTAGTGCCGCTGGAGCGCGCATCCATGCTGGGGCGCACAGTGGTGCAGTGGGACAAGGAAGACTGCGCCGACATGGGCATCATCAAGGTTGATCTTCTTGGCCTTGGCATGATGGCTGTGCTCAAGGATTGCATCGAACTGATCCCTCAGCATTACGGAGAGCGAATTGATCTGGCCCAACTGCCAGAGGACGAGGAAGTCTACAAAGTGCTGCAGCGGGCAGATACCGTAGGCATGTTTCAGGTGGAAAGCCGCGCACAGATGGCGTCTCTACCACAGAATTTTCCGACTAAGTTTTACGACCTTGTGGTGCAGGTTGCGATCATCCGCCCCGGGCCGATTGTCGGGAAGATGATGCACCCTTACATGCGGCGTCGACAGAAGAAGGAGGAGGTGACCTATCCGCATCCTTCGCTAATTCCGGTGTTAAAACGCACGCTCGGCGTGCCGTTGTTTCAGGAGCAACTGCTGCGCATTGCAATGACTGTAGCGAATTTTTCTGGCGCTGAGGCGGAGGAACTGCGCAAAGCTGTGGGGATGCGGCGCTCATGGGAGCGAATGAAGAATCTGGAAGCAAAGCTCAGGGCCGGCATGGCGGTGAACGGGCTCGATGCAAAGACCCAGGACACGATTGTGGAGAACATCAGTTCGTTTGCGCTGTATGGATTTCCTGAATCGCACGCTGCTAGTTTTGCGCTAATTGCCTACGCCTCTGCGTACATAAAGGTGAAATATCTCGCTGCGTTTACATGCGCCATTTTAAATAATCAGCCGATGGGATTTTATATGCCTGCGGTACTGGTGAAAGATGCACAGCGCCACGGCCTACGAATTAGGCCCATTGATGTGCAGATGTCGGACTGGGCTTGCACAATTGAACACGAGGGCGATGGCTCGCTTTCGATGCGTATGGGGTTGGGTTATGCGAAGGGACTACGCAAACAGGCTGGAAATGCGGTGGTCGAATCGCGCAAATGCTCTGGTCCCTTTCGCTCGGTAGAAGATCTTGCGATGCGTGTGTCGATGCTTAGCCGCAAGGAGCTTACATTGCTGGCGCGGGTTGGAGCCCTGAACGTGCTTGATGGAGTCGAGCACCGCAGAGATGCGCTGTGGCAAGTGGAACGCGCAGGCAAGATGGAAGGTCCGTTGCTGAGCCAGAACAGAGAATGCCTACAGGATGTTACTGCGACGTTCCCATTGCGACGGATGAACACCGAAGAGAGACTGGTAGCTGACTACGCTGGAACTGGGCTTACTGTCGGGAGACACCCAATGCATTACCGGCGGCAAGAATTGCGACGGCAAGGCGTTCTATCCGCTGAAGAGTTGAAGCGCTGCAAAGATGGCGAGTTTGTGTCCGCGGCCGGATGCGTGATTGCGCGACAGCGTCCCGGTACAGCTAAGGGTTTTATATTCCTCTCAATGGAAGACGAGACAGGAATCGCGAATGTCATTGTCACTCCAGATCTATACGAACAGGAGCGGATGACGGTGGTTAGCGCTAAATTCTTGTGGGTTGAGGGATTATTGCAGAATCAGGATGGCGTGATTCACGTGAAGGCGCGGCGGCTGTCAGCACTAGGCGCAGTATAGTGACCACCCAACCGCACGACTTCGCTGCCAAACCCGCAATGTCGGAAAGACGTCGCCTCACACCTGGAATGCAGCCCCTTGAGAAACGATAGGTGAAAGGTCCTCGACTTACTTCTTGTTCGTCGCAAAGACGCTTTTAATACGAAAGATCAACTTAAGCCTTGCTGCTAACGTAGGTTTAGTCGTTTTTCCAGTGTTCGAGGTTGTGTGGGCAAATGGGGAAGTGCTCTCAGGTGGGTTGAGCTTTAACTCAGGAGCCGTCGTACCGGCGACTGAAGTAGTACTGCCCTCGGCCGTTCGGTCTCGAGCAACGTCTGTCCGCGAGCCGCTTGTAGGAAGAGCATTGTGAAACTTTGATGGGAGTGAAACGGTATCGACCCACTGAACGATCAGAGAGATTCGCCGATTGGATGGATCAAGCGGATTAGCCGGGACGCGCAGCATCTGGTCCGCATACCCTCTCACCTGCGAGATCTGATTTGGGCCCACACCACCCTGTCGCAGGAGTCGCCGGGCCGAATTAGCGCGGTCCGAAGATAGCTCCCAATTCGTATATCCAGTAATGGTCGAGTAGTTTTGCGCATCTGTGTGCCCTTCAATAAGCAATCGGTTCGGCAGAGCTTTGAGCTGGGCAGAGAGCAGGTTGAGCAGTGCGACGCCGTTCTCACTTAGTTTAGGGCTTCCACTCTCAAAAAATGTTCCGCCTTTATCCTCGATTAATTCGATCTTGAGTCCTTCACCGGTAACGGTAATATCGATCTGCTTGGATAGCTTGGTCAGATCAGCCTGCTTTAGGATCGCCTTCTCGATCTCCTCCTTCAGTTTTTCAACATTCTGCTTGTCGATTGAGATGCTTTCTCCGGAGCCCAGATTCAGAGTGCCCGTCTGCTTTCCGTTACTGCTTGGATCGTTAAAATACCCAGCTACAGCTTTCTTAATCTGCGGCGAAGTATTTAAGAGCCAAAGGACAATGAACAGCGACATCATTGCCGTCACGAAGTCTGCATACGCCACCTTCCATGCGCCTCCGTGGTGGCCGCCATGCGAGACCTTTCTCTTGATGACGATGATCGGTCGAGCATTTTTTGCGTCGAGTGCCATGGCGAAGCCTTCTCCTATGCTTCACTGACGCCAGCCGGCTGGGCTTGAGATGCAGACATGGCTGGTGGCACTTCAGATGCTGCGGGACGTTTGCAGGCGATCTCCATCTCGTCGAAGGTGGGGCGCACATGCTCCGGAATTGCTCGCCGCCCCATCTCAATGGCAAGTACGGGGGCCAAGCCTTTTAGGAAGGCAAGAATGACGACTCGGATCACGTGTAGGTAGGAGTTCTGCGAGTCGGCCACTTTGGTCATGCTGGATGCCAGCGGGCCGACCAAACCATAGGACAATAAAATACCAAGGAACGTACCAACGAGAGCTGCTGCCACTTTCTTGCCTATCTCCTCGGGCGGGCCCCCCAGCGAACCCATGGTAATGACCACTCCGAGCACTGCCGCGACGATGCCCAATCCGGGCAGTGCATCGGCGACCGTCGTCAATGCGTCGACCGGCATCATCACCTCGTGATGCGCGACATCCATATCAAGTTCCATCATCTGATCCATATCAAACGGTTCCACACCGCCGGTGATCGCAGTACGCAGCGTATCGCAGAGAAAGGCTCTTGCGTGATGGTCTTTCAAAAAGTCGGGATACTTCTTGAATATCTCGCTTTCAACAGGCTTCTCGACATCATCTTCTATTCCGATCAGACCTTTCTTACGGACCTTGTTGAATAAGTCAAACAACATCTTCAGGGTGTCCAGGTATCGGGACTTGCCTAACATGGACGGATGGAGTACTACGAGTATGCCTGCGATCATGGCCTTAAGAATATGGAGCGGATTTGCGATGAGCATTGTCCCGATGGCCGCGCCGACGATCGTTATCAACTCCGACGGTTGGATTAGCACAAGAAGGTGCCCCTTCTCCATCAGAAAGCCGGCAATTACGGCTCCGAAGACAACGATTATTCCAATGATTGGAAGCATTAGCCTTCCCGTGATTCAGTTGCATGGTTGCCACCCGCATACGCGCTAGATTGCATAGCTCGCCGGGCGCGATTTAGCAGAGACTGAAGAGTCTCTCCCCCAGTCGCCTGGCTTGTTCCTATGCTTACTGTTAACCCGACACGATCGCCCCACCAGCGAAAGTCAGCCGTCCGCGCTAATCCGGCGAGGCGCTGCGCATGTGCAAGCAGAAGCTCTGCCGTGCGTTCATGCGCCAACACTAAATATTCATTGTTGCCCCAGCGCCCGATAATCTCACCAGGTTTCATCTGACGCAATAGAGTGTGCTCGACCGTCCGCAGCATCGCCTCGCATGCGTCACGGCCATGCGTTTTGCGCAGGGCCGCCGCCTGGTCGACAACGACCCAAAGCAGCCCGAACGGAATTCGGCCCGCTCTCCACTGATGGTGGGACGCTTCAAGCCTGTCTTCCATGTCGGCCTGGCTGCGCTCGACCTCCGCGCTTTCTCCGCCTTCGCCGTGGGGCAACGCATCCAAATGTTCTACCGGATAGAACAGCAGAACAGTACCGGTAAGTTTCCCCAGCGAGTCTCGCAGGCAAACTCTGCGAAGCATTCCCGGAACAGAATGGCCGAGTTTATGACTCATCAATACTAAGGTGGGACACTGGAGACTGTCATTGTTCCCCACTTCGCACTCGACGCCAGCATTAGATATGCCGGTGGGGATCGCACAGGCTAGGTCCACTCCAGCGCGGCAATTGGTATTCACCGAACCACTGTATCGGAACCCGGCAACGCCTGTGCCTGTCCGTGCCAGATGCTCATGGTCGACGCGATACAAACTGTCGGGGCATCGCTGAGAAATCATATCCTGCGCGAGGTAGCCCGTCAGAGTTACAGCCGCACTATTCCAAAACAATACATTCGAACAATCATCGAGAATCGCCACACCGCCATCGATGAGGTCAAGGGTTGCCTCCAGCATCTCCGCACAATCTTTCATTTGCATGACCTCGAAATTCAGCTTTCCTAATTCGTTATCGGCGGATGACCAAAAGGTCGTCGGAATTTGCAGTAAGGCTAGTTTTTGGAACTAAACATGAAAGCGCGGTTAATCGTCAAATCGCCGATCCGTAGGACGTTGTAAAGCGGCTAGGCCCTAAACAGGCTCGATTCTTCGCGGTACAGTGTGAGAAAAAGTGTATGAGAATTAAATCGATATGCCCTAGAAAAGTTCACTGAAGGCTTGCTGACGTGAACTTTATAGCTACGCCCAGCGATGACGGTAGGCGGGGACAGGGCGCACTCGGAAGATAGTTCCGGAACACCGTTTTTCCAGCCTCCGGCAAGCATATTGCAGAGTTCACCCAAGGCGTCGTTGGTTGAGTCGTCCTCTGCGTCGATTGGGATGCCACCGAGCATGGCTGAGGCAATTGACCGTGCAGCGCAGGTCGTTGTCCTAATCTGGCAGGAACCGCGCATCGCTCCCGAGAAACCCACCACTGCTGTCCTTTCATCACACTCTGCTTGAATTTCGCCATCGGCTGCGGACTCAATAACCTTGATCTCAAATCCAAACATCAGATTGAAAATTTCTGTTACGGTTGCATCGGCACGATCGAGATTGTGGGAAGAGAGAAATTCATCCGCTCGGTATGCCTTCGGTTTAACGCTGGTGATCGACATATTAAGTCTTTCCTCACTTAACAAATTCGCTTAAAGTAATGCGTTACTGGACTATCGCGCTACGATTGCCTAACCCTGAGCCGCAGGTGAGGACTGATAAATCACGAGGCGAGCAGAGGCTTAACGTTGTTTTTAATGTGCTCGACGGTGAAAGGTTTCCGGATGTAGCCCCGGGCCCCCGCAAGGATTGCCTGGCGTACCTGTGGCTCGCTGTTCTCGGTCGTAACCATAACGATGGGAACCCCGACGGCAAGTTTCTCATCTTTGATCTGCTGTAATAACTGGAGTCCTGACATGATGGGCATATTGATGTCGCACATGATGAGCGCGACCTGATTCGTGCGGAGTAATGCGAGTGCCTCATTCCCGTCGCACGCTTCCAATACCGATTCAAACTCTACGTCCGCCATTTTTAGGACTCGCAGGACGACTTTGCGCATCATGGCCGAATCATCCACTACTAAAACTGTTCCCTTCATACTCGTCCTCTGCTTTCTCCATCTTGAGACTTCGGTGAATAGTATCGAACGATCTAGATCGTTATCGCTGTCCAATTCGATTCTGGCTAACTATCCGTGTGAGAGTGCCGGCTATATCGTTCAGCGAGGCCACGGTTCCAACTGCGTCGAGGCGCTTGGCTTCGCGGGGCATTCCGTAGACAACACAGCTTGCCTCGTCCTGCGCGATGGTCGCGGCACCGGCGCGCTTAAGGGTGAGCATTCCTTTCGCGCCGTCGGTTCCCATACCGGTGAGCAGTACTCCCACGCCGTGACTACCCGCCGCTTGTGCCACCGAAGCAAACATTACATCTACTGATGGCCGCTGGTAGCAGACCTGCGGACCCTGTTGCAACTCGACAGCATATCCGGTTGTCGTGCGGCGAAGTAGCATGTGATAGTCGCCGGGTGCGACTAGTGCAAGACCACGGTGAAGGACATCGCCGTCGACCGCCTCTCGAACGTCCATGCCGCACAGTTTATTCAATCGATTTGCGAAGGCAAGAGAGAAGCCAGCCGGTATGTGTTGTGTAATCACCATAGGAGGCATATCAGCGGAAAGCTGCAGAAGGATCTCCTGAATTGCGACGGTTCCGCCGGTCGAGGCACCAATCGCAATAACGGTTCGGCGACCTCCCAAGGGTCTTGCGTCCTGGAGGTCAGTCCTCTGTTCCTGAGCTTCTGCCCGCAACAGATTGCGTGCCACGCGCGGCTGGGCACCGGCTGCTCCTCGAATGCTGGCCGCCAAGGCTCGTCGTAGATCGCCAACTGAGTAAGGGCCGGCTGGTTTGGCCAGAACATCTACGGCCCCGCAGCGTAGCGCTTCAAGCGTGGAGGCACAACACGCTTGCCCCAGCGAGCTGATAATAATGGTGGGGATCGGATGGTGATTCATCATCTGCTTCATGAACGTGAGGCCGTTCATGCGCGGCATTTCAATATCAAGCGTCAGCACATCCGGTTTGAGTAAGAGGATCTTGTCGCGCGCGACGTAAGGATCGGGAGCGGTTCCGACGACTTCCATGTCAGGCTCGGCTGCAATCGCCTCGCTAAGTATCTTCCTTACAATCGCAGAATCATCAACGATCAAAACCCTGATCTTGGGTTTGTCAGTGGACATCGCTGGCTCCAATCGTTTTTGAATTGGCCAACATCTCATGTTCGGGTCCGCCTGAAGTGCTTAGCTGCACTCGTCCACAGTCAACATCTATTTTCATCGTCCGCGAACTCATCCCGCCGATCTCTTCCTTACTCACCACGACGCCAACCTTGCAGAAGACTTTCCTCATGGCAATCTGGTTTCGGTGGCCGATATTAAATGTCCCGTTAAAATCGAGCATTTGGGCTCCGCCGGCTACCATGACAATCAACCTCGACCCTTGAGCGCCTAGTTGACGGGAGCTTTGAAGCAGTAGCGGTATTCCAGTGTCCGCGAAAAGGAAGGGCCGCCTCGAAGCAGTATCAAAATTAAGACTGGAATTGGGCAACATGAAGTGAAGTAGCCCGGCTACTCTCGCTTTGGGATCGTAAAGTGCCACCCCGATGCAGGATCCGAGCGTGTGGGTCACGAGAACATCGCCTGGATACCGGCTGACTCTACAGTCGCCGACACCCACGATTAGTAGTGCCATCATCCACGTCCGTTCTGCGCACGGCGTGCATACTCTGGCTTTCTGTAAGTAGCAGGAGAAATGTAGTCGAGATCGTGCGTGATATTGTTGAGGCTCTCGGAGTGACCGATAAAGAAATATCCACCGTCCTCCAAATGAAGCGACAGGCGTTTTACGAGGCTTTGCTGGGTGGACCTGTCGAAGTAGATCATAATGTTGCGGCAAAAGATCACAGAGCAGCGGTAGCCCTCAGGAAGTTTTGCCATCAGGTTGAGGTGCTCGAAGCCGATCATGGAGCGAATGTCGTCCCTGAAACGAAAAGAGTTTGCACCGTTGGCCCGCTCCGGGACCAGATAGCGTTGCAGCAGGGCAATCGGGATTCCGTCAATGCGATCGGCTTCATATACTCCGCGCTTTGCTTTCTCCAGGACGCGAGTGGAGATATCTGTTGCCATGATCCTCACCTTTGCCGCAGCCTCCTGAAACGATTCTTCGAGTAGCGACATAGCGATGGAGTACGGTTCTTCGCCGCTCGAGCACGCAGCACTCCAGATGTGAATACGTGAGAGCGTACGGAGGGTCGGAAAAATGCATTTGCGAAGATACTCAAAATGCTTAGGTTCTCGGAAGAAGCTGGTGTGATTGGTGGTGAGGCGATCCACCATGGCAGCCAGTGCCGCTCCACTGCGATCGGCTTTCACGTATTCGTAGTAATGCTGAAAAGATTCAAGGCTGAGTTGACGCATTATCTTGCCCAAACGGGCAGCAACAAGCCCTCGCTTGCTGTCTCCAAGATCGAGCCCAAAGTGGTCATGGGCGAGCCTGCTGATGTTTTCATACTCGCGGTCACTCAGAGCCGGCAGGGAGCCCGTGAGACGCACTCGGGAACAATCCACTAGATCCTCCCTCTGTAGATACCGTCGATGTCAAGAATGAGCCCCACGCGCCCATCCCCCAGGATGGCGCATCCAGCTACTTCGGCGAGATCCTTGAATCTCCGGCCGAGGCTCTTGATGACCACCTCCTGCTTGCCGATGAGTTCGTCGACGAACAGGCAGAAGGATCTGCCTTCACTCTCGGCCACGATAAGCGTGCCTTCGGTGAGGTTATCGGTGCGAGGTTCGATCCTAAACCGCCGATGCAGCCGGACGATGGGCAGTAGCCTGCCGCGCACCAGGGCCATCTCGGCTTTTCCCCGAACCGTCGACAACATATCCTGCGTAGGACGGAACATCTCGCTGACTGAGAAGAGCGGGACGATGTAGCGCTGCTGGCCCACCATCACCACGAGCCCCTCAATAATGGCGAGCGTCAGTGGAAGCTTGATATAAAAAGTAGTACCCTGACCCGCTTTTGACTCAATTTCGATGCGTCCGCGTAGTTTCTGAACATGTCTGCGAACCACGTCCATACCAACGCCACGACCGGAGATGTCGGTGACTTTCTCTGCGGTTGAGAAGCCCGCTTCAAAGATGAGCATGAAGATCTCGTTATCGGCAAGCTGCACGCCAGGCGCGACGAGACCATTCTGACGTGCCTTTGCGAGGATTTTCGCGCGACCTAGACCACGGCCGTCATCCGTGATGGCGACGACGATCTGGCCCGACTGATGGTAGGCCGAGACACGGATGCGCGCCGTTGGGTTCTTGCCCAGCGCAATCCGTTCCTCAGACGATTCAATGCCATGATCGATCGAATTGCGAACCATATGCAGCAAAGGGTCGGAGAGCTGCTCAGCAATGGATTTGTCCAGTTCCGTTTCCTCTCCGGAAGACTCGAAAACGATCTGTTTGTCCGCGCGGCGGGCAAGATCACGGACAACGCGCGCAGTCTTCTGAAACTGTAGACCGATCGGTACCATCCGCATGCCCGTGGTGATGCGCTGAACGTCGGCAGAAATGCGAGCAAGCTGACTGAGATTGCGCTGAAGCGTGGTGTCCCTGGCTGATTTCAGGATGGAGCTGTGCTGGATCAGTGTCTGTGCAATGACCATCTCGCCGACCATGTCCATCAGCTTGTCGAGCTTGACTGTGTCGATGCGAACCGACGAAGAATCTCCTACGCGACGTTCCTGGAGTCTGCGTTCGGCGGGTGCGTCCTCTCCTGTGCCAGGGACTTGATCATCGCAAGGCGTGGGTCCAAGCAATGGAACAGGCGTTGACAGCGGCGCATCAGCCGGAAGAAACAAAATCGGCGCGGGAAGTGGTTTGACCTCGGTAGCGGTACCGTGTGTCGCCCTGCGTATTCGATCTAACAACGCACGGTTGACCCAAGTGGGCTGAGGTGTCTTCCCGGCTAACTTATCGGTGATAGCAGCTAGTTCGTGGCGGACAATATCCGTACTTTCGAGCACAACATCCACTAGGCTGGGACTTACGGAGAGCCGACAGGTGCGGGCGAGGTCGAGCAAATTCTCGACTTCGTGGGTCACGGATTGAATTTCGGCAAACTCGAGAAAGCTGGCCAAGCCTTTGATGGTATGGAACCCGCGGAAGATAGCGTTCAGCGTCTCCGTCGCGGAATTATCTTTCTCGAGGATAAGCATCTGGCTTTCTATGGCAACCAGATGTTCCGCTGCTTCTGTGATGAACTCACGAATCAATTCCTCGTCAGCTGCGAGCGTGTCGTTCCTCGAGGCTTCTAATCGAAACTTGTCAGACGGTTGAGCATAGGACGATGACGATAATGGGACCGACGGTTCGGCAGGATCGTCGAGCAGGTTACGTACTTCGACCAGACCTGAACTAACTATTCGTGTTAGGTCTGGGACAGGTAGATTTGGCGCTAATTTGAGGCTATCGGCAATCCGACGCGCAACGGCTGCGACTCGCGGATGTCCAAGTTCTGCCGCTGAGCTGCAAAGATGCTCGAAGTCCACGGAATTCAGGGTGGCGACCCCGTCAAGGATCAGCCGGGTTGAGAGTTCATCAATCCGATCAGTAATAGCGGTTTGAGCAACATTTTCCGCTAGTTTCAACATAAGACCTCGAAAATCAGATTTGGTGTTCCCTGCAGTGAATCCAGCAGGGGAAGCGAGGCACGCGCTTGTTACTGAATCAGCGTGGGCAATACCCCGAAGTCATTGCTACTGAGAACCTGATCAATATCGAGTAGGATCTTCACGCTGTCCTTGATCTTGGCCATCCCTGTGAGATAGGGCGTCACTACACCAGGGCCAAAATCAGGAGTGTCTTCAATGTCGGACGCCGTGAGATTGAGAACTTCGACCACTCCATCGACGATCATGCCAATCAATAACTCCTCATTATCCTCATGGGTGCGCATCACGATGATGCAGGTACGCGGGGTGTACTCCTCCGACTCCATTCCAAACTTCAGGCGCAGGTCAATAACGGGGATCACCTTACCCCGCAGATTGATGACCCCCTTGACATGTGGCGGAACCTGCGGAATCGCAGTGATGTCCTGAAGTCCCATGATCTCCCGCACCTTCAGTACCTCGGTTCCGAATTCTTCCACGCCGAGACGGAAAATCAGATATTTTCCCGCTCGCTTGCTGAAGTCAAGTGGCATGGTGGGGGATGCCTGGGGAAGCTGCGTTGCCTGCATAGTGTCCTTTGAGTACGGCGCACATCGCCGATGTGCAAGTCCGGCGCACAGAACGCTTATCGGCAACAACTTGGAAGACATGACAATGTCAGATGAGTGTCCCTGGGTGACTCGGAGAGGGTTTAGCTCGGATCTGACTGACTCTCTCGGCCCAGACCGCTTGATGAAGTGAGGCTTTCCGCCGATAACGGAGGTACGGAGGAGTCTTAGACTGCGGCGCCTCTTTGACTTCAGCTCGGAATCCAAATGCCTATCGACTTGCTCATTGCACTTGAAGTGCTTCGCGGCGGAAAGTCAGGATCAAAAAATGTCATCCATAACGATTGAAAAAAAGCTCTTCTTCGGGGCCGGAACACTTTTGCTCTTGGCATTCGCCCTGGGTATTACGGCGTTTCTGGGCTTGTCAAGCGTAAGTGATCGCTTGCATGCCATTGTCGAAGTAACAGTAAGACGGCAGACATTGGCACATTCCATGGATCGTGATATCTCTTTCGCAATGGGAGCGACCAAGGGAATCTTGATGCGTGGCCTGCAGAATGACCCCGCCGGAATTGAAAGAAATATCCAGGATTTCACTACCTACGTTGGTAGCCTTGAAAACAGCCTCAGCGTTATGCAAAGCTTTGATCAGCAATCATCAACGATTCTTGCCTTGCGTGACATGCAGGCCGCTGTCAATACGGTCAAACAGTCCAACTACAACTTATCGAAAGCTGCATTTGCAGGAAATATGACCATAGCGCTTTCCTTGTACAACAAGGAGATAAAGCCGCTGGAAACGCGCCAAAAAGAGGATGCCACTCTCATCCTCGAAGTGCAGAATGCCGATCTCAAACAGGCGGAACAGGTTGCAGAGAATTCTGTCGCCGACTGCCGTTGGATTACTGGCACGCTGCTCCTTCTCGTATGCTTTGTGGGTATTGTGTTGATCTTCGCGATCCGTAAAATCAACCGGGTACTTCGCAACACAGTGGCCGAAGTTACCGAGGTGTCGGTCCAGATTGCCTCTGCTGCGGGTCAAGTCGCGGCATCCAGCCAGTCGTTGGCTCGAACTGCTTCAGAACAGGCGGCAACGATTGAAGAGACGTCGAGCGCCAGTGTCGAGATCAATTCAATGGCCCGTCGCAACACCGAAAATTCACATTCGGCTGCCGAAGCCGTGGCTCGCTCGCAGGAGGGATTCGAGAAGGCTAACGCTTCCCTCGGCGAGATGGTTGGTGCCATGGAAGGCATCAACGCATCCAGTCAGAAGATCTCGAAGATCATTAAAGTAATCGATGAGATTGCTTTTCAGACCAACATCCTTGCACTCAATGCAGCTGTAGAGGCAGCACGTGCCGGAGAAGCGGGCATGGGCTTCGCCGTCGTCGCGGATGAAGTGCGCAACCTTGCACAGCGTTGCGCTCAGGCGGCCAAGGACACTGCCGACCTGATTGAGGATTCGATCCAGAGATCCGACGGCGGGAGGATCAAGGTGAACCGGGTTGCAGTTTCGCTCCACACGATCACGGCTGAGGCTTCTAAGGTCAAGGTGTTAGTCGAAGAGATCAATTTGGGCAGCGTGGAACAGACAAAGGGGATCGACCAGATGGGTCGCGCGATCACGCAGATGGAGCAGGTTACCCAGACCAGCGCGGCCAACGCAGAAGAGGGCGCGGCAGCCGCCGAGGAGTTGAGTGCTCAGGCAAAGGCCATGCAGAATGTTGTGGAGGCCTTAAGAACAATGGTCGATGGTGGCAGGACTAATCATATCAACGCAAAGAATCGTTCAGGCACCTTACTGCGCAAATGGGAGCCCGCGAAGGCGACGACGTAAGCAGCTGCGATAGCGTCTGTTCATGCATCCTCGGTTGTTTGCGCTATGAACATCCTTGGATTGAGCCCTTCGAAGGAGCGGTTCTTTTGGGTCCGCGATTACAATCGTGAGGGAGAACGTCAATGCCCTCCCTTCTGCGAACCATTTTCAACGACGAGCCGGGCAGCACCAAGACAAAGATTGTTGCGATCTACGCCATGCTGGTCGCAGCCAACCTTGGGGCATGGTGTTGGGCGCTGCTCGCGTTTCATCGGTATCCGGTACTTCTGGGCACGGCGTTTCTCGCGTACAGTTTCGGGTTGCGTCATGCCGTCGACGCAGATCACATCGCGGCAATCGACAATGTCACTCGCAAACTGATGCAGCAGGGCAAGCGGCCGGTTGCGGTAGGGCTGATGTTTTCTCTCGGCCATTCCACCATCGTAATTGTAGGGTCCATAGCCATCGCGGCGACGGCTCTTGCGCTGCAGCATCGCATCGATGCGGTGAGGGAAATTGGTGGGGTTATCGGGACACTGGTGTCCAGCGCCTTCTTGTTCGCCATTGCGGTCGCCAATATGATTGTTCTTTCCTCGGTGTATCGCACATTCACAAGGGTCCGCCGCGGAGGCACATACGTAGAGGAGGATTTTGACCTTCTGCTTGGTAATCGCGGATTTCTTACCCGCATGTTTCGCCCGGTCTTCGGAATGATCCGATGCAGTTGGCATATGTATCCTCTAGGCGTCTTATTCGGTCTTGGATTTGATACGGCGACCGAGATCGGGCTGCTTGGAATCTCCGCTGCGGAAGCCTCCAAGGGTCTTTCGCTGTGGTCGATTCTGGTGTTTCCGGTACTCTTCGCCGCGGGTATGTCGCTCATCGATACGACCGACAATATTCTGATGTTGGGCGCCTATGGCTGGGCTTATGTGAAGCCCATTCGCAAGCTTTACTACAACATCACAATCACGTCCGTGTCGGTTGTGGTCGCCTTTGCGGTTGGCGGAATCGAGGCGCTCGGGTTGTGGTCGGGGCGGCTGCACCCCAAAGGTGCGTTCTGGAATCTGATCAACACTCTGAACGGCAACTTCGGCCTGTTGGGCTATGGCATCATCGGGCTGTTTGCCTTGAGCTGGATCGTGTCCATCGCAATCTACAAGTGGCGCCGTTTTGACTCACTAGAACCGGAACAACTCGAATCTTCTCAGGGTATGGCCCCCCGGGGGTGGTAGAGCTAAAAAGCTTCGAATCAACAATTTGCAAAATAACGATCCCGCAAATATTTCATTCCATTGGTCTTATGGCTAAAAATAAGAAAACAAATGAGTTAGATGATCAAACTGTATTGCAACACTCTATGCTGTGGAGCCGCCGACTATACTTTTTCTTGTGTTTGTTTCCAACTAACTTAAGTATACGGGTTTGACCCAAACTGTTACGCCAACTATTTTTGGCGATTATGGGCGCGTGGTTGTTGAGGATTCGAGGATTTGCACAGTTTTGGGGGCTTGACAGTTTTGGACCGGCATATGGCCGGTCATGCATGGATATGGCCCGGGAGAGAACGGCGGAGATTCTGGACTCGATGAAACTGAGTCCAGAATGACGGTTTTGGGGTGCGAGGGCCTTGGGGGATTTGGGGGGCGGTGGTGCGTTGCGCGATCGCGCCACCTTGCCGGCTGAAACTGCTGCGGGCTAGGTGTCCGGCGAAGGGTGCTTGACCAGGCGAAGAGACTAACCCCGCGATAGGCACGATGTAGCCGTACCGATCATGGGGCACCCGGCTCTGGGATGCTGGACGATGGACTGCCCACTGACGGAGGCTGCCGAAGTGCAGTCGCAATTAGGGCTGCTAGCAAGAATGCGGCCGAGGTAATGCAGAGTGCGTAGCTCAGACCTGCGTGTTGCGAGACGCTGCCGATCAGATACGGTGCTGCAGCGCTGACAATGCGGCCAGCGTTGTAGGCAAAGCCCATCGCTGAGCCCCGCAATGACGTCGGGAAAAGTTCGCTGGCTATCACGCTGAAGCCGCTGAAGTATCCGGTTCCAAAGAATCCCACCAGCGGGCCGATGAGCAGGAGCGCAAACGGGTTTCGCACAAATGCGAAAATCGGTACCAGCATCGCGGCAATCAGAAGATAGCCGATGTACGTGTATTTCCTGCTGAAGCGATCGGCAATATATCCGAAGACGATGTAGCCGAGGAATGTTCCCACCTGCATCACGATGGTCCATTCAGAAGTGCCTACGATACTGAGACCGCGGCCGCCTGCCGCGACGGGCATCGAAAGAAAGCGAGGCACCCACGTGAACAATCCCCACCACGCGAAGAGGGCCGCAGCGTTCATGCCGGCGCACACAAGCATGCTACGTCCCATGGTACCGCGAAAGAGTTGGCCTACAGGCACTTGTGATTTCCGCTCCCGCTGCCACGCCTCTGGCTCGCGCACTCCGCGCTGCAACCAGAGAGCAATCAAGGCGGGAGCGACGCCCACAAAGAAGACTGCCCGCCATCCGAAGTGAGGCATGACCAGTGCGACGACCAGCGCACCCAGCGCATAGCCGACCGCCCATGAGCTCTGCACGAACGCGAGAGCCTTTCCGCGGTGGCGCGCCGGCCACGTCTCCGCTACCAGCGCGGCACCCGATGCCCACTCCCCGCCCATGCCAAGTCCCAGCAAGATCCGGCAGAGCATGAACTGCGCGGCGGTATGGGTTAACCCGCAAAGCCCCGTCGCCACCGAATATACAAGCACGCTGATGGTGAGCGCGCGAACGCGGCCGTACCGGTCGGCAAACCAGCCAAAGCCAATGCCTCCGACAGCCGCTGCGATGAGCGTAACCGACATCATCGCACCGCTCATCGCGGCGGAAAGATGCATCTCGCGCTGCACCTGCCCCAGCACAAGCGCATAGAGCATTACATCCATGCTGTCGAGCATCCATCCCAGCGAAGCGGCGGCAAGTGTGCGCTTCTCGTTGCGCGAGGACTCGGTTAGCCAACCGTAGATTCCGTTCAAATCGACTCCGCCTGGTATACAGTTCGAAAATGCGGCAGCACTTCGGACTTGCCGTGATCTTACGATACGGGAGCAGACTAATTTGCGCGTAGCGGTGGATACCGGCGGCACGTTCACAGATTGCGTCTATCTTGCGGACGGCCAACTGAAAGTACTGAAAGTTTTTTCGACTCCTGCTGATCCGTCGCAGGCGGTTCTTAATGCTCTCGCACAGATTGGGGCTGGAGCCGTCCTCAACGTCAGGCACGGCACGACGATTGGCACCAACGCAATGCTGGAGCGCAAGGGGGCACTCGTTGCGTTTGTGACGACAGCGGGCTTCGAGGATACGATCGCTATTGGGCGCCAGACACGCGCCAAACTCTACGACTGGTTTGCCCCAGTACCGGTGTGCCTCGTTCCGCGGGAATTGCGGTTCGGAGTACCGGAGCGTGTGAGCGCCCAAGGCGAAATGCTTTGTTCTCCCACAGAAGAAGAGCTTGATGCGCTTGTCGATGCGGTGCGTGTCAGCGGAGCCGAGGCAGTTGCCATCTCGCTCCTCTTTTCATTTGCAAACCCTGAGACGGAATTGCGCGTGGAATCCGCTCTGCAACGCTTAGGCATCCCAGTCTCTACCTCGCATCGCATTCTGCCGGAGTTTCGCGAATACGAGCGCGCGTCAACCATCGTCGCCAACGCCTATCTGGCGCCAAAAATGCAGACCTATCTTTTGCATCTGGAAGATTGCGTAGCCACGCAATACGCGGGCGGCCGGGTCGACGTGATGCAGTCCTCAGGCGGCATCATCTCTGCTCGCCTCGCAGCTCGCGAGCCGGTTCGTACGATCCTCTCGGGGCCCGCCGGTGGGGTTATTGGCACTTGCCAGGTCGCGCGCTGGGCCGGGTTCGACCGCATCGTCGGATTCGATATGGGTGGCACCTCAACCGATGTTTTTCTCGTCGATGCAACGCAAGACGCACAACTGACAAGCGAGTCCGCAGTCGCGGGAATTCCCGTCAGCGTCCCCATGCTGGACATTCACACTGCCGGTGCCGGTGGCGGTTCGATCGCCCGCTTCGATGCTGGCGGCATGCTGCGCGTCGGACCCGAGTCGGCAGGTTCGGATCCGGGCCCAATCTGCTTTGGCCGTGGAACCATGCCCACTGTCACCGATGCCAATCTGCTGCTGGGTCGCCTGGATGCAGAGAGTTTTATCGGCGGAGGCGTCAACCTTGATCGACAACGCACCGAGAGACTTATGCAGGAACAGAAGGGTCGGCTGGCGACTGCGGAGGAGTTCGCCGCAGGCATTCTGCGCGTCGTCGAAACGCAGATGGAGAAGGCCATCCGAGTAATCTCCGTTGAGCGTGGCCACGACCCACGTCAATTCACGCTGGTTGCTTTCGGCGGTGGCGGGCCCTTGCACGCGTGTTCTTTAGCTCGTGCGCTGCGTATCCCCAGGGTGCTGATTCCGGCGATGCCTGGAGCGCTTTCCGCAGTAGGAATTCTCCTCGCCGACGCAGTCCGCGATTATTCGCGCACCGTGATGCTGCCGGGTGACGCGCTGGAGAGGGTCGCGGTCATCTTTAAAGATTTAGACCAGCGCGGCATTTCAGAATTTGCAGCGGAAGGTCTGCAAGGCACGGCGCTGCATACAATCGACGTGCGCTATCGCCGGCAGGGATACGAACTGAATGTCCCCTATGACGTGCAAGCTCCTGCGAAATCCGTCGTAGCGTTTCATCAGATGCACCAACAACGCTACGGCTTTTGTGACGAAGCCCGACCGGTGGAGATAGTCAACTTGCGGTTGCGGATGATCGCTGCCGGCGAGTCCTATTCACCAATTCAGCAGGAGCTTGTGGTGGGAGATGGAAGCGGCGCCTTTTACGCTACGCGGTTGGTTTACTTTGATGGTGAATTCGTCTCCGCGCGTTTGTACCGACGGGACGGGCTCGCACCCGGGCATACGATTTGTGGGCCAGCGCTGATTACCGAGTACACCTCGGCCACAGTCTTGCCGCCCGATTGCCGCGCGCGGGTCGACAACTTCGGAAATCTTGTCATCACATTCACCGAGGATAGCAAATGACTCTTCACACTACCGACCCAATCGAGCTCGCAGTCTTTCAGAGCGCAGTACATTCCATTGCAGAGGAGATGGGCGCAGCATTACGGCGCACGGCACTCTCCCCGAACATCAAGGAGCGGCGCGACTACTCCTGCGCAATCTTCGATGGTCAAGGAAGGGTGATTGCAATGGGCGATCACATGCCGGTGCACCTTGGCTCCATGCCCATGTCGGTGCAGGCGGCAATCGGTGCAATCGAATTTGAGCCTGGCGATATTGCGATCCTCAACGATCCATACGCCGGAGGAACTCATCTTCCGGACATCACAATGGTGCTGCCTGTCTTTATGGCGGACACTTCTGAAAAGAAGCCAGCGTTCTACGTCTCTAATCGCGCGCACCACGCGGATGTCGGCGGAACCTTCGCCGGGTCGATGGGACCGGCCACGGAAATATTTCAGGAGGGCATTCGAATTCCTCCCGTACGGATTGTGCGTGGAGGCAAAGTCGATCGAGAGATGCTCAACCTGATTCTGCTGAACGTGCGCACACCTGCAGAGCGAGAGGGCGATCTGGAATCGCAAATTGGCGCATGCCGCGTAGGCGAGCAACGTATCCTGCAACTCGCGGAGAAGTACGGTGAGCAAGCTATTCGCGGCCTCATCGATGCGCTGCTCGACTATTCGGAGCGCCTGGTGCGTGCCGAATTACGCAAGGTGCCCGCAGGCAGTTTCAGCGCAGAAGACTGGCTGGATGACGATGGCGTAACCGATAAACCGTGCAGGATCGCAGTGCGTTTGGAATTCGATCCTGCAAGCGCATCTGTCGTCGTAGATTGTACCGACTCATCCCCGCAGGTTGCTGGGAGCATTAACGCCGTCCGTGCCATTACGCTCTCCGCCTGCTTCTATATGTTGCGTTGTTTACTGGGGGACGATGCACCTGCGACTGCCGGCATTCTGCGGCCACTCACACTCATCACGCCGACCGGCAGCATCGTCGACGCCCTGCCGCCCGCACCGGTCGCTGGCGGAAATGTCGAAACTTCGCAACGTATTGTCGACGTCTTACTGCGCGCGCTGGCACTGGCACTCCCACAGCGTGTACCGGCGGCAAGCGCAGGTACGATGAGCAACCTGACCATTGGCGGCAAGGATCCACGCACCGGCGAGCCCTTCACCTACTACGAGACGGCTGCCGGGGGGATGGGCGCGCGTCCCGGGCTAGACGGCATCTCCGGCGTGCAGACGCACATGACAAATTCCCTGAACACTCCAATCGAGGCCCTGGAATATGCCTACCCATTTCGAGTGCGGCGATACGCATATCGAGAGGGATCAGGCGGGGCCGGTCAGTTTCACGGAGGCGATGGATTGATTCGCGAGGTCGAACTGCTGGCCGATGCGCAGGTTACTTTGCTGGCGGATCGAAGGAAGTTCAAGCCCTACGGATTACTCGGAGGCGAGGACGGCGCGCCTGGCCGCGCATCATTTGCATTGTCAGGCGGCATGGCACAGACAGAGTTGCCCGGAAAATGTAGCCGTCAGTTTCCGAAGGGAACCATACTCCGCCTAGAAACGCCCGGTGGCGGCGGATGGGGCAATCTGCAATAGGTGTGAGCGAACTACCGGCAGTGGGCGATGAGGACCTCGTCGGACTTGAGACTCAGGGTGATCTGATTGACCGTCATCGTTTTGACCGCAATTTTCCGAACCAAGATCGATGTACAACGAAGCGCACCCTTGCATCAATGTCTTCGCAATCGGGAGGGGGATGGTAGTTTGAGGACCCCGCTGGACAGCAACAAGCATAAGTTCTTTGCCGCTCCGCCTGGCGGTGTCCGAGTCGCATGTAGGCGAATGAGTTAGTCGACGCTTGCAAGGTTTGTTCCGTTCCACAGGCCAAGGCGGGATGTGCGTGGTGTAATCCGGTCAACTGTGCCACCCAGTCATGCATCTCACGCTCTTCTGCGGTGCGGCCGGCGTCGGTAAAGACGATGCGTTTATGTCCGAAGAAGCCGCGGGGAAGGTCGAGGCGGGTGTCGTGATCATCGCCGCCGCGCATTGCCAATTCATCCCCGGAATAAAGACTTGGGAAGGCCGCGGGTAGTCAACAGAACGGCCAAGGCGAGGCGCATGGCGGCAGAGGACTTTACATCGCTGCGAAAACGAGGCGGACAACCATAGAGTTGCCCAGTGTCCACTATCGGAGATCTCGGTGCGATCGAGGCGCAGAGCCTTGTGGCTTAGGGTCAAATGAGTGCCATTGAGCCCTTCGCCACGGACCAACCAACATCGGCTTCGGCATTCCAGCCCACCGATTCGGCGGATCGATTTTTGTGATCTGCAGGAGTTCGCTAGTGGGGAAAGCTTGTCCGCCATATGCCGCCGAGGCAAAGAATATTACGCAGAGAGCAAGCGCGAAGGCCAACGCAGGATGTCGAGAATGGGTCACGTTGCGCTCCGACTAAAACGATCAGCTTTAAGAAGACAGCGGCACTGCACTTTGAATGCAGCGCCGCTCAGGGATACAAGCCAGGCTAGAAGGTGATGCGATACACGAACTCCAACTCACGGGCGGAGCGGAAGCGTGTGCCGTTGATTGTGACCGCCGGCGACTGATCGATGTTGGTGTTCGACGAATTGCCAAACTGTACGATGTCCAGCACCGCCTCGCTGAGCCGGGTTTTGTGCCACGCACGATGACGCATCTCGGAGCGCACAACATAGACGGCATGGAGGACTCCCGCGCTACCTGCGACGGATTACTTGCGCTTGCGCCGAACATTCGGCCGCTTGTGCTCACGCGCGCCAGCTATGCGGGAGGACAACGTTACGTGGCGACCTGGACGGGCGACAATCTCTCAACCTGGAACCATCTACGCCAGCCAACGCCGCAACTACTGAATTTTGGCCTCAGCGCATTTTCTCTTTCAGATGCGGGTTTTGGCGGTTTCGGCGGTTCGCCTTCATTGGTTGGTCTAAGCCCATCGCAAGTCACAGCTGATGACCATATTGTGAAGCCAGAGCGGATCACAATGGGCGCGATGGTCAGCGTTCCATACAGAGATGCTGCGCAGGGGCCCCGCCAAATCCAGCGTCAAGGACAGAACACCGCGACCACCGTTCCGGTACCGGCGTGGCCTGGTGAAGGCCCGTACGCAGAGTTGGTCTTGACCACGATGATGCCCGGTGCGTTCCCAGATATCGCGCTCCCTGACTTGCTTACCGAGCTCGAAGCGATCACCCCCATGTAGGAGGGCAAACTGGCCGGTGGCCCCGAACTATTGCCGGGGTCGCTGCTCCAAACGCCGCCACAACTTTGCGGAGCTGTCTCAGCAAAGCCCTTGAACGCGTTTGGTGCCGGTCCGCCACCAAGAGAGTTGAGGTTCGCCCATTGCGCGCCCCAGAACTCAACCGCAGTGCCCGGCGCCGCGTTGAGGTTGCCGACGATCATCGACCCCTTCGCCAAAAACGCGAAGAGAATTACCGGCTCAGTAGCGGACGATGGCAGGTAGAACCCATCACCCGCGAAGTTAGCGGCCACGCTATTAGGCCCCAGCGGCTGATTGACAGTGGCGATCGTGCACGTCGCTGTACCAGTCGCGTCCGTGGTGCCCGTGCATGTCTGCGCCCCAAGACCGGAGCCCAGCGTAATGGCGACCGCTCGACCGGCGATCGGTGTCACGCCATCCTCCTTCAGTACTGCGCTGAATGTGACCGGATGGCCATTCGCAATTACAGTTGGACTGCTTGCAGTAAATGCCAGCGTGTCCTGCTCTTTCGTGACCGTAAAGGTTGTTGACGCAGGAGCCGGAACATAGAACGGGTCCCCCGCGAAACTGGCGGCCAGGGTCAGAGGCCCGGCCGGCTGATTCGGCGTAAGCGTGCAGGTCGCATTCCCCGATCCGTCCGTAAGAGCGGAGCACGTCGGAGCCCCGACGCCCGAGCCCAGCACGAACGTCACTGTCTTACTCGGCAGCACGGAACCGTCAGTGGTTAGCTGCGCCTGAACTTGCGTCGCATCGTTATAGTCGGCGGTTGTAGAACTCAAAGCGGTGAATGCGAGTGCGGCCTCTTCGTGGGTAACAGTAAATCCCGTGGACGTGCTGCTTCCCGCATAGGAGGAGTCTGAAGCGAACGTAACCGTCAGCGTCTGCGGGCCGGCTGGCTGGTTCGGCGTTAGCGAGCAGGTCGCTATCCCCGAGCCATTCGTTACCGCCGAACAGGTTGGCGCGCTTCCGCCGGAGCCGAGCACAAAGGTCACCGTCTTGCCTGCGAGCGGACTCCCACCAGCAGTCAACACAGCCTGCACCGTCACCGCGTCGTTATAGTCCGACGTGGTGGCACTGGCACCAGTAAACGCGATCGATGAGGCCGGTTCGACGTTCACATCGAAATTGACCGACGGTATTCCGTTCGTCACAACCACCAGCTGGCTCGCGCCCTGTTCCATGCCGGACGGCACATCGAAGTTGGTCGAAATCGTTGAAATATCGCCTACAGCCTCGACGCCCATCCGGCTGTGGCCGTGGGTGCGCGCATAGAAAACATGCCCGCTTCCATTGTTCGTGATCCGCACCAGTGGATAGTTGGTGGCCGTCTGAGCATCGTCGCCGTACGAGCCGCCCATCGAAACTCCATTGAACAGGTTGCCGGAGATCGAATACGTATTGCCTAGCCCAAGAACGCCCGGCGCTGATGTAATCACAGGCCTCCACGCGTTTTGCGGGCTACCCGAGTTCGTGTAGAGGTACACATCATTCGAGCCGTGCGTATATAGAATCTCACCGCTCGGCAGTGCTACCATTCGCCCCTTGAACGCAGCCTCGCCGCTAACGCTGGGCCCGCTTGCGGTTACTAGATTGAATGCCCCGCCGGTATTGAATTCGAAGAATTGCGCGCCTGTGCCGAACGTTTTGTTGACCACGCCCGGCGACGATTCCACCAACACATTGCCATCCGGCAGGATAGATGCCGGACCGTCCGCCACGGTCAACTGTTTCCCTGTGTTCTGAGGAATCGAGCCCAGCGGAAATGTTGCAGCCGTCGTCCAAGTCTTCGTAGCAGTGCTATACGTAGCAGTCTGACCCGACGGATTTCCTCCAAACCAGATCACCGTACCATCCGGCCGCAAGATCGACGGCCCGACCTCTTTCGAACCCCCTCCCGTCGAAGTAATATCCGCCAGATTGACCGGCGTATATCCGGGCGAGCTCCAGCTCAGGGTCGTCGGATCGTATATTTCGTAAGCCGTTCCGCCTCCTGTACTCACATTGGCGGTATTGTTCGCATCCACCGTCAATACCGTTCCATCGGGCAGGTCGATCCAGCCCTCCTCGTCGTTGCCGTCTAACTTGCCGCTCGCACCCACAAGGGTGAGGGTCAACGCATTCGCATCGAGTTGGTAGATGTTCGTGGAATTTACATCGGCGACAAGGATGGTTCCATCCTTCAGAATGATCGACTGGTTGTCGCTTCCACCGTAACCCGCGGGAACCGTGATGGGTCCAGCCCATTGTCCGGCTCCGCCATTGGCCGTGGGATCGAAGACATAGCCCAGCGTAGTGGAGCAGTTAGTCACCGGCGGTGGCGGCGTCGCGCACCCCAGATAGCCATTGTTATATTCGCCGCCAATTACAAACACGCGGCCATCCGGCAGTACCGCCGAAGCATAGTAAAGAGGCCCGTAGCCCGGCGGCACAGGGCTGGGCTGCGGCAGATCCTGCAAGGCCGACCAGTTGCCGGTCGCGTACTTGCCGTTTTGATCGGGCGTCAGCCGTTGCCACGACTTGGTCTGTTCCCCTGCCTGGCACATCACGCTGCCATCGGTCAGCAGAAGACATGTACTGGCATTCGGTGAGCCGGGGATTGCCGTCCACTGTGCGTGCGCGGATTCAAAACCGGCGAATGAGGCGAGGAAAAGGATCGAAATTACACACGTCAACGAGATGTTCGCTCTCATGGCGCAAGCTCCTATGCAGCACAATCTGGGTTGTGGCCCGTGAAGGCTGCAACTAGACATTACATTTCGCTCGCTGTCAAGAGAAAAAGGAGACAAAAGCTCGTGCAAGCGGCAAGTCTCGTATTTGCAACTCCCCTTCTACGAAACACACTGCAGATATCGTGGATTGACTCGGAGAACGGGTTCGGGCGAAACAAAGCAGGCATCTCGCTGATCTGAGCTGTCGCACCGATTGTTGTTCCTCTCAATCACTCCAAGAGCAAGGTCAGCTGGGTGGGGTGGCCTCATGCCACTGAAAGAGAAGTTGCAATACCTTGTTCCCGTTGCTGGAGCAATGCGTCCACCGATCCCTTCAGACTCATCACAATCGTCGATTTAGGTAAGGGTTACGTTTTGCAGGGGCAAGATCAACGCTATGGTGGAGCCCTTTGTCTTCCGGCAGCGCGAAATAAATCTCAATCTTGCATAGGGAGCAACCTCTCAATTGATCAAAAGTCTATTTCAATTAACGAAATATCGGTCCCTCGACAGTAATGACCCACTCATTGAAGAGCGGAAGTTGTTTCTCGCCTTAATGCTTGATCGGGCATCTGCAAGAAATGGTTCAGAATACCGCCAGCCGCCTGCTTCAGGTCGTGTCTCTCCTATAAGGCTCGTGCCTGTGCGAGCATCGCGCTGGCTTCTGGCTGAACGGGGTGGGCTGCCAATACCTTCAGGGACTCGGCGATGGCGGCGGTGGCCAGTGCGTGGCGCTCGGCATTCTGGTGTGCGGAACCAGCCAGGCGCGCGAGACCAAGGTCGCAGCGACCGATCAGCATGGAGGCTGACATGACCCCTGGGTGCGTTGGCGCGTAGGTTTCTGCCAGCTTGCGCGCACGCTCAAAGTATCTTCGGCGCTCGTCAACCGGCAGCCTACGCTCTTGACCCAGTTGGAAATAGACCCACGCGAGGCCCGAGGACATTTCAATATCCTGCGGCACAGCGAGACGGACTGCCTCCAGGCCGGCGATACCCTCGGCAATCTTCTTGCGCCCTGACCCGCGCTTCCCTTCCGCAAGATCTAGTCTTCCTCTTAGTACAAGATCGTCTGCGTCGTCCCGTGTCAGTTGGTGATCGAAGGTTTTTTCATGAACATCGTTCGCCCTTGGCTCAACAGAGTTGGCCCTCGCGCCGGCAACATCGCCCTGCAGTAGAAGGAGGTCTGTAAGAAAGTTCTGCAATTCCTTGCGTGCGCCATCTTCAAGCTGCATGTTGCTTTCAACGCTGGTTAGCGCGAGTGCATTGCGAAACGCCTGAACAGCCTCAGCGGAGCGCCCGGTGCGTATCAACACGGTTCCTCGAGCGATGAAGACGCGCTCTGCCATGGCTCGGGCGAGATCGTCCCATTTGTCCTTCGGGACCTCGGCACGGTATTGGTCTATAAGGCTTTGAGATCGATCCAGCCATGGAACGGCACCCAATGGATCTCCAAGGTTCCAGTCGTCGCCATTGCCACAACGCAGGATGGCCAGTTGATACGCCAGCACCGACATCAGGAGGTATCCCTTTGCTGCTGCTCCGGGGGTTTGGAAGGGCTGACCGACTGCCCATGCCTCCTGCATCACTTGGTCTTCACGTACCGCATCGCCGGTGTACACCCACACCCCGGAGTACTGCACCAGCTGCCGGACGACCCTTCGACGTTGCGACAGATCATTGGGGTGCTTCATAAACAGACCGCGTTCTATATCAAGTGCGCGCCGAAAGGAAGCTTCTGCACCGACCGCATCCCCTACACTGGGCTGCCCAGGCGTTGCCTGAACGCGTGCAGTTTGGTTATATCCTTGTGCCACATCGTGGGCCAGCGCTTCATTGTTTTTTGTCTCACTGTACATCGCGTCTAAATATTTTTTTGCATTCGTTAGGGCGAACTGCCGGACATGCAAGGTGCCAGGGATCTCCTCCAGCATGGTGTCCAAGTCGAAGACGTAGGAGTGTGCGATATCCTGCACATCTTTGAGTCGACCTTCAGCGACCTTTCTGGAACGCTCCGCCTTGATGGCCGAGTGAACTGCCAGACTGGTTGTCAGTGTCAGCAATGAAAACGCAATTGCCGTAGCCATAACGATGCCGCCGTGGCGAAGCAAGAACTTCCCTATGCGGTAGCGGAGTGAATCCGCATGCGCCAACACTGGCCGCTGCTCCAGATGTCGCGTCACATCGTCGGCAAAGGCAGCCACCGTCGGATACCGACGCTGCGGTTCTTTGCGTAGAGCCTGCATGAGGATTGCGTCCAGATCGTTTTTGAATTTGTGTGATCCTGCCAAGGCCATGGTCTTGCTGGGAAGCACAGGATCGACCGACGTGATCATCCGCGCAGCCTCGAGTGGGGATGCGTCTTCGACCGGATACGGCAGGACACCGGTCAAAAAGACGATAGAGCAATGTGGCGAGCGAGAACACGTCGCTAGACACGCTGAGCGCCTCGCCCCTGAGTTGCTCCTGGGCTGGCATAGCGCGGGGTCAGCAAGCGCGTCGTCTCTTCCGCTTGCAGGGTTGCACCGCCGCTTTCCGCGAGTACGCGCGCGATGCCGAAGTCCAGCAAACGAGGCTGCCCCTGAGCTGTAATGATTATGTTGGCGGGCTTGAGATCAAGATGCAGGATAAGTTGCTGATGCGCGGACTGCAGGATCTGCGCCACTTCAAGAAAGAGCAGCAGACAGGCTGTCGTATCGAGCTTCTGCTCGACGCAGAATCGGTCGATCGAGATGCCGTCGACATATTCGAGAACGAGATATGGCCGCCCATCCGGCGTAACGCCGCCGTCCAGCAGGCGGGCGATGCCTGGATGCGAGAGTCGTGCCAGAATCTGACGTTCCTGTTGAAAGCGTTCTACCAGCCCTTGAGTGAAGAGGCTTTCCTGTAGAACCTTGATGGCAACCTTGTGTTCATAGACTCCGTCCGCGCGTTCTGCGAGATAGACGGCCCCCATACCGCCTCGGCCAATCTCATTTAGTAGCCGGTAATTTCCCAGCAATGTGCCTGCGAGCGAGCGTCCATTCACCGCCTCGAAGACTTGATCGTGCCAGCCGTCGATCGCCAGGATTTTGCTAGCATTTTGCTCGTAGCCCAGCAGATTCAGGACTTCGGCCAGAAGTTCAGGATCCGCGATCTCTCGCTCTAAATAAGCCAGGCGGTCGCCAGTGGGAAGTGCTGTGGCCTATTTGACGTGCAATCTAAGCCTAGCCCAGCGTTCCGGATCCATGATCTAGACGTTCCCCACTTCCAATTTCGGAATCGTACCACGCTAAGCTGGTGGTACGACTACCCTGGCAAACAAGCCACGGAGCATCCTGCGCAGGGTTCATCCACGGCAAGGGCACACCGGTAGACCTTGCCGCGGGTGAGAAGTGGTGCACGGCCGCAACTGTGGACTTTGGCGCCACGATTGAAGGCGCCGATCCTTACGGGCTGGGCACAGGCATCAAGGCGTGGGATTCCAAAACGCAGGGATGTGCCGCTTGCGGCGAGTCTGACCGGCGGATGCCCGTCATCCATTACAAGACTGCTCAGCAGGCGGCCCGGGATGGGTAGGGATGTCCGCCCAGGATTACACCCCGGGTGGTTGGAATCAGGGTCCTGGACCCGCACCATTTAGGGCACTCCACTGATTTCCCAATGGGCAGCAGAGATCTATATCTGAATGCAGGCTCCTCGAAGGCGGAGTGCGGCAAGACAAGATGTGGGAGCTGCGCCAAGGCAGTAACAAAGGTTGCGCATCACACCAGCGTCCGGCCAGGTCGGAGGCTGGCGAAGTAAAGAATAAGGCCCAATCCGCAACAGGAGCGGACCTCGCCCGAATATCGATGGAGCATCACTTGAACCAAGTCAACCCGACCGCCCTTACTCCCGTACACCCACGTCACGGAGCAATACACCGGCTGCTGGTCCCAGGTGCATCTGGACCGTCGCGCCATCGAGCTTTCAAAGACCATGAATGGATCCGACC
This sequence comes from Granulicella sp., assembly GCA_025357875.1. Classification (GTDB taxonomy): domain Bacteria; phylum Acidobacteriota; class Terriglobia; order Terriglobales; family Acidobacteriaceae; genus Edaphobacter. The sequence continues at coordinate 69,342 of JANYLK010000225.1, forward strand.
GCAGCGTCGACTTCAATGTCGATGCCATTGCTGCAATCACGTCTTTGAAGCGGCCAGGCCGGAAAGCCGCGGATCATATCGTCCCACGTGAAGGCGCAACCTTCTCCACACGCTCTTGGTTCGAGCCCTGCTTGGAAGAGGCAAAGATCACGGGGTTCCTTTGGCACTGCAACCGCCACACGTTCTGTTCATGCTTGGCGATGGCGGGAACATCCACGAAGGACATCCAGATGGCAGCAGGCCACAAGGGGATAGCCATGGCCGCACGCTATAGCCACCTGTCTCCCAAACACACGGCGTCCGTCGTTGAGCTGATTGGGAGAATTGGATCGGCCAAGGCAAAGCGGGTATCTCGCAGTTCTAGTTAGGAAAACCAACATGCACCAGAACATGCACCGGACCCGATTGCACACTAAAAGGTCTCTCGAAACCGAGAGGCCTATTTATTTGTATCCACTTTGTATCTATATGTTATCTGGTGCCCGGAGGGGGACTTGAACCCCCACGACCGTTTATGGTCTGCGGATTTTAAGTCCGCTGTGTCTGCCGATTTCACCATCCGGGCATCGCGATTGCCTTTCACATCCTATCCCACCACGTATGACTGAGGCGGGCCGTGCGAGGTTGATGGGTTGTCGCGCCGCCACTTATCGCACGGGATACAACGCCCGATACATCTCCCGATTACGCAAAATTGCCTGAACGTATTCCCGAGTCTCGGTGTAGGGAATGGATTCGACAAACTCAGGGACATCTTTGTAGTCGTTGCTCGCGAGCCATTGCCTCACTGGTGTGTCGCCGGCGTTGTAGGCCGCAAGAGCGTACTCGACCTGGCCTCCGAAGCGATCCAGCACCTGCTTCAGATTCATCGTCCCTAATTGCAGATTCATTGAAGGATCCAGGAGCTGTCTTACATCGAAATGCTTAATCGCATGCTTCTTCGCCATTGATTTTCCAACGGACGGCAACAGCTGCATCAGCCCATACGCATTTGCATGGCTAATCGCACCAGCATTGAACTCCGACTCTTGCCGGATCAGCGAGGCGACAAGATATGGGTCCAGTGCATTATTCCCCGCGCCGGCCACCAGCTCCCTCCAGTACGGTTGCGGAAACAGCAGATGCCAATAGATATCGGGCACTCGACTCATCGGCTGCGTGTAGAACGAGACGCCGCTGTGCTTCATCGACTGTAGCGCGCGCGTGTATTCGCCATAGGATACGTAGATCTCCGCCTGCGCCAGCGCACCCCATTCATTCGAGGTCGGACTCGCACGAATCTCCGGCCCAATGTACTCATTGAGGGCGGCGTTCGCCAGTAGCCGCGCTTTGATCAGATGAACATCGTTCTCAGGAAGCTCGCCGGTCAACACCGGCTGCGGCCCCTTTTGGGCCGCACTGAGAGCCGCAGCCGGCGCCGTGGCAGGCTGCGTACCCAGCACCGCAAGCCTCTGCCTGGCCAGATTCGCATAGTAGTAATCCGGGTAGATATCGGACAGCCTGCGATAGTAATTCACTGCCTGCGGGAAGTTATGTTCCTCCTCCTCGTAGATCCGTCCGCGCCAGTACAACGCATCGGGAACCTCGCTGCCTCCCGCGTAGCGTTCAACCTGCTCATCCATCAGCCGCGCTGCTTCGGAGTAGTTGCGAGTTCGGTAGTTTAGCCACGCGGCCCGCCAGTGTGACGACGGGGCGTACATACTGCTCGGGAACATCGTCACCAGTGTTGCGTAGTGATAGATTGCCTGCTTCGGGTCACTCTTCAGCAGATACATGTTGCCGCCTGAGTACAGAGCTTCTTCCAGCCAACGGCTGTGCGGAAAGCGTTGCACCATCTGCGCGAGCAGGCCATCATGGCCAGCCCGATCGTCTTCGTTCCGCGAAAGCTCTGCCAGCATATATAGCTTCAGCGCCGCAGTATCGTCACCCGTTTCGGGAAGTTTTTCAATGTCGCGCCGGCTCAGGTGCTTCAGCTTGAAGTCGCACACCGCCGCGTAGATGGAGAGTGCGTCGCGATCGGCAGCGCTCAATTGTGGGTTATTTTTACCGATAGCGTTGTACTCGACGCTTGCCTCGCCATATCGTTTTGCATTGAACAATACGTCTGCATGAATCTTGCGCTCTCCCGCGCTCAACGGTAGGCCCATTGCCTGCAACTGTGTGGCGGCCTGGGTTGCTTCATTCGTCAACGGCTTCGTCGCGTACAGGCTGCGGAATATTGACGCCGCATGTGCCGTGTCTCCCTCGAGTTGATAGGCTCGCGCCAGATCATATTGGAAATCCGTCTCGTTGGATTGGGAAGTATTCAAGAAAGGTTCGAGCACACCAAGCGCACCTTTCGCATCTGCCTGCTGGAGATGCGCATTCGCCAGCAGCACAGGCGCAGTGCCTGCGAAGATGCTGTCAGGATAATGATCGGCGAAATGATCTAACAGCGCGTAAGCATCTCCCCCCCGGCCTGCCTGGATCGCCGTCTGTGCGCCAAGGTAGTCTGCATAATCGTCCAGCGCTTCGCCCGCGCGTTTTGCCTGAATGAAATCGGTCGTCGCTTCTCCGAATCGATGGTCCAGCATGTACGCATGTCCCAGCGCAAGATACGCTGCTGCAGCACCCTCCCCGGGATGGTTCTGCGCGTAGCTGAGCACTCCGCCGTAAGCGGCCGCGGAGCGTGTCGCCGCCAGCTGCTGAGCCATAGGCCGCAATTGGGTAGATGCCATAAACGCACTCGTAAGCTTGATGCTGCGCGCCGTCGGCGCCTTGGTCTTATTGTGCTTGCCAAGATTCGCCTTGGTGGAGGCGCGGGAAGACTTTCTGCCCGCGGTCGTTCCCGCCTTATGGATTACAAGAGCCGCTGCCTTCTTTGCAACTGACTTCTTCTTTTTCGACGACGCGGATGCAGCAGACGCGGTCGGACTCGCCCCATCAGGCGTCTTCGCGGCAAGTCTGTCGCCAGTCCACAGCAGACAAATTAATACCGCAGCTGCTTGATACAAAAACCTTCTGTCCAGCATTTCGTCACACTCCAACCATTGGCCTGCTCGACCGCACTTGAACCAGCCAAAGCCCACACTACGACTTTAAAGCCGCGTCCGCACTTGCGCGCAGTCGTACTCCAGCGCGAACCACTTCAGATACATCCGTCCACCATCCACGCAATGCCGACGACAGAATTGCAACTTCGCGTACATCGCCCATTGCCCACGCTATCGCAGCCAGTTACACTGAAACCAGCGAGAAGCCGTCCCAACGCTTGTCGCGGGTTCTGAGACAATTAGGTCTCCAATGAATTAGACGGGACAAGTGCAACTTTTACTTATGCCAGCCATCCAATCCCCAGATACCGAAGAGATCCACCCCGACGTTGCGTTAGTAGCGCGTGCCAAGCAGGGTGACACAGCGGCGTTTGAACAACTGGTACGACAGTATGAACGTCAAATTTTTCGGGTAGCGCAGCACATCACCCAAAACCGCGAGGATGCAGAAGACATCACGCAGGATGCGTTTCTCAAAGCGTACGAGAAGCTGGAACAATTTCAGGGCAACTCCAAATTCTCCACCTGGCTGGTACGAATCGCAGTCAACGAAAGTTTGATGCGCCTGCGTAAGCGTAAGACGAGCAAGACAGTCTCCATGAACGAGGACGTTCAGACTGAAGATGGCTCTATACCGCGCGATTTCGCTGAGTGGAGACCCAACCCGGAGCAACTTTATGGTCAGAGCGAACTTGGCGACATCCTGCGCAAGACCATACAGGGCCTTCCTCCGGGCTTCCGCACTGTTTTCACCTTGCGTGACGTTGAAAACCTGTCTACCGAAGAGACAGCCGAGGCACTTGGATTGAGCGTACCCGCGGTCAAATCGAGATTGTTACGCGCCCGCCTGCAACTGCGCGAGCGGCTCAGCCGCTACTTTAAGCAGAAAAACTTAGAGGCAAATTCGTGACCTGCACCGATTTTCTATCGCAACTTACCGACTACTTCGATGGCAAAGTCGACCCCCAACTGCTCGCCGAAGTGCAGGCCCACATCCGCGAATGCCGTCACTGCGAGGTCGTCCTGGACACCACTCGCCAGACGATTGCGATCTATCGCGAAAATGAGATTTACGAATTTCCCGCTGATCTCCGCGAGCGCCTGCATGCTGCCATCATGAAGAAGTGCAACTCTGCCCGGTAGCCGTGCGGCCGATGGCTTCGTAAGCCGCTAATAAATCCCAGGCACAAGCCGCTTCGTCACTCTGCTGTATTCCACATATTCCGCCCCAAACGCCTCCCCGAGCGCACGTTCTTCCACGTGGATGCGATAGAGCAGCGCAACCGTTGTTGGCACAAGCACGGTCGCCAATCCAAGCCAGTTCCGTGTGTGCAGCCCGTCCGCAGCAAAGATCACAAGTAGACCCGTGTAGGACGGATGTCGCACAAGCCGGAACAACCCCGTCTTCTGGACTTTCTGGTTCATGCGAATTGCTACGTTTGCACTAAACGATCTGCCCAGCGTCACGATAGCCGTCCACCGAATGGTAAGTCCTGCAAGAAACAGCCATAGACTCGCTGTGCGCACCCAGTGCGCGCCGCCAAATATCGTCTGCGGCTGAGTTGCGCCGATCCAGGTCGCAAGGCTAAGCGCCGCGAAGATGACCGGCCATAGAATCAGCAGGGAACCTCCGTCGCTTACCGTACCACCGCCGCGCCGGGTCCGCGTGACGATCAGGATCAGGACCTCGGAAGCGGTCCAGCCTCCAAGAAGCACATCCCAAAGTGTCATTGCACCTTTTGCCTCCGCCGCAAGCTTATCTCATGGCAGCCCTGAGCGAGAGTTTGTTACGCGTAGGTAGAACAGTACGGTTGAAACACGTCACCGCAGTCGAACTCAGGTCCACCCTCAGAGGCTAAAGCATCCATGCGCATCCTTGCTACCGTTCTCCTCGCAGTCATCTCACACGGATGTGCCGCGCAAACCCCTGCGGGACCAGCGGCCCCCGCGCAGGTATCCGTTCAGGTTAACCTCGCCAAATCCCAAGGCCCATATAAACCCATCGGATCGTGGTTTGGCTACGATGAATCGAACTTGACCACCACCCGGAACGGGCGCCAACTTCTCCGCGAGATGCACGACCTTTCGCCCGTTCCCGTTTACGTCCGTGCGCATCATCTATTTACCTCGGGCGATGGAAGCGCACCGCTCAAGTGGTCCTCCAGCAACGTCTTCACGCTCGACGCTGCAGGCAAGCCGATCTACGACTTCAAGATTCTCGACGGTATCTTCGACGCATACCGCGACGCCGGAGTCCGCCCCATGGTCGAACTGGGATTCATGCCCAAGGACCTTGCCACCGGCACCGGACCCTACTACGTTCCCTATCCGAAGACGCTCGACGGCTCCGTGCAGACCCCGCCGAAGGACTATGCCATGTGGGGTGAACTGGTTCGTCGCGTCACCGAGCACCTCGTCCAGCGTTACAGCAAGGCCGAGGTCGCTACCTGGTACTTTGAAGTCTGGAACGAACCTGACATTGCATACTGGAAGGGCACTCCAGCCGGATATTTCAAGCTATACGACTACTCGGTCGCCGGCGTCCGCAAGGCACTGCCCAACGCCATCGTCGGCGGCCCTGCAACTACTGGCCCGGGCGGTGAGCGCGCTATCACGTTCCTCACCGACTTCCTCAATCACTGTGCCAACGACAAGAGCGCCGCAACCGGTAGTGCTGTGCCGCTCAATTTCATATCCTTCCATCCTAAGGGGAGTCCACGGCTGATTGCCGCCAGCCCAGATGCTCCAGCCCACGTCCGCATGGGGCTCTCCAACGAACTGAACGCCGCCGCAAACGGCTTCCGCACGGTCGCCGCATCAGCGAAGTATCACGATCTGCCTATCATCCTCTCCGAGGCCGATCCCGAAGGCTGCGCTGCCTGCTCCGCGAAAGAGAATCCGGCCAACGCCTACCGAAACGGGCCGCTCTATCCCAGCTACACCGCAGCAGCTATGAAAGCATTGCTGGATCTCGCGGCGGAGTCGAAGGTGAACCTGATCGGCATGGTCACCTGGGCGTTCGAGTTTGAGGGCAAGCAGTACTTTGAAGGCTTCCGCACGCTTGCAACCAATAGCGTCGACAAACCCGTGCTAAACGTTTTCCGCATGGCGGGCTTGTTCTCGGGCGATCGCGTTGCCACCACCAGTTCCGCGCAGGTTCGGGTGGAGGAGATGGTGAAAGCGGGTGTCCGGTCGCAGGCTTCAGATGTAGACGCCTTTGCCACCAAGGCGGCCCATGAAGCCGCCGTAATGCTGTGGAACTACCACGATGACGACCTTCCTGCCGCCTCCGCTCCGGTAACAGTCACCATTACCGGATTTCCCGTCGGCGTCCACAAGGTTTTGCTCGAGCACTACCGCATCGACGACACCCACTCCAACGCGTTCACCGCCTGGAAGGCGATGGGATCGCCGCAGGATCCCACGCCGGAGCAGTACGCTCAGCTTAAAGCCTCAGGGCAACTCCAGACCATTACGTCGCCCGAATGGCTGGATATCACTGCCGGTTCTCTGACCTTAGCAATCGATCTGCCCCGCCAAGCTACTTCGCTGCTGCATCTCCAGTGGTGACTTCATCGGCGCAGCTCTCCGATGTAGACGCCAAACGGAGGCAGGGTTACAGCGCTTAAATCCTGCGCGCCCATTGCCTTGTCGGTGCGCAACAGCGTCCGCAGGTAAAACCCATGTAGGCCCAGTCCTTTCATAGCCGCGCTGAGCGATAGCCGAACCGGCGACGACGACAAGTTGCACGCCACGACGACAGGGGCTGCCACCCGCGCGTTGGGAGCTGGACGGATAACCCAGACCAACGCATTCTGCGAGTCGAAGTCGAGTGTGGTCACGCCTCCGGACCGCAAGGTCGAATGGCCGTGGTGCAATGCAGTCAGCTTCCGATATAAGTCCGCCAGGGCGGAGTCCGTCGTGCTGGATTGCGGGGATAGATTCTCGCTGGCTACAATCAATGCGGCTGGACGCATCGTGAGGGCGATTGCAGCCATCACCTTCGTCAGCTCGGAATACGGATCGGCCGAACCGGGTATCAGGGCGGGCGGCTGGATATCGAAGATTGCGTTGGGATCGAGCGACTGCGATAGCATCTGGCGAAGGTTTGCAGCGCTGGGCAACGCCGGCAGCGTCGAGTGCGAATCGATATGCAATTGCGCTCCATCTGAGTCGTCCGAGCGAGCCGCGCTCACGATGCGTGCGTGGCGGGTGCGATGCGGCGTGATTGCTACCGCAGTGTAGGTACTCGCATCGGGGCGCAGGTCCGAGAGGATGACGCGCCCTCCCACCGTGCTGCTGGTGATCTTTCGCACGGCGCTCACAATTGCCTGGCTGTCCTGCGCGCTGGTCTGCGGCGGCGTTACGATGCGGAACCCGGACACTCCGCGGCTGAGCCAGAAACGTGCCGTGGCGGAGAGATCGGAGGTCACGCTCGTTGCCGAGAGGGTCAGGAGAACGTGGATGCCTCGTGTGCTCGCCTGGCGAATCAGCTCATCGAAGGTGTCGAGCGTCGCATCAGGTAATTGCGATGCGGGCATGGGCAGAATCAACGCGTCGACTCCGCGAGATTGTGCGGCGCCGAGGTTGGCGGTAATTGTCTTGAAGTCGACGGTCGAAGGCGACAGTGGACTGGCGGCGTTGTCCGAGGCCGTGGGCGAAGTAGGGCTTGCCTCTGTTACCTGGTAAAAAACTGCGCGCTTCCACCATGGATCGGCGTTGAAGCCGGAGGCGTTCCAACCAGGTCGGGCCAGGGTCTGCGAGGAGGCTGTGCACACGGTCGCCAGCAGCAGACATGCAGGAAGCCAGCGCCGCAGGGGTGCGGTGTGCAGGGCCATCTTCATTCGGTATGTGACCGCAAGGATTGAACTATGGTGCGGGGAGGAGTTCGGCATAGATGAAATTATCGCGCTCTACTGTCTGCGCAGGTACTACAGATACGGTACGCGAGAACATTGGGCCGGCGAAGGCGAAGGTGTGGAACTCGCCTCGCTCGCCGCAGGGGTCGACGCCTGCTGGAAGGTCAGCCAGGAGGTCGGCGTCGAAGGTGCGGCCAGCGAAGGAGGAGTTGAGGACCCGTGGGTCAATGCAGGTGAGATGCGCGCGCAGGCCGGCGGCGACCATCTGGCGGGCGAGGTCGGCGGTAGAGATGCCGAGGTCGGGAGTCCATACGGGGAAGATGGGTTGGAGGCCAGTACCGTCGAGCATTGCGATGCGATAGGCGCGGATGTCCTCGAGGAATAGGTCTCCGAAGGCGATGCCGTAAAGGCCTTCGGCGACGGCGCGTGTGCAAACCTGGGCCATGCGGGATTCGAAGTCGGCGTTCGTGCAGGGGAAGGGGAGATCGACCTTCCAGATCGGTAAGCCGATGGAGTCGGCTTGCTGATCGAGTAGCTCTTCGCGGAAGCCGTGGATGGCGACGCGGCGGAACTTCTCGTTGATGGTGGTGACGAGAGCAACGACCTCGTATTGGGGCTGTTGGCGAAGAAGGTGGATGGCCCAAGCACTGTCCTTGCCTCCACTCCAACTGAGGAGAATGCGCTTTGCGACAGCGCTAAAGTTGGTGTCTTTCGGCTTCATGTGCATGGCCCCCTCCCCCGATATACTGTGGGTAACTCGTATAGTCTGGTCGCATCGCTGTCGGAGCCCCACCCGGCGAGGAACTTTGCCGAATTCATCCACCTCAATATCGCCCTACTAATCATACGGTGTAAATCAGCGTGCCAACTCGCTCAGGGAGGAGGGTTTAACTGGCGCTTCGTTCGCGTCCGTTTTAGGTGAGGTCAGCAAAGGAGTAACCCCATGTTCGACGCGGAAAGGCCGCGTCGAACATGGGGCACCCGGTGTCTTGGACTCGGTGTCTTGGACTCGTTGTGGAACCAGTGTGGGCGGGCTAGTTCTGCGAAGGGGGTTCGGCGTGATCGATGACCAGCATCTCGACCGGGCCGTTGGAGGGTGTGAGCTTGAGTCCAATTCCGTGCATGGACGTGAGGACAGCGCCGGTCACGTCGGAGTTCGCAACCTGATCGCCAATGCGATATTCGAAGTCGAAGGTTCCCGTTAGTCCCGTCTGATCGAGCACAGGTCGCTTGAGAGCACCGCTGATTCGAGTGGCGAGCTCGGCCATTGAGATATTTTTACCCCTCATGCCGGTGCTGCCGATGACGGGGCCTCCACCGACGCCGCCGGCCCAGTGGGATTCGTCTGGATGCAAGGGAGGTACCAGCTTGAGGGGTTGGTCGCCTCTTTGCAGGATGTAGACGGTGTCCGACCTTGTCTCGCTATGGCCTTTTAGACCGAATCGTTCGATCAGGAGTGATTTGAGCATTTGGCGCTGGGCTTCGCTCAGAGGTGTCCTGGAATTCCAGGTAGTGGTCTGCGACCCTTCGGGTGCCGTGGCCTCGATGTCGTAGCGGTTGTCACTGGTCGAACTGATCAACTCCGCGCTTCCGGTCACCTGCCATTCGGGCAGGTTGAATGCCAGCGTGGTTAGAAATTGCAAAGTGCAATGCGCACAGAAGATCCTTCCGCCCGGATAGGCATAGATGGTATTGCTCTGCTGATCTCTCGCGAGTGCCGGCTTTATCGTAACGGCATCGAACTGAGGAAGACTGGCCGTCGCGGTAATAGCATGCGCCGAATTCGGCTCGAAGCCTGGAGCTCCCGCAGCCTTCGCCGAGACGAAGGACTGTCCCTCGGCGGCGGCACAACTAAGCAGACAGACGACAGAAAACTTTCGAATCATCTCCGGTCCTCGCGAGGAGGATACCGTGATCCTTACGAAAAATCGGCTCAACTTAAGTTGTAGGCGGGGGGATTTGAGTAATGCCGGGGAGGGCTGGTCTTTTGCGGATTTGGAGCACTCCCGCCTGCGCGACTCGATATTTGGGCGAGTGGCGCAGGCCAAGAGGCTAGGTGAATCGAAGTAGCGAGGTCAGATGACTTTAAGCAAAAGCAGAATTACGACGATGACGAGGATGAGTGAAATTCCGCCGCCGCCGTAGTAGCCCATTCCAGGGCCCATGCGGTATCCGCCAAAGCCGAAGACAAGAATGAGGATGAGGAGAAGGATGAGCATGGGAGAAACTCCGATCAACTAGATTTGCGTTGCAACTAATTCAGGGCCCAATCAATTGGATGCGGATTCAAAGGAATGAGGAGGGGCAAATCCTTATATTCCGGCAGCGCCAAAGAGGTCAGGGGAGCCTTGCAGCTTCGGCGATCGGGTTCCAGTGGTCTGGACCCGATGTAGGGCCACTGAGGAAGGTGGCTGGAGCGTATTGCTTCGCTTCGGCGGGGGTGAGTTGGTGGGACCAGGGCACGCGGGTTGAAGTTGATGCGCCCGGCCCGGTGGAATGTAATTCGGCGTAGTAGGCTGTCGATTCGTTGGCTGCGTTCGACCAGTTGTTCCAGCCTGCGGGGTTGAGTCCTGCGGGTAGTTGCGTATTGATATAGATAACGCGGGAGAATGCGCGCCATGGGCGTCCGAGGCCTATTGTGTTGTGAGCGGAGGCGGAGGATTTCGCGCCGATGGCGTTGGCATCGTTGGAAGCGAACGGTGAGGCGGTGAGGTCGGCGGTGACTTTACTGTTCAGGATGACATAGCCGGTGCTCTGATCCTTGGAAGTGCGGGACTGGGCGGTGAGGAAGCCGGGGCCGTTGGAGTGAAGTTGGTCGCGATCGAAGACGGCGGTGGCGTTGCCGAAGATGTAATCGACTCCACCTTCGATATAGGAATCGACGTAGTATTGGCGGCCGTAGTCGGCAAAGAGCGTGTCCTGATGGCTGAGGAAGCGGCAGTGCTTGAAGATGGAGCGGTCGCCGCGATTGGCTACGGCGACGGCCTGGCCGGTGTTGCCCGCTGTGTTTTCGAAAGTGATGTTGTCGGCCTCGAAGCCCGTGCCGTTGATTTCGACAGTCTCGGTGAAGAAGGTCCCGCCGGCCGCTTTGGCGTTGAGCGAATTGGTGATGACGACATCCTCGGGCAACTTACCCAGGCCGATGAGGGTGATGTTCGGGTGATTCTGTGTAACGATGACGCGCTCGTGATAAGTTCCGGGCTCAATCTCGATATAGACGCGACCGTTCTGAGTGGCGAAGGGGTGGTGATCGAGCGCGTTCTGAATGGTGGGAAAGTTGGCTAGGTTCTCGCTGCCGGGGTTGGCGTGCGGGGCAGAGGGGTCGACGCGGACGTGGACGTCGATGGCTATAGCTGGAACGGAGAGAAGGAGCAGAGTGGCCAGGGCGAGGCGATGCATGAGATGAGGTTACTGTGTGGCGGCATGCGAGGGCAATGGTGATGGTAGACTCGAAGAGTGCCGGGTCCTACGCGACGTAATCCTGCCAACCCCGCCAGGTCCGGAAGGAAGCAACGGTAACGGGTAATTATGGGCGCAGTAGATCGCCCGGTACTTTTTAATTCAGTTGCTGGTTGTACTTTGTATATTGACAACTTGAGGCTGGAGTTTCTGCACTGCCCCCAGAAAATTTGAGGACGTTTTTTGTGCGGCGAGAATATTCGTTCGCGCCATAAGGCTGCAATTGACAGAGATACCGCATGCACGGACTTGTTCTTAGGGCGCTGGTCGGAGAGAATGATTCGCGTGACCTGTGTCAACCGGCTGGGTATCGATGCACCTCGGCGACGAGGCGTGCTGGATCGGTATGAGAGCAGTGAGGTGAGAGTTTGAGTCTGACGTTGAAGCCGCGCCAGCAAGTGCGGGCGAAGATCAGTTCAGTGGGGACATATGTTCCTCCGCGTTTGCTGACGAATGCCGATCTTGAGCGGATGGTCGCAACCAGCGATCAGTGGATCACGGAGCGGACGGGGATCCACACACGTCACATTGTGGACAAGGGAGTTGCGACCAGCGACCTGGCTGCGGAGGCTGCGCGGCAGTGTCTGGCGAGGCGTGGCATTGCCGCGACGGATGTTGAGGTGATCATCGTGGCGACGGTGACTCCGGATATGTTTTTTCCGGCGACGGCGTGTCTGGTGCAGGACAAGATTGGGGCGAAGGGTGCATGGGGGTTCGATCTCTCGGCGGCGTGTTCGGGATTTCCATATGCGCTGCAGATGGGCGCGAAGCTGATTGAGAGCGGTGCGCAGAAGAAGGTGATGGTGATTGGGGCCGATGTGATGAGCTCGATCATCGACTACAAGGACCGGTCTACGTGCGTGATCTTCGGCGATGGCGCTGGCGCGGTGCTGTTAGAGCCGTGCGAAGGCGACGAGGTTGGGATGATCGACTACTTCCACGAGATCGATGGGTCGGGTGCGAAGGCGTTGAATATGCCGGGCGGCGGAAGCCTGCATCCTCCGACTGCGGAGACGGTTGCGGCGAATATGCACGTCGTCCATCAAGATGGGCAGGCGGTGTATAAGTTCGCTGTGCGCAAGATGTCAGAGGCTGCGGAGACGGTACTCACTCGTAATGGCGTGACCGGAAAGGATCTCGCGTTATTCATTCCGCACCAGGCGAACAAGCGCATCATTCTTTCGACTGCGGATCGGCTGGGATTGCCGCTGGATCGGGTCATCATCAATATCGATCGCTTTGGAAACACGACTGCGGCGACGATTCCTATGGCAATGCAGACGGCACTCGATGAGGATCGCTTGCAGAAGGGCGATCTGGTGCTTCTGGTGAGCGTAGGCGCGGGCTTTACGGTGGGCGCTACGCTGTTGCAGTGGGAGATGTAGGCGATCTGTACAAGGCTCGAGAAACCTTGTGGGTCAGGCTTCGGCGGGTGGGATGATTGTGCCTGCATCTGGCCGCGAGTTGATGACTGCGCGCGAAGTCTTGTAGAGCTTCCAAAAGGCGAAGGCCACGCTGATCAGGATGATGCTCCAGATAGTAATGAGGATGGGAACTTCCCATTTGCGGGTGAACATGTTCCACATGCGCAGCACGTGCGGGCCGTAGTGGATTCCGAGCCAGGCGGCCAGCGCGTGGCGCAGCAAGCGGCTGATGGTAAACGTGGTGAGGAATTTGTTGCGTGACATTTTAAGCGCGCCCGCGGCGAGAACGAATGGTGACAGCGGCATGGGCGGCGGCAGGATTGCCGGAAGCGCGACGGAGAGGATGGCATGGCTCTCCATCCATATGGTTACGCGCCGGAAGACGCGCGGGGGAACATGCTTTTCGAGGAAGGCCATACCTCCTGATTGTCCGACCTTGTAACTGAAGAAGCCGCCGAGGAAGGAGCCGAAAGCCGCCGCTCCGACAAGAAGAAAGAGATTGGCGTGCTGCGCGGCGAGCACCACGATCATAATGTCGGTGATGCCAGGTAGGGGCAATGGCACGAAGGACGAGTCGACGATGGAAACAAGAAGGACGCCCACGATGCCTAAGGACAAAAGCATATGAATCAGAAGACTAGGGTGATGCGCGGCAGCCGGAAGAGCGGCGGCGAAAGCCTCGAAGAAGGGACGGGGTGAGGCGATCAAGGCTGCGGCCAAAGGCATCATTAAAGATAAGACGCGTGGGGTGGATAGGAAGTCGCGGAGAGTTTTGATTCAAAGAAAGCGCAGGGTAGGGAGTGGCGGAAGGATACCGGCGTCGGAGGCGTAACGGCGGAAGAGTTCGATGGCGGCGATGCAGTCGGGTGAGAGTGTGTAGTGAATGTTGTGGGTGAGGTAGTTGCGGATGGTGTCGGGTGGGATGGCGATGCGCGAGGTCCATTCGGCAACGAGTGAGTCGATGTACGTGAGGCCGTGGTCACGGGATTGCCGCAGGTCGTTGTTGAGTTGAGCGGCGGTGATCGTTGACTTTGTGAGGGCTTCGGGGCGGACGGCCCAGACGGCGGCAACCCAAGGCAGGCTAGTGCGGGTGCGCCACTCGTGGGCAAGATCGAGCCAGAGGCAAGGACCGGCTGACTGCTCGATTTGAGTGCGCGATTCAAGTGCGAGCAAGGCGGGATCGCCGATGAGAAGCGCGGCGTCGAAGTGGGCGAGCATAGCAATCGGATCGGCTTGTGCGGAAAGGAATTCCGGATCGGTTCCGATAAACTTGCGGAACAGAATTTGCGCGTAGGCAAGAGAGCTGCGGGACGCGGTGTCTGCCGCTACGGTGCGTACAGAAGCCAAGGCTTCCTCATTTGAAGAGAGACTTCCCATGTTCTGCGCGATGGAGCTGCGCAGAACATGGGGTAACCGGTTTTTCGATCGATTGAGCTTGATGATCAGTTGGATGGATCGGACGTGGTCGAGCGAGGCGATGGTGCATCCGGGGACGATGGCGAGTTCTTGCGTGAGCGATGCGATGGGGATGAGGCCGAGGTCGGCGCGATTGCTGAGCAGGTCGTCGGCGCAGAGTGCGGGCTGGGTGTAGTGGATGTCATAGCGCTCGGCCAGCGCAGTGTTGAGGGGTGGATGTTCGAAGTCCCACATGAGCGGCGCGGGGTTGAGGAAGTCGATGGCGGCGACGCGAAGGCGATTTGAGGTGTGCAGGCCCAAGAAACTAGTTTATGGGATGCGGAGGCGGAGGGTGAATGCAACGTGCAGTGGTTGGTTTTGACCAGGATGAACAACGCCATAGGGTTAGTGCGACTGGAGTGCGGACACAGCCAGCATGTGCGGCACGATCCGCCATGGACGGTGCGGAGTGGGTGGTGACAGAGGTTGAAAGGAGGGCGCGTACAGGTAGTTTGATGGAATAAAAGTTGTGTAATAAATTTGCGAGTCCAGACGCCGTCGATGTCCAATGAAACCATCAATCACTACCATCGTTCCGATGAGAATGCGAGAATTAGCTGTGACCAATCTTCGGTGTGCGTTGGCGGTTGCAATGGTCCTGCTTGTTGCGCCTGCGGTGCGCGGGCAGGCGACTGAGTTCTCGATCAGGAAGCAGCTTGCGGGTCTGCGCGCAGTTCCTGATGCGCAGCGACCGGTGACCACCATGCGGATTGCGATGGAGATTCGCTCACTTCCCGCCGGGATATCGAAGTTGAAATTAGCGGATTTGCTGACGCATCTCTCGACCGAGGGTGATCCCGGGCATCAGACGCTGCAGGCGGTGGCCGATACGCTTGTGCAGGCGTTGAAGGAGTCGCCGTTGTCGGAGAAGAACGATGTACCCGCCATGCCATACTCGGATCTGGCTAAGCTGCAGCGGTATGAAGGGGTGACCACAGACTTCACGGATCCGTTGCTGACCAAAGCCAGGGAAATCCTCGCGGTGAACGACGCCGATGTTCAAAAGGCCGACTTTACGCTGACAGACCTGAAAGGTAAAAAGGTTACGCTGTCGGCGTTGAAAGGCAAGATTGTCGTAGTCAATTTCTGGGCGACGTGGTGTCCTCCATGCAGGAAAGAAATGGGCGACCTTGATTTGATCTACGCGCACTACCAGTCGCAGGGATTGGTAGTGCTGTCGATTTCAAACGAGAATCCGTTTACGGTGGGCTCGTACATTTCGGGGACTAATTATCATCCGCCGGTTTTGCTGGATGACGGAGGCAAGGTGGGTAAGGAGTTTCACGTCGACGGACTGCCGAGGACATTTGTGTTCGACCGCGATGGGAAGCTGGTTGCGGAGTCGATCGATATGCGGACGCAGCGACAGTTTGTAGAGATGCTCGCTAAGGCGGGTTTGCAAACGGGCAAGTAAGTTGGCGCGGAGTTTGTGGCCTTCGCGGGTTAATACCCAACGAAGGCCCTGTTAGTTAAGCGCGAACTTTTCTGCGAACCGCTTGCAGGATTCCGATCATCCCAGTTCCCAGAAGCACGAATCCTCCAGGTTCCGGCGTCGGCGAGATGGTTCCCCGGATTTCTCCTGCCGGAAAGCTGGAATCGTGAATGTTGGCGTAAGCCAGTCCGCTATTAAAGCCGGCGATAAGGGCGGCCTCGGCACCTGCAGCGGTCCCACCCTCAAGGGCGAGAAAACCGGAAGTATAGATTGCAGACGAGGTTAAGTCGAAGGTGTGGGAATAGGTACCTGACGTAGTTGTTGGAAACCCGCTAAACGGAACCGCTACCATAGCAGAGCTGCTAGCAGAGGAGCAGCAGTGTATGTGGGCTCCGGTCGCTGGCGCAGAGAGCCCGCTATACGATTCGAGAACGCTGAGCGAATCGCCGGTGAGCGTAAACATAGCCGTACCGGATGCCAAACTTGCATTCGATGGTACTTCGTTGGCCCCTTTGAGGGTTGTACTGTAGGTGATAGTCGCAGCGTTAGCAGGCAAGGCAAGCGCTAGAGCAAGAAATAGCGCACCGGTCGATATGAAACTCTTATGCATGGTTTTTCCCTGTGTCGCCGTGGACGACGGTAAAGAGCGGACATCTAAACGGTCACAATTTACATTGACACCGCGAGGTTTGAGTGGCCAAAACGTGTCTGCTCTGTTTTACGGTTGGAGCGACTCTCGAATGTGAGATGCTGGCGAGGGCGCGATTGGTAGCCTTGAGTAGCTACCGAAAAAGAGCGCAAGGATAGCTGACCGATTTGATGACGGAGTGAGATGACGACACGCAGCGACACAGAGCAGTACACGCTGAATACGAACGAGACGGCAAGGCTGGGGTGGATGGCGCTGATGTTGACGCCGGAGATGGGGCCAATGCGAATTGGAAAAGCGATGGCTCGGCTGGGTGCGGCGGAGCGCGTGTTTGAGGCTTCGCTGACCGAGCTTGAGGGTGCGGGTTTGCCGGCGCGAGCGGCGCAATTTGTATTTGAGGGATGTGCCTTCAAGGCTGCGGAGGACGAGGCGAAGCGGGTTGCGGACGTTGGAGGGTGTTTCCTGACACGTGGGGATGCGGCTTATCCGGAGCGACTGCTTGAGATCTACGATCCGCCGGCAGTGATTTGGATTCGCGGCAACGCCGAACTGCTCCCGCGGCCTGGAATTGCGGTGGTAGGGACTCGGCAGCCTTCGCCATATGGGCTGGGGATGGCGGAGATGCTGTCGCGCGATCTGGCGAACCGGCGGCTGACTATATTAAGCGGCATGGCGCGGGGGGTGGATTCGGCAGCGCACAAGGGCGCTCTCGACGCGGGCGGGAAGACCGTAGCGGTGTGGGGGACCGGCATCGACGTGGTGTACCCGAAGGAGAACAAGAAGCTCGCGGAGAGGATTGTGGAATCGGGTGGGACGATCGTGAGCGAGTATCGGCTAGGGACCTTTCCAGCGCCGCAGAATTTTCCTTTGCGCAATCGGATTTTGAGTGGGATGAGTGTCGGCGTGCTAGTGGTGGAGGCGGGCGAGTACTCGGGCACGCGCATCACTGCGCGGTGCGCGATGGAGCAGAATCGTGATGTGTACGCGGTGCCGGGGAACGTGACTAATAAAAATTCATGGGGTCCTAACACGTTGATCAAGCAGGGTGCTAAGCTCACGGCGACGTGGGAGGATGTGTGGGAGGATCTGCCTTCTAACGTGAAACGCAAGCTCGAAGAGGAGATGCAGGCGGCGGGGCAGATTGAATCGAGAGTGGGCGGGGCCGCATCTTTATTTAGTAGAGACGACGATAGGCCCCTTCCTGAACATGAGCGCCTGGTACTGGACAAGCTTCGGCGAGATGAGTCGATCCAACTCGATGAGTTGATCGAGGGGCTTGAAGGTCAGCTAGGTTCAGCGGAGATATTTACTGCGCTGTTCGAACTGGAACTGAGTGGGCGCGTGAAGCAGATGCCGGGGAAGAATTACTTACGTCGCTTCTGACGAGCAACCATAAGAGATTGCCATGAATTTGCACCGATGGACACGGATCAAGAGCATGTCTTTCGAATGATTTGGTTTGCTTGGGGGAACGCGGCTGTGGACCGGCGCGGGTCGGCAACGATATGAAACGGAATTGAAGAATGGGAGTCTATGGGTGTAGATTCTCGACTGGCAGTTGTGCCTTTTCCGAAGTGGGTGGGTTCGCTTGTTTTGCGGTTCCGTGTTAGGTTCGCATTTGAAACGTGGAGGACGAAGGTTGTCTTCCTGCAATGTGTTTTGGAGTTTGAAGGGAACGAATGGCAAAGTCACTTGTGATCGTGGAATCGCCGGCGAAGGCGAAGACGATCAATAAATATCTCGGCAGCGATTACCTGGTGGAGGCGTCGATTGGCCACATCATGGACCTGCCAAAGAACGACATTGGTGTGGAACTTTTGCATCGGACGTTTGCGCCGACGCTCATTGTCTCTCCGGGCAAAGAGAAGGTTGTGGATCGTCTGAAGAAGCTGGCGGCGAAGGCAGACTGGGTTTATCTGGCGCCCGATCCGGATCGCGAAGGTGAGGCAATTGCTGCGCATCTCTCGATGCAGTTGAAGCCGATGATGAAGGACAAGTCGAAGCTGCGGCGTGTAACGTTCAACGAGATTACGCAGAAAGCGGTGAAGGCTGCGTTCCTGCACTCGCGCGATGTGGATGAAAACCTGGTGGACGCGCAGCAGACTCGGCGTGTGCTGGATCGGCTGGTGGGGTATCAGATCTCGCCTTTGCTTTGGGATAAAGTCCGGCGCGGACTGAGTGCAGGCCGGGTGCAGACTGTCGCGCTGCGGTTGATTGTGGAACGCGAGCAGGAGATCAACGACTTCAAGCCTGTCGAGTACTGGACGGTAGAAGCTGAACTTGACGCCGGCAAAGGTCGGCAGACGTTTGCGGCGAAGCTGGTGGGCGTGAACGGCGAGTCCCTGCGTGTTGCGAACGGCACAGACAAAGACGGCAAGGAGATATTTCTTGCGAACGCGCTCCCTGACAAGGAGGCGACGGATGAAGTTGTCGCGCAGCTTGAGCAGGCAAAGTGGCGTGTGCGTTCAGTGGAGAAGAAGGAACGCAGGCGAAATCCTTCGGCTCCGTATACGACGAGCAAGCTGCAACAGGATGCATCGAGCCGGCTGGGCTTCAATGTGCGGCGCACCATGGGCGTGGCGCAGCGTTTATATGAAGGCGTTGAGATTGGGAATGAGGGCACGGTCGGCCTGATCACGTATATGAGGACCGATTCAATACGCGTGAGTCCGGACGCGGTGATTGAGGCTCGCGAATACATTTCGAAGCTTGGTCCGAAATATTTGCCTGACAAAACAGTTGAGTACAAGGGGAAGAAGGACGCGCAGGACGCGCATGAAGCCATTCGTCCGACCAGCGTGTCGTTCACTCCGGAGTCGATTCGCCGGTATCTGAGCGATGAGCAGTTTCGACTATACCGGTTGATCTGGCAACGGTTTGTTTCGAGCCAGATGACGCAGGCGATCTTCGACCAGACGACGGTAGACATTGAGGCGAAAGCGGATCACTCTTATGATTTCCGCGTGACCGGAAGTGTGCTTAAGTTCGACGGCTTCCTGAAGTTTGAGGAAGAAGATAAGCGGACGCGGGAGGCTGCAAGGCGGCAGGCTTCAAAGGAAGAGGAGGCACAGGCCGGGAAGCTGGCGCGTGAGGCTGCTGAGGGTGGGCCCGCCGAAGGCGATGAGGGCGAATCGGATCGCAGGCTGCCGGAGTTGAGTGATGGCGAGGCTCTCCGGCTAGAGAAGCTTGCGCCGGAACAGAAATTCACGCAACCGCCGCCACGCTTCAACGAAGCGAGCCTGGTGAAGGTGCTGGAAGAGCGGGGAATTGGGCGACCGTCGACGTATGCCTCCATCATTAATACGATTCAAGATCGCGACTACGTCAAGAAGATCCAAGCCAAGTTTGTGCCGACGGAGATTGGCACCGTAGTGACGGGCCTATTGGTAAAGAATTTTCCGTACATCTTTGATCCGCAATATACGGCCAAGCTAGAGACGGAACTAGATGCGGTGGAGGATGGCCAGGAACGTTGGACAGATTTGTTGAACGGCTTCTATGACCACTTTGAGAAGGAACTTGTTGTCGCAGGCAAGAACATGGAAGACATCAAGCGCATGGAGCATGCGACAACGGAGACCTGTGATAAGTGCGGCAGCAAGCTGATTCTGAAGTGGGGCAAATTTGGGAGCTTCTATTCGTGCTCGAACTTCACCAGGCTAAAGCCGATTACGGTTGCTGCCGGGCCGTGGAAGAAGGATGCGAAGGCGGTGACGAAGAAGATCACGACGGCGCTAAGTTTTCCGATGACCGTGAAGGCGATGATTGAGGATGTGACGGAGTTCGCGCAAGACGTGGCTGACGCGAAGGAGATGGGAGCGGCGGTCGAACTGGCGCAGCGTGCGGGCAAGAAGGTTACCGTGGAGCAGGTGAGTTGCGACTTCACCAAGGAGAACTTCGCAGCGAAGCCAGACCTAAGCGCTCCGGGCGCGGACGATGTGCCCGAGGAGGAGTTCTGCGATAACTGTGGCAAGACAATGGTGCTGAAGAATGGGCCTTGGGGACCATTTATGAGCTGTCCGGACTACTCGGCCGATCCGCCGTGCAAGACGATCCGCAAGCTGACGCAGAAGGTGCAGCAAAAGCCACCGGTAGTGTTGGAGGAGATGTGTCCGAAGTGCGGCAAGCCCTTGCTATTGCGCGACGGCCAGTACGGCGAGTTCATCGCGTGCAGCGGTTATCCGAAGTGCAAGTACGTGAAGCAGGAGCTGCTGGAGGTACCGTGCCCGAAGGACGGCGGCGACATCGCGGTGCGCAAGACCAAGCGTGGCGACACGTTCTATGGCTGCGTGAATTACCCTAAGTGCGATTTCGCCAGCAACCTGAAGCTGGTGAATAAAGAGTGCCCCAAGTGCGATAGCGCGTACCTGCTCGAGGTGGCGAACGCCAAGGGGACGTTCCTGGTGTGCCCAAACAATCGGGAAGCATTGCCCAAGCGGCGTCCGAAGAAGGGCGCGAAAATTGAGGCCCCCACGACTCCGGAGTGTAGTTATCAGAAGAAGGTCGGGCCGCCTGCCTCGGAGACAGTGCCGGTGTTGGGACTGCCGGATCCGGAGAAGACGCGCCCGATGGTGGAGAGCGTAGCGTAGTCTTGGATGTTCGCAAGAAAGAGGTCGAAGATGGCGACGACGGCAGATGCAGAGGTAGTGATGCGGCTTTACGATTTGCGGCGGGAAGAGACGCTGCGTAAGGCTCGTCGATTTATGGTGTTTGAGTTCAAGCCGAAGACGCTGGAGGAGTTGCGGGCAGTTTCGCGGGACGTAGGTGCGAAGGAAAACGCGTTCTGGCGACAGGCCATCAGCTACTGGGAGATGGCGGCGTCTTTCGTACTTCAGGGTGCGGTAGATGCCGATCTTTTCTTTGACTCCAATGGAGAGGGAATTCTGCTGTACGCCAAGTTCCATCATTTTCATGCGGAGACGGAAAAGGCGTCTGGCAATCCCTTCATGAGGCACACCGCTGAACTCATTACAAAATATCCAACTGCGATGGCTCTTTATGAGATGTTTTTGAAGACGTTTGGACCGGGGAAAGCGAGTCACTAAGATGCTTGGAGATCTGAGTTCAAGCAGTCGAACACTTACGTTGGAGTGATCAGGTACATGCCGACCGGTCGAGGTGATTACGGCCACCGGCCCTGCTCTTTTCCCTTTAAGGTACATTTCTGCTACAACTGAACGGTGGTGTTCGGGGTTACGGATCCGGAGTCGCCGCCCCGCTCGTTGCGTGCGGCGCCGGTAACTTATTGAAAGAACGCGGGATTGATATGGCTAAAGCAATTTGGAACGGGCAGACCCTCGCTGAAAGCGACAAGTACGAGACAGTTGAGGGAAACATCTATTTCCCTGACGAGTCGGTGAATCGGGAATACTTTAAGGCGAGTTCGACCACTTCGAGTTGCCCATGGAAGGGGCAGGCCCGGTATTACACCTTGGTGGTGGATGGCCAGGAGAATCCGGATGCCGCGTGGTATTACCCTGATCCGAAGCCTGCAGCACGCAGCGTAAAGCATCACGTGGCATTCTGGCGCGGCGTCGAAGTGACAACGACTTAGCTCGTTCCGCGACGACCTAATGGCGGTTCGACGATCAATAAGCCTCGGCGCGCTCAACGGGGATACGTACCTGGAAGCAAGTGTTGCCAGGTTTGGAATTAACCGCAACCGAGCCATTGTGTTTCGAGACGATACGATTGACCGCATCCAGACCGAGCCCGAGGCCCTGGCCTGGCGGTTTCGTGGTGTAGAACGGCTCGAAGATGCGTGAAGCGATTCCGGGTGGAATTTCTGGACCGTCATTCATAATTTCAACGGAAACCATTTTGCCGATCGCTCTGGTCTTGAGGCTGAGTGTTCCTGAGTCTTTCATCGCGTCGAGCGCGTTCGCAATCAACTCAGTCCAAACCTGATTAAGCTCGCTGCCGTAAGCGCTAATCAAAGGTAAATTGGGATCGTACTTTCGCTCGACGATGACGTGCTGAAGGCGCGAATTCAACATTGTTAGGGTCGTGTCCAGGGACTGGGCGAGGTCGATCTCCTGGATGGGCGCCTGATCCATGTAGGAATAATCCTTGATTGCGGAGATGAAGTCGAAGATGCGGACGGTGGAGTTAACGACGGTCTCGGCCATGCGCTCTACGCGCAGCGAGCTGGAAAAGGCGGCCGCAGAGATGGCAAGCGCGTCGGGCGACAGCATGGTCGCGAGCTCTTCAAGATGGGAAAGCGTCATCGGAGATTCGGCGACGACTGAGGCGATGGCCCAGGCTTCGGGGATGCCGCGTCGCTCAAACCAAGCGCGGAACATCTCTTCGCGATCGCTTAGGTCGAGCGGGTTATCGGGGAGGATAGCACGGCTCGAATACCCGGCCATCTTTTCGCGGGTGCGCCTGGCCCAATCCTGATATAGCTCGTACTGACCAGTTGTGGCGAGGGTAGCGCCAAGCTGCTGTTTCTGGTCGCCAAAGTTGCGTAGCTCGCCGAACAAGCTTGCGGCTGATCGCTGCGCAGCCGAGGCCGGATTATTAAGTTCGTGGGCGAGATTCGCAGCTAGTTTGCCGAGGGCGGTAAGCTTTTCGGCCTGCATCTCGATCCGGGTGACCTCGCGGACGCGATTGAGCAGCACCGATACGCTGCGCTGGCTCATGGAAGGGATGGCCAAGAGCATCGCCGGAAAATTTTCCTTGAGGATGTCGAGAGTCCACACCTCGCCGACTGTATAGCCCGATCCGCCGTAGCCTTTCATGCGCGAGAAGGGCAGGATTCCAGACATTTGGCCCATGCGGGCAATCAAGAAGGAGACGTTTCCGGTCTGGGCTCGGCGTATGTGGACCTCGCCGCGGAGCATGATGTTCATGCCGATTGGCGCATCACCTTCGCGGAAGATCATAACGCCCGGACCGATCTTGCGCTCAATGCCATTGTGAGCGAGCCATAAGTAATCTTGATCGGACATGCCGTCGAGCGCGGGAACGCCGCGAAGGGCGGCAACTATTTCCTCCGGCGGCGTGCGCTGCTCTGGCGGAAGGACGCCCGCCTCAAGGTCTAGTTCGGAAGAGGTCTCCATGGATGTCGAGTTTACCTTGATCAGACAAAAGGAAGGGCCTGCACGCAGGTCCTTTTTTAGGAAAGCTGCATAGACGCCCTTGGTTGCCCAGTTGGGAGCGATGGTCTAGTGCCAGGGTGGCAAAGCGTCCAGGCTTGCAACTAACTCATGGATGTCGACCGGGATCGCCGAGCGAATCTGCTGCTTGCCGTTCTCGTCGACCAAGATGACGAGGAAGTCACCGGGCCGAACCTGGTACTTGCTGCGCGCTTGCGCCTGTTCGGCTGCTGTACCGACGGGCAAGTTCTCAAAGCTGAACTTTTCCTCGCCATATTTCGAAGCAGTCGAGATGGGGACGAAGACGGTGTTTCGCGCAGACAGCTCGAAGCTATGGCGCTGGATGAGGTCCACCTGCAATCTGAAATTGGGGCTGTTGGCATCGGGCGCGAAGACAATCAGCATGCGCGAATTGCTTTGTAGCTGGACGAGCGATGGAGGTTCCTGAGCAGTGCAGGTACCAAGCAGAACCAAGAGTAAAAGGGGCAGTTTCAGCATAGGGGTGGTGCTCCTTGAAATAATAGGGCCTGCCCAGAAATGTGGGGAATGACACGATCAGGTTATATGACTTTTTTTGAAGCTAACATGCGGCGTGCGAATTCCAATGACGGAAAATCGGGTTTGGTGCGAATCTTTGGTAATCCGTAACTGGTTATTTTTCCTATCGATAACAGCAAGAAGCGTAGTTAATACGAGTCAAGGCGTACCCAAAAATACCCCATTCTTCCGGTAGTGGACGACCTGCACGGAGAAAGGGGTACTTGGTTGGTAACAATCCCAGGTTTAAGGTCAGGCTTTTTGAACCGCTCCGTCCACTACTTTGACAGGATCGAGGAAGGGCATCGCCGCACGCAGGCCGGCGCCGACGGTCTCGATCTGATGAGCTGCTTCCTGCTTGCGGATGCGGGTGAACTCGTGACGTCCCGTCTCGTTTTCTTCAATAAACTTCTTGGCGAAAGTGCCGTCCTGAATATCGTTAAGGAGCGACTTCATGGCTTTTTTGACTTCGGGTGTGACGATGCGTGGACCGGCGACATAGTCACCCCACTCGGCTGTGTCGGAGATGGAGTGGCGCATGTAGGCGAGGCCGCCGCGGTACATCAGGTCGACGATGAGCTTGAGCTCGTGGAGGACTTCGAAGTAGGCAAGTTCGGGCTGGTAGCCAGCCTCGACCAGGGTTTCGAAGCCGGCCTTGACCAGGGCGGAGGTGCCTCCGCAAAGGACGGCCTGCTCGCCGAAAAGGTCGGTTTCGGTCTCCTCGGTGAAGGTGGTTTCCAAGACTCCAGCGCGGGTGGTGCCGATGCCTTTGGCGTAGCTTAGTGCGAGCGCCATGGCGGTGCCGCTCTTATCCTGCTCAACAGCGACAAGGGCGGGAACGCCGCCGCCTTCGGTGAAGACTTCGCGGACGCGGTGGCCGGGAGCTTTGGGCGCGACCAGGGATACGTCGACACCAGCGGGCGGTGTAATGGTGCGGAAGCGAATGTTGAAGCCGTGTGCGAACATCAGCGTCGCGTTGGGCTTCATGTTCGGCTCAATCTCGGCGTGGTAGACCTTGGCGGCGGTCTGGTCGGGCGTCAGGTTCATGATGACGTCAGCCCATTTGGAGACTTCGGCGACCGTGCCGACGACAAGGCCGGCTTTACGGGCGCGGTCCGCGCTGGGGGAGTCCGCGCGGAGACCAACGCGGACGTCGACGCCGGAGTCCTTGAGGTTGAGGGCGTGGGCGTGACCCTGCGAGCCATAGCCGATGATGGCTACTTTTTTCGCCTGGATGAGGGAGAGGTCTGCGTCTGCGTCGTGGTAGGTCTTTGCCATGATTTTGTTTTCTTCTCTCTTTCGGTTGGTATTGCAAGTTTACGCGTGTTCGCAGCGATGCTGGATCACCTGGAGGATGCTTGTTTGCAGATTCTGCATGATAGCGTCGGTCCAGAGGCCTGCATACGCGTTGAAATCGGTGGAGAGGCGCTGGTGGCTGGTGAGGTGGAGTAGGGTGTCACCGCTTGGTAGGGTTTCAAGTCGATATTCACCGTCGAGGACATCGAAGTAGCGGCCTCCGATGGTGACGTGCTCGTCCAGGGTGGCGGTTGGGATGTGGGCAGAGTCGGCGCGGATGCCGAAGGCGAGGCGATGCTCGGGCTTCCAGGCGGTGACGGTTTCGACGAACATGAGGCCGCGTTCGAAACTGGCGTGGCGGATGCCGCCAACTCCTTCGTACGACAGGGTGGCTTCGATCGGGCGCGGGAAGCCGATGCGCTGCGGCCAGGTAGAGGTGAGTTCAGACGGGGAGATAGCCGGGACGCGCTCGATGTTCTGCCAGACGATCGCAGCAGGAGCATGGATAAGAATCTCGCTGGCAACGGTGCGGGTGGAGGGCGGTGCGATGAGGTGGGCCTCGGCGGGCGCGAGTAGGAAGGGAAGCGCGGCGATGCAGGTGAGTGTCCGGCTGGAGGGTTTGCGGAGGCGACCCCAGAGGCCGGCGATTACGCCTCCAATGCTGGCACAGACTAGTGCTACGGGCGCGGCCATGAGAACGCAGATGGCTCCTTCGAGCAGGAGGACACACATGGCCGCGAGCATGAGGCCGACCGAGATCCACGGCAAAAATATCCACTTCCATACGCTGACGGGTCCAATTGCTTCGGCGCGGCGAATGGTGAGAATGCCGATGACGATCGGGCCGAGGAAGAGGAAAGCAATCGTCATGACCATGGCGGAGTTGGAACCGCCCCAGGCGAAGTGAGCTTCAAGACGAAAGAAGATACCGTAGACCGCGCCCAGGACAATGCCTTCGAGCATGGTGCGCTTGCTGTCCCACTGAGTGCGGGTGTCGATGGGAAGCGGCGGTGGAGGGGCTGGCGGCGAGCCGGGCATGGCTACTCTTCTTCGTGGACGTCGGGAAATTCGTTGGGGATGATTTCGTCGGTGGAGAAATCTGGTGGGGTGAAGTTGGTAGGCCCATTTCCGTTGGGCGTGCCAAGGGCTTTGAGGACGCGGCTGGTGTGCTTGCCGCGACGCATCGCCATGCGGCCGGTGCGGGAGACTTCGAGGATGGTGTAGTTCGACTCGCGGAGTACCTGAATCAGGCCCTCAATTTTGCTGGAAGACCCGGTCATTTCGAGCATGATGGATTCGGGCGCTAGATCGACCACACGGGCGCGAAATACCTGCGCGAGCTCGAAGATCTGGGAGCGGGAGTGGAGGCCGTTGGGCTCGCTGGGGCCGGCGGCGACCTTGATGAGGCATAGTTCGCGGATGACGCCTTCGCTGCGGCCTACCTCGTCCACGTCGACGGTGATCTCGAGCTTGTAGAGGGAAGCTCGGATGCGGTGGGCGGCGGTGTCGGGCGCCTCGCAGACGATGGTCATGCGCGAGGTATCGGCGCGCTCGGATTCGCCCACCGTGAGCGAGACGATGTTGATGTTGAGGCGGCGGAAGAGTGAGGCGACTCGGGTGAGGACGCCAGGTTTGTCTTGAACTAACGCTACGAAGGTGTGGAGCATGTCTTTAGCTCTTAGCTGCTAGCTTTTAGCTGCTAGCTGGGTTGATGAAGCAGTTTAGGTTGCGTTCCTCAGCTGGTAAAGCGTGTGGCGAAGGTTTGGGTGATCGGCGGGAACGCGCGGGCGGTCGAAGTCGAGATCGGGGCGGTGGGTCATGCCAAGTTTTTCCATAACGTGGCGCGAGGGCTGGTTTCCGAGGGCGGTGACGGCTACGACTTCGCGGAGGCCGAGTTGGTTAAAGCAGAAGGCGACGGTGGCGTGTGCTCCTTCGGTAGCTAGTCCCTGGCCATGGAGTGCGCGGGGGAGGCGCCATCCGATTTCGACCGCGGGCTGCGGGAGGTTAGGAACCGCGTCACGCATGGTCTGGGCACCGATGATGCCGGCGAATGTGCGGGTGTCGCGGAGTTCGGCGACGAAGAAGCCGAAGCCGTCACGGTCGTAGGCGGCCTGGAAACGGGCAAGTGCAGCATCGCTCTCCTTGCGAGTCATGGTCGAGGCGAAGAAGCTCATAACCTCAGGATCGGTGTTCATCGCGGCGAAAGGCGCACGATCCGACTCGCGCCAGGGGCGGAGAATCATGCGTTCGGTCTCGAGTTGGAAAGGTTGCAGCAGCATATGAGGTTCGGCGCTACTGCACTTCGGCTACTAGCGAAGCGTAGGGCGGCAGGGTGAAGGTGCTTAGCGTGGTGATGGAGGTTAGGTCGGCTGCGTCGGCGAGGAGGGCTTTGGCGGTGGTGGAGGTGATGCCCGCGGGTGTGAGGTCGAGGTGTACCGTCTGCGTTTCGGCGGTGAAGTTTAGGGCTACGACGATGGGGTGGAATTTCGAGCCGGCGGGTACGGTGCGCGCGTAGCTAAGGACGCTGGCGTTGGTGGTATCGAGCATGACGATGCCTCCATCATGCACGGCTGGGTTGCCGCGGCGGAGATCGATGAGGGTGCGCGTCCAGTTGAGTAGCGAGTTGGGGCCGGCGGTTTCGGTAGCGACGTTGACCGTAGGGAAGTCGTTGCCGATGGGGAGCCACGTGTGGGCGTTAGTGCTGAATCCGGCGGCGGGCGGCGCAGGCGTCCACTGCATGGGCGTGCGCTCGCCGTCACGACCTTTTTCGCGTGGCCAGCCGGTGAGGCCGATGGGGTCGCGGACGTCTTCGCGGCGAGTGGGCGTGTGCGTGCTCATGCCGATCTCTGCGCCGTAGTACGTGAGGGCGGTGGAGCGGGAGGTGTAGAGGATGGTCGCGATGATGCGCGCGATTTGTGGATTGTGGGCGCCGCCGTCGCCGAAGCGATCCCAACTGCGTGTGTTGTCGTGATTGTCGAAGACGAGCAGAGGCCAGTGGGAGTCAAGCTCGGTCTGCATCTCGGTGAGGGTCTGGCGGAAGTGAGTGAGGTTGAGCGCTACGTTCGATCCGCTGGCGCCACCTTCGCTGTGGAAGCCGACCATCATGTCCATGGGGAGTTGAAGTTCGGGTTGCGCGGGCGTGCCATACCAGGGGCGGATCGCGGCGGTGTCGGGGAGATACGTCTCACCGATGAGGACGCGGTCGCCGGGATACTTTGACACCATGGTGGACAGGCGGCGCATGACTTCGTGAACCTCGGGCAGCATGTTGGTGTAGGTGTCGGAAACGTTGGGGTCGCCCTGGGCATTGGTGCCGGGCGCGTAGACGGGCTCGTCGCGGAGGGCGGCGTCTTCTAAAAGATCGGTGATGGCGTCGAGGCGGAAGCCGGCCACTCCGCGGTCGAGCCAGAAGCGCATGGAGGAGAACATGGCCTGCTCTACGGCGGGATTGCGCCAGTTGAGGTCGGGCTGCTGCTTGTAGAAATTGTGATAGTAAAACTGGCCGCGCGTGGGGACCCACTCCCATGCAGAGCCGCCGAAGAGGGCGATCCAATTGTTGGGCGGCACGACCAGGCCGTGCGGGCCTTGGTGTGCGTTGACGGCGTTGGCGGGTGCGGGCTTGCCGTCCGACCAGACGAACCAGTCGGCGCGCGGGTTGGTGCGGGAGGCGGCGGACTCGACGAACCAGGGATGCTTGTCGGAGGTGTGGTTGAGCACCATGTCCAGCACGATGCGGATGTTGTGCGCCTTGGCGGCGGCGAGCAGGCGGTCGAAATCGGCTAGGGTGCCGTATTGGGAATCAATGGCGGTGTAATTGGAGATGTCGTAGCCGAAGTCGATCTGCGGCGACGGGTACATGGGAGCGATCCAGATGGCGTCTACACCGAGGGCATGCAGATACTCGAGTCGCTGGGTGATGCCGTTGAGATCGCCTACGCCATCGCCGTTCGAGTCCTGAAAACTGCGCGGATAGATCTCGTAGATGACCGCATGCTTCCACCAGGTTTGGTCGGAGGTGGGCGTTGCGGCGGCGCGGATTTCGGCCACGGTGGGGGGCGTGTAAGTGGACGCGGTTTGGGCGAAGCCTGCTGGAGTTAAAAGTGTGAGGAGAAGCAGCGGGATTTGGGTTCGTTTGCGCATAGATTTATCGTGTGGAGGGTCCGGTGTATGGTGCGTCGGGATTCCAGAGGTCGGTTTGTTGGGCGTTGCTGTTGTGGAGAACACCTTTATCCCACGGAGGCTTCGTAGTGGGTGCGAGGGTGTAATCACCGGCGGCGTGATAGCTGGCACCGCAGGGTGGGTTGCCGGGAGCGTACTTTTCGGGCGCGCATTTTGTGCCCCGGTAGATGTGGAACCAGACGGTACTGCCGTCGGCGTCCACCTGCTTCTGTGGGATGTGGAGCTTGTCGAAGGAGTGGGTGCGGGCGGCGTCGCGAAGTTGCCAGACGAGAGCGGAGATTTCGTCGTTACTGGCTTTTTCGGGGACAACGAGGGTGAAGCTGGAGTTGGCGTGGTGGAAAGTTTTGAATTGCGCGGGGGCCGTGGTGGGGCGCGCTGGGTAATTGGCGGCTGGGGCGGTGTCCGTTACGGCCGCAGGAGTGGACAAGGGCGCGGACTTGCAGCCGATTAGAAGGAGCGGCAGAAGGAGGAGCGGGATTGAAGGTCGCGATGCACGCGCGCATTTGTAGGGGGATGGGATCACGGTGTTCGCCTGCGGATAGAGGTTTTGGTGCTGCGAAGATTTAGCGCGGGCCTTCAGCCCGCTGTCGTGACCCAGCCCAGGACCTGGGGCTGCGCCCCAGGCTACGATAGCGAGCGCCTTCAGCGCAAAGTTCTCGGGCGATGGATGAGGTGTGCGGCACATAGCTATACGTCCTCGGCTGTTTCGAGGAGTGGATTGGCGGCGGGCCGGCGGACCATTTCGTGCAGGCCGGAGCCGGGGGCGATCATGGGGTAGACGCCGTCTTCTTTTTCTACCTGGAAGTCGATGAGGAAGGGCTTTCCGCTGGTGCGGGATTGTGTAACCGCGGCGGTTACATCCTTGCGCTTGGAGACGTGGGCGCCGGCGATGCCATGCGCGGCGGCAAGTGCCACAAAATTGGGCGAGAGGATGGGCGACTCGGCGTAGTTCTTGTCGTAGAAGGCCTCCTGCCACTGGCGAACCATGCCGAGAAAGCCGTTGTTGATGACGGCGATGTTGATGGCCATCTTCTCCTGTTGGATGGTGGAGAGTTCGGCTGCGGTCATCTGGAAGCCGCCGTCGCCGGCGATGACCCAGACATCTTTTTCGGGGCATGCGGCCTTCGCTCCGATGGCGGCGGGCAGCGCGAAGCCCATGGTGCCGAGGCCGCCGGAGGTGATCAGGCTGCGCAGCGCGTCGTGCTTGTAGTACTGCGCCTCCCACATCTGGTGCTGGCCTACGTCGGTGACGATGATGGTTTGCAGAAGGCGGTTGGCGGCGAGCGCCTCGGCCCATATGTCGTGGATGACGTGCGCGGCGTAGAGGTGTCCGTTGTCCGGAAGGTTGATGATGTCGCGGACGGAGGCGTTGCCCTTCATCGCATCAACTTCTTTGATCCACGATGCGTCGGAGTTTTTCGGCATCAATGGAAGCAGCGTGTCGAGGACCTTGCGCAGGTCGCCGATCAAGGCTACGTCTACCTTCACGTTCTTGTTGATTTCGGCGGGGTCGATCTCGATGTGAATCTTCTTCGCGTTGGGCGCGTACTTGGCGAGGTTGCCGGTGACGCGGTCGTCGAAGCGCATGCCGAACGCGAGCAGGAGGTCGGACTGCTGGATGGCGTTGTTGACCCAGGCCTCGCCGTGCATACCCATCATGCCGAGCGAGAGGGGGTGGTATGTGGGGAAGGCTCCGAGACCGAGCAGGGTGCTGGCGACGGGAATCTGGCGGCGTTCGGCGAAGTCGATGACCTGCGCGCGCGCGCCGGACTCGATGATGCCGTGGCCGGCGAGGATGACGGGGCGCTTGGCATTCTTGATCAGTTCGATGGCGTCCTGCATGGCGCTGGAGTCGGCGCGGAGCATGGGGTGCGGGCGATGCTCGGTGGGTGCGGCGGCAGCGAAGTCGAACGGCGCGGTGGCCTGCTGCGCGTCTTTCGTGATGTCGACGAGGACGGGGCCGGGGCGGCCGGTGGTCGCAACCTGGAAGGCCTGGCGCAGCGTGGGAGCGATGTCTTCGGCGCGGGTGACGAGGTAGTTGTGCTTGGTGATGGGCAGGGTAATACCAGTAATGTCGATCTCCTGAAACGCATCCGTCCCGAGGACTTTGGAGGAGACCTGGCCGGTGATGCAGACGATGGGGATCGAGTCGAGCATGGCCGTGGCGATGCCGGTGACGAGGTTTGTCGCGCCGGGGCCGGACGTGGCGATACAGACGCCGACCTTGCCCGAGGCTCGGGCGTATCCGTCGGCCATGTGCGCGGCGCCCTGCTCGTGGCGCACGAGGACGTGGTGGATCGGGAACTTGCGGAGGGCGTCATAGGCAGGCAGGATGGCTCCGCCGGGATAGCCGAAGACGGTGGTGATGCCCTCGCCGACGAGGGTGGCCCAGAGGATTTCTGCTCCGGTTAGTTGCGGGTTTGTGTTGGTGTTGTCTGCCATATCCTGGTCCTCTTAGAAAAAAGGGTGCTTCTTGTGAAATTCAAGCGGGGTTGTGTCAGATTGCAACGTGAGTGTTAGATATCCGAAGAAATTGTCAAACATGCCGAACGCATAGTGATCGTCTTGCCCAGTTGCGGCTGATGGAGCATCGATAAAACTTCCTTCGAAGACAATGTGCGCATCGACATTTCCACCAAGTCTCCAAATGCCGGAGGCATGTTTACGTTCTTCACGCGCCATGACATTTTGTTCATAGGTGTGATCAGAATTGATTGTGAGCACATTAGAACCGTTTGAGCCTACTGCGATGTATGTTGCTGGTATATCCCCATCGCCAAAGTTGTTCCCCTCGTAATACCAAACGCAAAAAAGCGCAAAGACTGAAAGGAAAATGATCGAAGGCCGTAGCTGGGCTCGGAGCCATCTCGCCGTGCGAACTCGAATATGATTTGGCCTTTTCATGAGCTAGGTGGTGATGGCTCCTTCGCTGGCGGAGGAGACGGAGTTGGCGTACTTGGCGAAGACGCCGCGTTTGTAGCGGGGTTCGGGCGCGCGCCATGCAGCCAGGCGAGCGGCGATTTCGGCTTCGGGGACGTTGAGGGTTAGGGTGCGTGCGGGGACGTCAAAGGTGATGGTGTCGCCCTCGTGGACGGCGGCGATGGGTCCTCCGAGGAAAGCTTCGGGGGCAACGTGACCGGCCATGAGGCCGCGTGTAGCTCCGCTAAAACGGCCGTCGGTTAAGAGGGCTACCGTGTCAGAGAGGGCTGGGATGCCTTTGATCGCGGCGGTGACGGCGAGCATCTCGCGCATGCCGGGACCTCCGCGTGGTCCTTCGTAGCGGATGACGCAGACGTCGCCGGGATTGATCTTGCCGGCTTCGACCGCGGCGTGGCAGAGGTCTTCCGACTCGAAGACGCGGGCTGTTCCGGTGTGGTGAAGGCGCTCGTGTCCGGCGACCTTGATGACGGAGCCTTCGGGTGCGAGGTTGCCCTTCATGATGACGAGTCCGCCGGTGGCTTTGAGCGCGTTTGCCCATTGGCGGATGACTTGCTGACCCGGAGTTTCGACAGCGAGTGCGGCTTCTTCGGCGAGCGTTTTACCGGAGACGGTGAGGGCGTCGGCGTGCAGCAGGCCCTTCTCGATCAGGCGCTGTGCGAGAACGCGCGATCCGCCTGCGGCCTGGTAGTCCGCGGCGACATATTTGCCGCCTGGGGACAGGTCGCAGATGAAGGGCGTGTGCTCGGAGATGCGGTCGAAGTCGGCCATGTCGAGCGGGATTTCTAACTCGCGGGCGATGGCGATGAGATGAAGTACGGCGTTGGTCGAGCCGCCTGACGCGCAGACTGAGGCGATGGCGTTCTCGAGTGCGTGGCGAGTGAGGATCTTGCGCGGCGTGAGGCCGGCGCGGGCGAGGTCCATGACCATGCGACCGGCCTGGCGCGAGGCTTCGTGTTTGTGCGCGTCCATCGCGGGAACGCCGGTGAGCAGCATGGGCGAGATGCCCAGGAACTCGCCGGCCATGGCCATGGTGTTGGCGGTGAACTGACCTCCACAGGCTCCGGGACCGGGA
>JANYLK010000036.1 GCA_025357875.1 Granulicella sp.
CCGGCCTGGCGCGAGGCTTCGTGTTTGTGCGCGTCCATCGCGGGAACGCCGGTGAGCAGCATGGGCGAGATGCCCAGGAACTCGCCGGCCATGGCCATGGTGTTGGCGGTGAACTGACCTCCACAGGCTCCGGGACCGGGACATGCGGCGGCTTCGAGAGCTTCGAGTTCGTCGTCATTAATCTTGCCTGCGGCATGTGCGCCCATGCCTTCGAAGACGTTGAGGATGGTGATGTCTTTGGAGGAGCCGTCGGGCTGTTTGAGCTGGCCGGGCGCGATGCTGCCGCCGTATAGCATGAGGCCGGGGATGTCCAGGCGCGCCATGGCCATGATGGTGCCGGGCATATTTTTGTCGCAGCCGGCGATGCAGACGATGCCGTCGAAGAGGTTGCCACGGGCGACCAGTTCGATCGAGTCGGCGATGACTTCGCGGGAGATGAGCGAGGCTTTCATGCCCTCGGTGCCCATGGTGATGCCGTCGGAGATGGTGACGGTGTTGAACTCCATGGGCGTGCCGCCGGCCTCGCGGATGCCTTGCTTGACGGCTGCGGCAACGTCGCGGAGATGGAAGTTGCAAGGGCCGATTTCGGTCCAGGTGTTGGCTACTCCGATGATGGGCTTGTGCAGATCTTCTTTGCTGAAACCTACGCCGCGCAGGTAGGAGCGGGCGGCGGCGCGGTTGGGGCCTTCGGTGAGTGGGATGCTGTAGCGCTTCGGATTTACTGAGTCGGTCACTTGAGATTGCCTCAGGGGCTAAAGCCCCGCTTACGGTGGTGGGCTTGATTCACACGGCTGAAGCCATGTGCTCAAGCAAAACGAAAAGCAGATTCCTCCGCTGCGCTGCGGAATGACAAATTACGCGGTGGTGGTTGTGTCGACGAGTCTGGGGGTGAGCCAGAATTCTTTGTCGTGGGCGGACTCGAAGGTGTCGAGTTCGGCGGCGTGGCGGAGGGTGAGGCCTATGTCGTCGAGGCCGTTGAGGAGGCAATACTTTCTGAAGGGGTCGATCTCGAAGGTGGCCTCATAGCCTTGATCGTCCGAGATGCATTGCGTGGTCAGGTTGATGGTGATCTTGTGCTCGGGGTCCTGCGCGCTGCGCTGGGTGAGGAGTTCTACGTCAGGCTCGGGGAGGCGAACGAGGACCATGCCGTTCTTGCCGGCGTTGGAGAAGAAGATGTCAGCGAAGCTCGGTGCGATGACGGCGAGGAAGCCGAAGTCGGTGAGGGCCCAGGCGGCGTGCTCGCGGGAGCTGCCGCAGCCGAAGTTCTTGCCGGCGATGAGGACCTTTGCGCCGGCGTAGCGGGAGTCGTTGAGGATGAAGGTGGGGTCGGGCTTGCCAACTTGTTCTTTGGGAACAGCCGGACCTTCCTGGATGCGGCTCCAGTCGTAGAAGAGGAACTCGCCGTAGCCGGTGCGCTCGATGCGCTTCAGGAACTGCTTGGGGATGATCTGATCGGTGTCGACGTTGGGGCGGTCGAGCGGGACGGCGATGGAGGTGAGGGTGTTGATGGCGATCATTATTTTGCCTCCTTGAACTTCCAGGTGCGGATGTCTGTGAAATGGCCGGCGATGGCGGCTGCTGCGGCCATTTGCGGGCTGACGAGGTGGGTGCGGCCTCCGCGGCCTTGACGGCCCTCGAAGTTGCGGTTAGAGGTGCTGGCGCAACGTTCGCCGGGGGAGAGGATGTCGGGGTTCATGGCGAGACACATACTGCAGCCGGGCTCGCGCCAGTCAAAGCCGGCTTCTTTGAAGATGCTGTCGAGGCCTTCCATTTCGGCTTGGGCTTTGACGGCTTGGGAGCCGGGGACGACCATCGCCCTGACGGTGGTGGCGACGTGGTAGCCGCGGACTACCTGGGCGGCGGCGCGGAGGTCTTCGATGCGGGCGTTGGTGCAGGAGCCAAGGAAGGCGGCGTCGATCTGGATATCCTCGATGGGCGTGCCGGGTTCGAGGCCCATGTATTCGAGGGCGCGCTCGAAGGACTTGCGGTCGGACTCACTGGCACTTGGGTCGGCGAGCGGGACGGTGGACTTGACGCCGGTGACCATGCCGGGCGAGGTGCCCCACGAGACAGTGGGCGTGATGTCGGCGGCCTGGATGGTGAGTTCGCGGTCGAACTTTGCGCCGGGGTCCGAGGCGAGGGTGGACCAGTGGGCTACGGCCTGGTCCCATGCTGCGCCGGAAGGCGAGAAGCGACGGCCCTTGAGGTACGCGAAGGTGGTGGCGTCGGGGGCGATCATGCCGGCGCGCGCTCCGGCTTCGATGCTCATGTTGCAGACCGTCATGCGGCCTTCCATGGAGAGGGCGCGGATGGCTGAGCCGGCGTATTCGACCACGTAGCCGGTGGCGCCGGCGGTGCCGATTTCGCCGATGATGTGCAGAACGATGTCCTTGGCGGTGACTCCGGTGGCGAGCGTACCTTCAATGTTGATGCGGAAAGTCTGCGGCTTATCCTGCGGGAGAGTTTGCGTGGCCATGACGTGCTCGACTTCGCTCGTCCCTATCCCAAAGGCCAAAGCGCCAAACGCCCCGTGGGTGGAGGTGTGCGAGTCGCCGCAAACGATGGTCATGCCGGGCTTGGTGAAGCCGAGTTCAGGGCCGATGATGTGGACGATGCCCTGGTTGGGCGATTGGACGTCGTAGAGCTCGACACCGAAGTCGGCGCAGTTCTTGCGCAGCGCTTCGATCTGGCGCGAGGAGACCTGGTCGACGATGTTGAGGCGGTCGGCGATGCTGGTGGTGGGGACGTTGTGGTCGACCGTGGCGAGCGTGCGGTCGGGGCGGCGCAGTTTGCGGCCAGTCATGCGCAGGCCGTCGAAGGCTTGCGGGGAGGTGACCTCGTGGATGAGGTGGAGGTCGATGTAGAGTATGGAGGGCTCGCCTGCGGGTTCGGCTACGAGATGCTGATGCCAGACTTTTTCGAAGAGGGTGCGCGGCGTGTTGGTCGGTGTCGTCATAGGTTTGATCTCGGTCTACTCTCTTGGCTTCAGTGGGGCTGCTTCCGTGTCGGCGTGGCTTGTGGGTGACGTGACGCCGAGGGCTGATGGCGCGATTTCGTGGGGCGTGCCGTCGGGGTCTACGAGGATGGCGTGGGTGATGTTCTGGACTATGCCGGAGCCGGGGAGCGGCTTGGCTGTCCAGCGGGCGATGGCCTTGGTGAGTGCGAGCGGCGCGTGGACAACCGTTCCGGTGGCGCTGAGGGGCTGGTTGGGGAAGAGCCATAGCGTGTATTCGGCGGCGGGATCGGCGGTGGGATGGCCTTCCTTGATCCAGTCGATGGCGGCGAAGACTACGAGGTGATGGGAGCCGTTGAGATCAACCCAGAGCAGGCCGCGCGCGGGGCAGAAGTGAACGACGCAGCCGGTGATGGAGATGTAGCGGTTGTCGTCGGCGATGACCTTGTCGGGAACGGTGAGGTGGTCGAGCGCGGTGTTGGGGAGCGAGCGATATCGCCCGTTGATCGGAACGCCCCAGAAGGTCTGCGGCGCGGTGAGGAACTGCTCCAGGAAGGGTGCGAAGTGCGGATCCTGAACGAGGTCGTTCTCGCGACCGTTTGTGTCGGGCGGCGCGGGCGTGTACTGCCATAGCCACTCAACGTTTTCGCGCTGCGGCTTTTCTTTTTTATTAATTTGTGGCGAATGAATTTGCGCGGGCGCAAGAATGGCCATGAAGAGTAAAGCTGCGGCGAATTGGAGGAGGCGGCGCATTGAGTGGGTGGGGTACTCCCCCTAGGTGCTTAATCCTAAAGTCTTCGAAACAGGTTGGTTAAGTCCGGACCTCGGTTTGACTGATGCGGAGAAGGTAGTTCGCATTACCCGGCGCGGCCGCTTTGCGGGGTCGTGGGGAGGTGGCGTTTGTCAACTGTTTGCAATTTGTTTGGAGGTTCAACGGGACCGTCCTTTCTGCTTTTCCGCTCTAGACGGCGTGCATGGCTTGGCGGCGGTCGATGGATTGAGCCAGCGCCTGGTGGACTAGTTTGCCCATCTCGGTTGTGGAGACGAGGTGTTGGCCGGTGGCGCTACCGCGGGCTATGTCTGCGGTGCGGTGGCCGGCGGCTAGGACTGTGCCGACGGCGGCTTCGATGGCGGCGGCATCCTGCTCCAGGTTGGCGGAGTGGCGGAGGACCATCGCGGCGGTCAGGATTGCGCCTAGCGGATTGGCTTTGCCAGTGCCGGCGATGTCGGGCGCGGAGCCGTGGACTGGCTCGTAAAGATTGATCGCGCCGCCGATGGTGGCCGAGGGTAGCATGCCGAGTGAGCCGGTGATAACGCCGGCTTCGTCGGAGAGGATGTCGCCGAAGAGATTCTCGGTGAGGACGACGTCGAAGTTGCGGGGGATGTTCATGATGAGCATCGCCATGGAG
The DNA here is from genome assembly GCA_025357875.1 of Granulicella sp. Lineage (GTDB taxonomy): Bacteria > Acidobacteriota > Terriglobia > Terriglobales > Acidobacteriaceae > Edaphobacter. The sequence goes on from JANYLK010000036.1 coordinate 4,363, forward strand.
TCGACTAGCTGGTGCTCGAGGGTGACCTCGGGGTAGTCCTTGCCGACTTCGGTGACGGCGGCGCGCCAGAGTTGCGAGACTTCGAGGACGTTGGCTTTGTCGACCGAGGTCACCTTCTTGCGGCGTTTGGAGGCGAGTTCGAAGGCGACGCGGGCGACGCGGACGACTTCGGCCTTGGTGTAGCGCATGGTGTTGATGGCTTCGCCGCCTCCGGGTGCAGTGGTCTCGCGATTCCACCAGCGGGGCGAGCCGAAGTAGAGGCCGCCGAGCAGTTCGCGGACGAAGAGGATGTTCGCGTCTTTGGTCACTTCGGGGCGGAGAGGCGAGTTTTCTGCCAGCGCGGGGTAGGCGATCGATGGGCGCAGGTTGGCGTAGCCGCCGAGGGCCTGGCGGATTTGGAGCAGGCCGGCTTCGGGACGTTTATCGGGGGAGAGGTCGTTGAACTTGTTGTCGCCGACCGCGCCGAGCAGGACCGCATCGCACTCGAGTGCGGCGTCGAGGGTCGCGGTGGGGAGTGGCGAGCCGGTCGCGGTGATGGCTACTCCGCCGAGCAGGAGGGGGACGAAGGTGAAGTCGTGGCCGCCGAGTTCGGCGACGGCCTTGAGGATGTTGACGGCTTCGTTGGTGACTTCGGGGCCGATGCCGTCGCCGGCGAGGATCGCTATCTTCAATTTCATTTGAATCCTTTTGCACTATCGCCAATGCGCGCCGATTATGTGTCGGGCCTTCAGCCCTCTTGCCGCGTTTGGTCTGGTTACCTAGGCCTTCGGCCTAGGCTGGTATGTGTCGGGCCTTCAGCCCTGCGTACCTCTGAGTTGCGAGTAGTGAACAAGTTCATGCGAGGGCGGAGACTTTGGGTTGGGGTTTGAGCAGGGTTAGCAGGTCCTGGTCGTAGATGGTTTTCTTGCGGTCGGCTAGTTCGGTGAAGCGGTGATAGATGGTGTCGAGTTCGGGGCGGGTGAGGGTCTGGCCTAGTTCGACGTAGCGTTGTTCGAGGGCGCGGCGGCCCGAGTGTTTGCCGAGGACGAGCGAGTTGTGGGCTACGCCGACGGACTCGGGTGTCATGATTTCGTAGGTCAGCGGGTTGACCATGACGCCGTGCTGGTGGATGCCGGCGGCGTGGGCGAAGGCGTTGGCTCCGACGATGGCCTTGTTGGGCGCGGCGCCGAAGGTGATGCATTCGGCGAGCATCTGGCTGGTGGGGTAGAGCTTGCTCATGACAATGTTGTGGCTGTAGGGAAGCTTGTCGCGGCGGGTGGTGAAGATTGCCGCGAGTTCTTCGAGGGAGGCGTTGCCGGCTCGCTCGCCGATGCCGTTGATGGCGCATTCAGCTAGTCGCACACCTGCCTCGATGGCGGCAAGTGTGTTCGCTACGGCGAGGCCCAGGTCGTCGTGGCAGTGCGCGGAAAGGACAATGCCTTCTGCGTCGATGCGTGGGATGCGGGCGCGGACGTCGAGGAACATCTGCGCGTAATCCTGCGGGATGCAGTAGCCGACGGTGTCGGGAAGGTTGAGCGTGGTTGCTCCGGCCTCGATGGCGACCTCGCAGACCTTGATGAGGAAGTCGCGGTCGGTGCGTGTCGCATCTTCGGGGGAGAACTCGACGTCTTCGGCGTAGGTGCGGGCGAGGGCGACCATCTCGGCGATCTGGTCGAGCGCTTGTTCGCGGGTGATCTGCAACTTGGCGGCCAGGTGCAGGTCGGAGGTGGAGAGAAAGGTGTGGATGCGACCACGTGGCGCGGGCTCGATGGAGTGGGCGGCGGCTTCGATGTCTTCGCGCTTGCAGCGGGCGAGGGAGGCGATGATGGGGCCGCGAACTTCGCGGGCAATGGTGCGGATGGAGTCGCGGTCGCCCTCGGAGGCGATGGCGAAGCCGGCCTCGAGAATGTCGACGCCGAGCGAGGCGATCTGGTGGGCCATGCGTAGCTTCTCGGCGGCGTGCATGGTGCAGCCGGGAGACTGCTCGCCGTCGCGGAGGGTGGTGTCGAAGAAGAGAACACGTGGTCCTTGCGGCTGATCTTGCTGCGTAACTGGGGGATCTGTCAGGGACATCAGAATGACCTCGGTTCCTCGATATATAGAATAACTCAGGCTTATAGTATTCGGTGAGGGTATTATCATTTCTAATGACGGTATTGCGAGCCGAGATTAAGGCGCCGATGGTGGAGATGTGTCGGGCCTTCAGCCCATGGATGTTGTCACCGCGCCGACCTAGGCCTTCGTCCTAGGCTGTTATGTGACGGGCCTTTGGCCCTCTTGAGCATAGCTGAAGCGAGAGTGTTGAGGAGATTGGTAATGGACTTGTTTCAGTTGGAGACTTTTCTGGCGGTGTCAGAGGAGCGGAGTTTTTCGCGGGCGGCTACGCGGTTGCATCGCACGCAGCCGGCGGTGAGCCAGGTGATTGCCAAGCTGGAGGCTGAGTTGGGTGAGGTTCTGCTGGAGCGGTCTTCGCGCGATGGCACGCTTACCGATGCAGGGGAGGTACTGCGTGAGTATGCGGTGAAGCTGCTGAATCTGAGGACGGAGGCGACAGGTGCGCTGAGCGAGTTGAGAGAGCTGCATCGCGGACGGTTGAACCTGGCGGCGAACGAGTACACCTGTCTATATCTCTTGCCGCTGCTGGATGAGTTTCGGCGTCGCAATCCCCGGATCAAGGTGACGGTTCAACGGGCGTTGGCGAGCCGCATCTCGGATGAGGTGCTGGTGCACTCGGTTGAAATTGGGGTACTGAGCTTCCGTCCGGACGATGCGCAGATACGGTCGGTGGTGGTGTACCGGGATGAGTTGGACTTTGTTGTAAATCCGAAGAACCCGTTGGCGAAGGCGGAAGAGGTATCGATTGGGCAGCTTGGGGCGCAGAATTTTATTGCGCACAATATATCTTCTCCGCAGCGGCAGAATGTTATCGATACGTTCAAGCGGCATAAGACTCCGCTGCGGATGGGCGTTGAGCTGCCGTCGCTGGAGGCGATCAAGCGATTTGTAGAGATGGGCAATGGGGTTGCGCTGGTTCCGGGACTGACGGTACGGACAGAGTTGGCGAGCGGCGCGCTGGTGCGGGTTCGGGTGAAGGAGTTGCAGCTCGAACGCAAACTGCGGCTGGTGTATCGGCGGCAGGCGAGTTTGTCGCATGTTGCCGTGGCGTTTCTGAAGATTGTGGAGGAGTATGCAGCGGCGCATGGCGATCCTTATTGTTTTGTGCCGGAGCGGGGAAAGTGAGGCGGTGCGGTGCGGAGCGGCTTTGACTAGCGTGTAGCATTTGGCGAGAGCACATAGGATCGGGAGGCTGGACGATTTCATCCTGCAATTTGTTTTCCTGTGCTCAAACTCTGACGGCGGTTGGTGCGTCTGTAGCAATAGATTGTCCGCCGGAGAAAGCATGCCGGCATCGACACTGGAGAGTAGCCAATGAAAATGATGCAGTTTCGCAGATATGCCACGCGCATGGGTGCGTTGGCAATGTGTAGCGCCGCGCTATGCACCGCGCCGATGCTTGCGCAGGGCGGCGGTGGTATGAGGATGACGCCGGAGGCACGGGTAGCCGCGATCGATAAGGCCGTGACGCTAACGGATGACCAGAAGACGAAGATCACTGCGATGTATACGGCCGATATGAAGAAGATGATGGCTCTGAGGGATGCGCAAGATCCGGACATGCGCTCCAAGATGATGGCGATGCGCGCGGACGAGAATACGCAGATCAAGGCTTTGCTGACCGACGATCAGAAGCCGAAGTTTGATGCCTATGTTGCGTCGATGCCGCAGGGTCGCGGACCGGGCGGCGGTGGCGGTGCTGCACCCACTCCACCCCCACCCCCACAATAATTTGGGGCAATGTTGACAGCAGGGCCGGGGAGACGTCTATCTCCCCGGTCTTCTTGCGTGGCACGACTCCCACGAGGCAACGGCTGCGGGTACAATGATGGGAGTGCCAAGGCTTTGTACGGAGCGATGCTTAGTGCATCTGTTTCGTGTCCCGGGGCCGAGTGGCGAAGGAATAAGAAGGGGTAGAAACGAAGAATGAAGAACACGATGTTGTTGGGCGTGCTGATGCTGTCGGCCGCTGTAGGGTACGGGCAGGAGAGCCGGCAGGATTTGAGCTTCAGCGGCACCGGAATCTTCGGGCCCACGATCCATGGCGCGGCAAATGTGAAGCAGACGTCTACGGACGCACTTGGGCTGCTGTTGAGCTACCGGTACATGCTGACTCCGCGCAGCGCACTTGAATTGAACTACGGATTTGCGCAGAACTCTCAAAAGTACGCGACCAGTTTTGAGCCGAATGCCCGGATTCATGCGCGCCAGCAGGAACTCTCCGCGGCATACGTCTACAGTCTCAATTTCAAGCGGTTCAGCCCGTTTGCAGAGATTGGAGTTGGCACGATGGTCTTCACCTCCATTCTGGACCAAGGGACAAACCTGCTAGGAACTAAAGGTACCAAGGGGATCGGCGGCCTCGCCGGAGCCGGTGTTGCGTATGAATTGAGTCCGAGCTTTGATATTCGAGTGGAGTATCGGGGCTTTTTGGTCAAGGCGCCGAATTTTGGACAGTCGAACTTTTCCACGAATCGATACGAAGTTATTTCCATGCCAGCAATCGGTGTGGCGTATCACTTCTAGTCCCTAGTCGCGCTGGTCTGTATTTCATTCGATATTGTTATACCCGAGCTCCGCATCTCGTGACGAGATGCGGGGCATTGAAGTTGCTGAGCGAGCTCCTGACACTCCGCGACTACCTGCATCGGGGTTTCCCTGCGAAGTGGTAGACGGCGAAAAGGGTGACAAGCTGCGGCGTGAGGCTTTCACTGGGGAAGCTGGTCCACTTCTGAAACTCGTAACTCTCCACAGAGCCGGAGGTACTGGCCCGTAGGTGCGCATCCGCCGTGCGAGGGCCGTCTCAGTGGCTTGGCCCTGAAGCATGGATTTTTCCCCAATAAGGACGATAGCGCAAGCCGTTCGATCAGGTGGAATCTCCGTG
>JANYLK010000104.1 GCA_025357875.1 Granulicella sp.
GTCCTGGGCGGCGCGCAATTTGAACACATAGGAGAATTACGATGAGCCTCCCGGCAAATGTCATACGAGCCCTCCGCAAGGAAAAAAGCCAGATAGAAGAGATGGTCGCTGAGCTGTCCGACAGGTGCGGCCTGATCAGCAAGTTGTTGCTCAACGAAGGGCAAAGACCGCGGACACACATGAAGGGCACTCTGGCGGTGCGCGGGCCGATCGATACCCCACCGGAACGGCGCACCCAGCCTGCACGAATCAGGTCTAAGCCGGTGCATCGCGTCATCTCCTTGTCCAGCGCACCCGGTGTGGCCAGAGTCGCCAACACACAGTCCATGCTCGATATGGCCGGGATCGTAATCCGGAATGCTGGGCGGCCCCTCGCCGTTCAGGCGATTCCTGAGAAGATTCGCAGCACCTTTGGGATCGCGGCGGCCAAGAGTCTGCCGCGGATGTTGATCAAGCGTGCTCGCCGCTCCAAGTGCGGCTTCTACCTCACTTCGGACGGTCTGATCGGACTGATCGAAACGACGCCGATTCATTCGACGCCGCGGCCGTAGTGGCCGCAGTAAGGATGCTAGCGGGGGCGAGTCATTCATTAATAACTGGCTCTAAGCACGCGTCACGGTCGCCGGCAGGGTACACGGGAAATGATCGAGCTATCCGATTCTGAGTCGGGACATGGGCGGGAAAGCTGTAGGCAGACGTTACTGGCAAATACTCTTCGTGGGCAGCCAAAATTGGCGGCGATCCATGTGCTGCTATGCTGGATGGCTGAAGCGACCTCCGCCGCAGTCATGGGTACATTCAACTGGCTCGCTGCGGTTGTCGCCAGCCGGCGTCAAGCAGCTATGCCGCTCTGCTAAGTACTCGTCTCACTTGTGTCGCATACCATCTGCCCTTGCTGGTTGAGGTGGGGATGTCCCTATCATTCAGCGCCGCTGCGATCTCCCGCAATGACGATGCCCCTAACGCTTGGATACGCTGGATGACAGGCAGCAAGTCCGCCGCCCGTTTCGTTGCACCAGCGGATCGCTTCTCCGCGCTCGCATGATTGCCCTTTGCTGCCATGGAAGCGATGTTGCCACGGTCCCCACCCAAGACGACGCCGCGGGCTCGCGCAGCGGCGAGAGCGGCCTTCGTACGGGTGCTAATCATTAGAGCCTCATGTTCAGCGACTGCAGCCAGTATGTGAATCGTGAGTCGGTTTGCCTGGGGGAAGTCAACGGCAATGAACTCGACACCGGCCTCCATCATCGAGGAGATGAAATGTACGTTGCGTGCGAGGCGATCCAACTTTGCAATGATGAGCGTGGCACCGTGAACGCGGCAAACGCTGAGGGCCTCAGCGAGTGCGGGTCGATCATTCCTCTTGCCGCTTTCTATCTCCGTGAACTCCGCCACCCTCTTCCAGTACCCGCCGTTCAGGTACGACCGAACGGCCTCTTGCTGAGCTTCCAAACCGAGGCCGCTCACTCCTTGCTTTATCGTTGAAACCCTGAAGTACGCGACGAACCGATCGTTTGCCATTGATTTTGCCTCTTCGTAACGCTCACCTCTACGAGCGTTGCAGCAAATGTAACGCATACGGGCGGGCACTGCTATGTTCCCCGGGTGAGTGTTCGCAGCCGGTGGCCGCTTCCGCGGCGTCACCGGTGCCTTGACGGGGAGACCAAGCCGACTGACATGTTCGGATGAGAAAAACGGAACAACGACCTGCGACAGACCGAGGAATCGCGCTTCTCTATCTGGACGTCGGCCGCGTTGACGATATACTCGACCCCTTTCCCAACAATGCAGGAGAGATTGGTTCCACAACAAAGGCATAGCGAAATTGACGCGCAATATGCTCGCCCGCGCGGTATGAAGCTCGATTACTCGGGCCGAGGCGAAACGCAGGGGAACGCAACCGTCAGCCAATCCTTAAGAATCATATGCGCGTTTCAGACATATGAGGCAAAGCCAAACGTTGGAATAAAGAACCCGCTCATCTGACAAGGGGGAGAACCTCATGGCTCATCTTGCCGTCGTCGTTCTGGACAGAAAAGTTGATGGCGTCAGTCACATTGCCTCGCAGCCTTATCCAGTCCTTGAGAATCATCCTGCGCCTCTCTTGCAGTTGAGCCAAAAGCTCCGCATTTATGTGCAGTACTCTTTCCCAGGTAAGTGGCAAAACAGTCTGTGTTTGCCCACCTTCGTCATCGACCGTTGTGAAGTTAATGGCCTCAGTCACATTGGTCTGAGTGAGCCTAGCAGCCTCACCCGTCGACAGGATGTGGGTGCAGCGTTGTTCCTGCAGATCGATGTAAGTGAGAGTCGAGACAGTAGCCCGGGCATCCTCTGTCAGGTACTCCGGATCCTGGCCCACGGTCCTCGACCAGGCCGAGAAGCGCTCTTCGGTGATGGCACGCTCGATCGGGCTTAGCTTGTCGGCTGGCGCCTTCCCGGCGCGCAGGAGAGGGCACTTGGCGGCGTAAGGACAGCGTTGCTCAGTGGGCACGCCGACCTGGTTGCCAGGGCAGAGCATCACGGCACCGGCGGCTGGTCCCAGGATGACCAGGGAGCGCTGGAAGTTGGCCAGCTCTTTCGACTCCTCGAGGGTGAGCCCGAGCTCGGCCTGGCTGCCCAGGAGCGAGTTAATTTCATTTTTTAAGGAGTACCAATGCAACGGGGAATTCGGTCTAGATTACTCAGGATTGAGCCAGCGCCAGGCGAATGGGATTTTGACGGCGGGGACGGCGGCGGCAAAACAATGTCCATCTCAGTATTTCAATGGCGCCAATCAGCCGCAAGAGTCGTACGAGGGAGAGCTGTCAGGCACTTCAGCGACATAACGAAAAACCAAGCACGTTTGGAGGAGCGAGCGGAGATATTGTGCCAGGAGTTAGAGAGGAATCCGAATCTCGCACTGTGCAGTGATATTCACGTGAGGATCGAGACCGCACGCGATACCACAACACCTTCTCAGGTTCTTGCTGAGCTGGGCAGAGACGTAGAAGCCCGAGTTCGAATCGAGGTTGCGAAACACCGAAATGCCGACTCCCTCGTGCTGTCTCATTTATCGTCGGACCCTGACGAGAATGTCCGTGCTTCCATTGCTTGGAATCCGAACACTCCAACAGAAGTCACCTCGACACTTCTGAGCGATAAGATTGGCACGGTTGCGTCTGCCGCACGGCGATCGATCGTGATGCGCTGGCCTCTTTCATGTCATTTCCAAGGTTAGATTGAGACGGGCAGACACGGAGTGGAGCGGAGCGACATTGAACTGTCACAAAGCACAGCGGAAACCCACGTTCGATGTGGAACTATCAGGAGTGTTGGAACTGCGCGCTGCAACCCGGTAACGGTTGCAATAGGACTTATGGCACAGGAACGAGCCACCCTTCATCACACGGGCGACGCCACTTGCCGGTCCTTTCGGATTGTCTTGGCTAGCCGTTAGATGGAAGTCGGTATCGAACCAATCTGCGCACCATTCCCACGTGTTCCCCGTCGCAGAATACAGGCCGAACCCGTTTGGCGGAAAGGCTCTGACCGGAGACGTGCCGGTAAAACCATCATCTCCAGTGTCGTTTCGCGGAAACTCGCCCTGCCATATATTGCAGAGATGTTCCCCGCCAGGTCTGAGCTTGTTGCCCCAAGGATATAGTTTTTGCTCTAGGCCACCGCGCGCTGCATATTCCCATTCGGCCTCAGTGGGAAGGCGCTGACCAGTCCAGCGACAATAAGCTTCTGCATCGTTCCATGAGACGTGAATAACGGGGTGATCGCCGCGATGTAGGATGTTTGAGCCTGGCCCTTCTGGCTCCTTCCAATGTGCCCCACGAACCTTGCACCACCACGGCGCGGCCGCGACGGTATCTTCAACCAATTCCTGGAATCGAAGCTTAGGAACGTGCGTCCAGAATACAAATGACCAACCGAAAATCTCACCCTCTGTCTTGTATCCGGTCGCTGCTACAAACTCCCGAAAGCGGTCGTTAGTGACCGGGCATCGGTCGATTTGAAACGCTTCGAGACTCACGGCTCGTACCGGTCCTTCGCCATCCTGTTGAAATGCCTCGGCGCAGTCTGTCCCCATCAGAAATGTACCGCCCGGGAGGGAAACCATCTGTTCAGGCGCGCGGCAATCCGATGGGCTCCGCGTCTCAATCTTTTGAGTACTTAACTTGCTTGAAGATGAATCTGAGCGTGCCGATGACGGGACACAGCAGTGGCTTTTCTTCGCCTGAGTGATGTCGGTCTCGGAACTCATTGGTTTTCACCCCCTAAATAAGGCGTTCGATTGGCCGGTCACGAGAGCGTTTTTAGGAACCTGAGTTCCTGTGTCTGTCCCGACTTGCAAAAAGGGTAGCAAAAGCAGCCGCAGAAGGTCGACGCTCTTAATAGACGAAGATGACTCATCTCCCAACAACAAGCTCCGCCGTTTGTCACCAAGACTGAGCCGTAGTTAATACGAACGGAATCTCCGTTTCGCTTCAGCAAAACAGGTATGAGCAAGGTCTTTGTAAATGAGGGCTTGTGCGTAGCGGTCAGTCTCCTCGGTCAGATGGCCGGAATGGACTGGGAACAGACGGGCATAGTAACAGGTCCGGGCTAGTAACTCTGGAGCGAAAATGAGCACGTACCGTTCCGTCTGCCGCCCGTGTTGCGCTACGCTTTGCGACGTCATAAACATAATGCTTGTACCCTATCGATGACCATCGGTGACCACCAAAAGCATCTTAGGTGAGGAAACCCAATAGGTTGTTCTTGATGGAGGCCTGTTCGGCTGACGGGTGGTTGTAGTGCAAGACTAGCATGTGGTCTATGCCAGTTGTATTCGTTGATCCGTGGGGCGAGGTGGAGCTCTCGCTCTGCTGAGTTCTGGCACGTGCGGGCGTAGGCCCCTCATTGAGGGCGGTTTTGATGAAACGTTCTGCTTATACCGTGGGTGCGCGGGGTCTAGGGCATGGTGCGGCGATGCTTGAAGCGACGCGCACGGCGTAGATCGGCGAAGGCATGGCTGACTCCGTTGTCTATGAGGACGTCCTTAAATGCAGGAAGTGCAGCACGGAAGCCCTGGTCTCGTCCGGGCAGATGGTCGCGAACGCCAGCCGGCTACGATCGTCCACGACGATGCGGACGAACTCGACGCCGACGCCGGGGACCTTGTCGCGGCGGTTGCCGGTGACCCGGTGAAGATCGCGAGATGCGAATCAGGCGCTTGATGCTGCTCGACGGACGCTGAATCCGCGTGCTGACGGTCGTCGAGCAGTTCACCCGCGAGTGCCTGACGTTGTTCGCCGACAACTCACTGGGCTGCGAGAAGGTGACTACGGCGCGGGACAAGATTGTCGCTCTGCGGGCGGCTCCAGAGTCGATCGCCGTCTACAATGGACCGAGTTCGCGAGGAAGGCGATAGACCCCTGGGTTTACAAAGAACGGTATGTATGCACCTGGACTTTCACCCGCCTGGCAAGCCGGTGGAGAGTTGGGTACGTCGAGTCGTTCAACGGCAAGCTGCACGACGAGTGCCTACCTTGCAGATCAGAGGAACTCTTGCAAGACAGTCATCTAGTCCGCTTGGCCACTTTTTCACTAGTCCATAGTCTCCGCTATAGTCGCCATGATCTGAGGTAACAAATATTGCGGTGTCCCTTGGCTCGTCCATTTTTCTCAATGCTGTTCATTAGCTCCCCGAGTAACCAGTCGCTATCGCTGACTTGGCCATAGTAGACCGCACATATAGTGCTTCTGTTAATCGGTGAGCGATGACCACGAAAGGCCTCTGGCGTCTTGTGGAGGCAGCTTTGCCTTGATGGGGACAGGTCCCATTTTCTTCCGAGGTTTCAACCTTTCCTCGCAGATGCGTCCCAATCCTTTTGATAGGTGTCGTTGTAATGATCGATGTAGCTCTTTGGTGCTTCACCATTTATTTGGGGTCTTCCTTATCCAGGGTGCTCCAGTTAGCTCTTCGGGCGTGTGGAGGCTTCCATAGGCATACCCGTGTCGTAGTCCAGCTCGCGGGGAAGATAGCCGTCTGCCTCGCGTTGGCGAGTCATTCCCGAGTTTTGCCACGACACTGGAAAATCACTTCTCCAGGGGCGTCGTCCCCAGTAGTAGCCTCGAAAAGGATCACGCGAGACGTTCATCCAATTCAGCAACCGGTCATGCAGGTCGTTCCGGGACACAAGATCGTTCTCGGAATCGATCAGATTCTCCAATTCACTTGGATCACTCTCAAGGTCGTAGAGTTCATCGGAGGTCATGAGATGAATGGAGAGCTTGTACCGGCCATCAAAGACACATCGTATTGGCTGAAATGCACCGAATCCGTCGTGGTCAGCCTCATATCGGCCCCATTCGATAAACACTTCACTTCTGCCCGCAGCGGTTGGATTCTTGATCAAGGGCAGCATGCTGCCGCCTTCGAGGGTTTTGGGAACCTCAAAGCCAAAGAATTCCATCAGCGTTCCACTGATATCGATATGTGAAACGAGGCTTGACGAGGCCACATTGGGTGGTGTGTGCCCAGTCCACTTAACAAGGAACGGCACTCGCGTAATCTCGTCATACATCGCAGGTCCCTTATCGGTCAGCCGATGCGATTCCAAAAAGACCCCATGATCGCTGGTATACATCAGCATTGCACCTGGAGTGCGCTGCTCGGCTTTGTCCAGCACGCGACCGATCTCATGATCGATGAACGTGTGCGACCCAAAGAAGTGCTTGTCTCGAATCGGTGGCTGGCTCGTTGTAAGTCTTCCGTCCGCCCACACGCGCTGCTCTTCGGGCTTGTGCAGAAGAACATCATTCACATTCGCATTGCTCGGGAAGATGTAGTCCTCGTACATCTTTGAGTATTCGATTGGACAGAGGGAAGGGCCATGCGGCTCATCATAGGCAACTACGAGCAGAAAGTCCTCATTTTGATGCTTGTCCAGGAAGCCGAGGGCGCGCTGAGTGCAGCGGTGGCCGTAGCAGTGTTCAGCAGTCCAGGCAGGATCGTCGCCGGTTGCCGGATTCCTGGAGCGCAGGCGATCTGACGGAGACAACTCTTCGAGGTAGTCGCGCATATCGTACCAGTAGTTCTTGTCCCACCCAGAGGCGGGGCGTCCGGTATCAAAATAATCTACACCGCTCAAGTGCCACTTCCCGATGAACGCGCAGTGTATGCCTTGGTCCGTCAGCCTCTGACCGACGGTGTGCGTTGTGTCGCCAAGGGGCATGCTGTTACCCCAAACTCCGTTGGTGTGTGGGTACAGCCCCGTCCAGATCGACGACCGCGCAGGTGAACAGACAGGCTGGCAGTTGTAGGCTCGGTCGAAGCGAGCGCCCTGCGCAGCTAGGCGGTCCAGATTAGGAGTGTGTAATCCTGTCTTGACATTGCAGTTGAGCATGTCATAGCGGACGGATTCTCCAAGGATGACGATTGCCTGCCTCAGCTCTGCTTTGCCTTTGTAGGCTGAGGAATCTGCCTGTTCCGCACTCGTCGCGAGGCCAGCTGCTCCCGCGAGTTTGATGAACGATCTGCGATCCATAGATCCGTCCTCCTCCGCCGCCAGAGAATGGCGCGATTGTTGCCGCCGCGTCCGTGGCATAATTTAGTTAAGTAACCTTACTATTTCGCCATTCGCTTTGTCACTTTCTGAATATGGTCTGGCGACGGTGCGGCGGCCGCAACCGTCAAGGCAACACGAGGATATCGAGAGAACTTGGCGTGGTTGGAGAGTGGTAGATGCTCTCCGTCGCTTTCACGAACTGCTCCGGCTTGGCAAATGGAATATCCGTAAAAGTCTGGGGATTTCTGTCGGTCAACGGGAACCATGAGCTCTGAATCTGCACCATGATGCGATGACCTCTCAAGAATGTGTGGTTGATATCGGGCATGGAGAAGTTGACTTTAGTGATGGCGTCTGGCGTCAGCGGTTGCGGTCTTTCCCACGAATCGCGGAACTTGGCGCGCATCGGTTCGCCACGAACCAGTTGTTGATATCCAGCCATGTGTGCAGGCGGCGAATCGTGATAGTCATCTGGATATACGTCAATTAATTTCACTACAAAGTCTGAATCGGTTCCAGTCGATGCGATGCGCAACTGTGGCGCAACTGGGCCAGCAATAGTGAGGTCCTCTGTTAGAGGCTCTGTTTGATAAACCAGTACGTCCGGGCGACGGGAGGCGAAGCGCTGATCGCCATCCACGTAGCGCGCGGGCACATCACTGAAATTGAAATTCAGAAACGGGACCGGCCGCCCCGGATCGCTCACATACTGGTCGTGATCGTCCTCGCTTGCCAGAGGAGGGTCAAAACTCAGACGTCCTCCCGCGCGAAGATACAGAGTTCGCTCAATGGCGATCTTTGGTGGCCACGAATCGTACTTGTGCCAGACATTTGTGCCGGTCTCAAAGACATATGCTTTGGGAAGAGGAGCGCTTGCTTTATTTTTTAGATAGTGCTCGAAAAATGGAAACTGAATCTGGCTCCGGAAAAACAAGGACGTCTTCGAACCGAACTCAACATCGCCGAGTTGGTCGCCATCGTTGTGTGCCCATCCGCCGTGGTTCCATGGGCCCACGACGAGAGTGTTAACCGCATCCGGATTCAGCGCATCGATGGAGTGGAAGGTCTTGAATGGGCCGGCCAGGTCGTCGCCATCGAACCAGCCGGCGACTGTCATCACCGCGCAGTGCACGTCAGTCAGGTGCCGGGAGATGTCACGCGACTGCCAGTAGTCGTCGTAAGTATCGTGGATAAGTTGATCGTGAAAATAAGGGTTTGGGTCGTGCAGAACCTTAGTCTCCAGATTCGACGTGGCTCCGATGCTCAAATAGAACGAGTACATATCTTGCGCACCGAATCGAAATGGGGAATGGGGCGTCTTCGTTGTTGGGGTATGCATCGGAAGGAAGCCGAGGTAGAAGCCGAAATTGTCCGCCAGCATGAATGCGCCGCCGTGATAAGCGTCATCGGAGAGGAAAAGGTCGGTAAGTGGCGCCTGCGGGCTGGCCGCCTTGATGGCCGGGTGTGAATCAATGATGCCAGCCGAGGTGTAGAACCCCGGATAAGACATACCTACAAGCCCGACTTTTCCGTTATTGCTGGCTGTGTGCTTCAGAAGGAACTCGACCGTGTCGTACATGTCCGATGAATCGTCCACATCCTTTGGAGACTCCTTGATGCCGAGATGGGGCCGCATCTCCATAAATGTGCCCTCTGACATGAAGCGTCCGCGCACATCCTGATAGGCAAAGATGTACCCCGTCTTTTCGAACTCATCGCTCGGGCCCAAGGCCAGGGGATAGCTCTTCTCTCCATAAGGACCTACGCCATAAGGCGTTCGCGTGATCAGTAGGGGATATGGGCCGGGGTCCGCAAAGGCGCCGGGGCGCGGCACATACACTGCGGTAAAGAGACGGACTCCATCTCGCATCGGGATGCGGAATTCATGCTTGATGTAGTGCGATCGGAGATACGCGATCTCGGACGCAGATTCAGGCTGGGGCGGTTGAGCACAAGCCGACATAAAGCAACAAATGGCCAAAACCAGATTGGAGAGACGCTTCCGCACGATCCCCTTTCTATTCGATCAGAGCGTGGCCCGCGGTGAACGATTCCATATTATTTACTAACATAGATAAGTAAGTTGACTATATCGCAAATAATAGGCCATATTCTCGCAAAATAACGCGCACATGTTGAAGACCCCTCAGTCGGGGTGAAACTGCACGTGAGGGCATCCAAAATGTTCACGACGCGTCGCACGTTTAGCCAAATTGCCCTCATGGCCGCAGGAGCCGAGGTGCTGCTGCGCAGCGCACCGGCTTTGGGTGCGACCACGGTCGCCTTGCAGCCTCTGGCGGCCCAAATCAAACGGCTCCTTGATGCATTGCAGTCGATCGGCGAGCCGCTTCCGGCGGCACAACGTGCGGCGCTTCAGGCTGCCTTTAATAGCCACACTGAAGCCGCTGGGGTGAGTAGTATCCAGGAAGTACTCGACGCATATGTACTGCTGAACATTGAAATCAATCCGGAAGATCGAGTAACCTTGTCGCGCGGTCGAGCCAAGGCTGAACTGGTCGAACAGGGATGGACGACCTTCCTGGTAAAAGTTCTAAACGATGCGGGCGACGCCTCAACCTTGAACCTCGGTTGCCAGCAGGCGGGCCCGATGGGACGGCAATCCAACGGAGCGAGCATAGCGGCTCACGATGGAAGCATTGGCGCAGTTGACTCATCGAGGCGAAAAACCGGTGGATTGCAGTCAATCTGTGGGACAAGCCTCCGCTTCTGGAAACGCTCTCCGGGCTTGCCATCGAGTATCGGATCGTGCAGATCTATAGCAGGGACCAGGGTAAGCGCGAGGCTACGTTCCGCGCGCAGACGAGTGCGGGCTCGCTGACCGAGCAGTATCCATTTTTCTACTCGATGCTGCCGGTGCTATTTGACTGCCGTCCGGCGAAGGATGTGTCTGTGAGAATCCACGACGAGGACGGTTTGCCAACGACCGCTTCTTTGCTGATCACCGACTCACTCGGAAGGGTCTATCCGGCACAGGGAAAACGCGCACTGCCCGACTTGTGGTTTGAGCGGCATATATACCGGAAAGACGGTGAGGCGATCCGACTTCCGGCTGGCACTTTCGATGTGGATTACGGTCGCGGTCCGGAGTATCTGCGAGAGAAGAAAACCCTCGCGATAGGAGATGCTGGAGTCGCGTCGATGAAGCTTGAGTTGAAACGGTGGGTGAAACCCTCAGACTTTGGTTACTACAGCGGCGATACTCATATTCACGCTGCTGGATGCGCGCACTACGATAGTCCGTCTGAAGGAGTGACGCCTGATGTTATGTATCGGCAAGTGCAGGGCGAGGCGCTAGATCTGGGCGATGTATTAACGTGGGGTCCCGGCTTCTACTACCAGCGTCAATTTTTCAGCGGACACGTCCGCCAGTTTGCGTCTTCGACAATGAAGCATATGGACATGAGTCTGAATCCATCGATGACACAGGGGGCAGCGCTGCTCCGCTATGACCTTGAGATCTCCGGTTTCCCATCCAGTCATTGCGGACACTTGGTATTGTTGCGCCTGACGAAGCAGAACTTCCCCGGTGCGCCGACACTGGATGACTGGCCAAGCTGGAACATACCAATTCTCAAGTGGGCCAAGGCTCAGGGTGCGGTGGTCGGCTACGCGCATTCGGGCTTCGGGTTGGTGGTGGACACGCAGGAGCTGCCGAACTACCTAATGCCGCGCTTTGATGGCATTGGCGCAAATGAGTACATCGTAGATGTGACTCACCGAGTGGTCAACTTCGTCTCCACGTGCGATACGCTCCCGCATGCGGAACTGAACATCTGGTATCACACACTCAACTGCGGATTTCGCACGACGCTCGCGGGGGAGACCGACTTTCCATGCCTCACCGACGTTCGCGTCGGCGACGGCCGCAGCTACGTGAAGCTAGACAAGCGCCCAATTGGCGACGCCGGCTATAGCGATTGGATATCTGGCATTAGGGCGGGTCGCTCTTACGTGGGTGATGGCAGGAGCCATATTTTCAACCTCAAAGTTGTTTCTGAAAGCGGCTCGCCGGTATCGAACTGGCGTGTAAACGCCGTAGGCTGCTCGGGCGTGCGGGTGACCGCACAGATTTGCGCGCGGTTGGAGCCGGAAATCACCGACGTCACGAAGCGCATCGCCAACTCGCCCCTACAGGAAAAGCCACAGTGGCATCTTGAACGCGCTCGCATCGGGCAAACGCGCAAGGTCCCTGTCGAATTAATTGTGAATGGAGTGGCCGTGCAGCAGTCCGAGATTCAAGCGGATGGTGCTCTTCATGAGTTGGAGTTTAGCCAGAAGATCGACAGGAGTAGTTGGATTGCCCTGCGAGTGATGCCCTCATCGCACACAAATCCGATTGAGGTATTGGTCGACAATGCCCCCATACGGGCTTCGCAGGCGAGCGCACAGTGGTGCCGCAAAAGCCGTAGACGTTTGCTGGGATAGTAAGTCGTCACGGATACGGCCCAAAGAAATAGAAGAAGCTAAGAGAGCCTATGAGCATGCGCGTTCCACGTACGACCGAATCATTGCTGAATCGAAAGCGTGAGCGGTCAAAACGGTCAAACGCTACCTCGGAGATCAGTGGCGCGAGGGCTTTTTCTACCTCAAGGATCTAGGCCGCGTCTCACTTTGCTTCATTTATGGCCTCTATGAGTGCCGGGACGATCTCAAAAAGGTCTCCGGCGATGCCGTAGTCCGCCATCTCGAAGATAGGCGCGTTCTCGTCCTTGTTAATAGCGATGACGGTCCTCGATCCCTTCATGCCGACTATGTGCTGAATCGCACCGGAGATTCCAACGGCCAGATAGAGCTTCGGAGCAGCCGTGTGGCCAGAGCTACCCACCAGGCGTTCCATGGGCAGCCACTCCGCGTCGCAGACGGGACGCGAGTCGGCCAACTCTGCGCCCAGGGCATCGGCCAAGTCTTGCAACTGGGGAATACTTTGCTGTTCGCGGATGCCGCGACCGACCGCAACAATTACCGGGGCGGCCGCCAGATCTATCGCATGCGCCGATTCGCGGAACGGTTCGCTCGGTCTAGTGCGAATTTGCGCGGGCGTGAGGTCGACAGCGATCACCTCTATCGCCGCCTCGCCTCCGACCTCGAGCATCTCGGGACGGAAGCTGCCCGCCTGGATCGAGACCAAACATGGATTGCGGCCCGCGTGCCTGTAATCGGCGTTAAGTTTGCCCTGAAAGAGCTGCCTCACAAAAACGGACCGTCTTGAATCGCAATCACATCGGAGACCAACACCTGCTCAAAACGCGCTGCCAATGCCGGCGCAAAGTCCCGCACTTGGTATGTATGCGGGAAGAGAACATATGCGGGCGCGGTCTGTCTTACGACCTGCTCGAGCACGTGGACATAGCCATCCGCAGTGTAGTTCTTCAGCAGCGGATGCTCGACCACAAACACCTTGGCCAGGTTCTTTCCGCTGAGTCCATTCGCTAGAGTCGTGATGCCTTCGCCCAGCACCACGGCCGAGCATTCTACCCCCCGTGCTTTCGCCAACTGCTGGCCCGCAGCGAGAGTCTCGAGGCTGATCCGGCTTAGCCCCGCCAACCATTGATCAACAGCAACGAGCACTCCGGTCATAGCACCCTCAACTCGAACTTCAGCTTCTCGACCAACTGGGCGGCGATCTCGGCCGGTGTGCCCTTGAGCATTTCCGTGCGCTTCTGCTTCTTCGGCAAATAAACGCGTTCAAGCGTGAGGTTCGCGCGCACAGTCGAGGTGGCAGTCTCGACGGTCCGCGTCTCCTTGCTCTTCGCTTTCTTGATACTCATCAGCGTCGCGTAACGCAGCTTGTTGCCGCCCGAGTGGATGGCGAGCAGCGCGGGTAGCGGCATGTCGACGTTCTGGAACCATCCGTCTTCGAGCTCCCGCTTCACGCGCAGTCCTATAGGAGTCATTTCCCCACGCGTGATAATGGTGGCGTGGGGGATGCCGAGTCGCTCAGCGAGGACGACGCCTGTCTGACCTAAACCGAGGTCGTCAGACTGTATACCGATGAGGATGAGATCAGGAAACTCGGGGCGGATGGCGTCGGCGATCAATTGCGCGAGCGCAAGAGTGTCTCGTTGTACCAGATCGTCAGCCAAGATATGGATGGCTCGGTCGGCGCCTTTGGCGAGGGCCTCGTGGAGGGTCGAGGCGGCACGCTCGGGCCCCGCGCAGAGAGCAATGACTTCGCCTCCATTCTTCTCCTTGAGTTGGAGGGCTTCTTCGAGCGCATAGGCGTCGGGCTCATTGGTGGTGTACGTGAGATCGCTCTCATTGATCCACTTGCCATCCGGACCGATGGTGAGCGCTGCGTCGCGTTCGGGCACTTGCTTGATGGCTACGATGATCTTCATTTGATGCGGCCCACGATATCTCCACTTAAATGCTTAACGTTCTGCGTCTCGAATCCAGTGCTACGGAAAGACCTCATTTTCCAAGAGAATGGGCTTGGCACCGATTGTCACGGTCGATCCCTGCAATCCGTTCACATTGCCATTCAAATCTTCCCAATCGTTCGAATAGGAAGGAGGTACCGTAAATGTGCCGGACCCACAGGGGGCGGTTGCGGCAGCTGGCGTAGTAGGACACGGATAAGTAGTGTAAGTGCTATCCCAAACCAAGAGACCGGAGTAACCGCCCGGCTTGCTGATGGAGCATTGCCAGACTCCTGTCGCCGGTGTCGCTGCGCAGCTGCCACCGTTGGGACTGGCACTGCAGCTGCAGGGAGCAGAATAGGTTGCACCCAGAGTCCACTTCTTGACCTGCTGCATGGCGAGTCCGGCCGGGCAGTCGTACCCACCCTGGATCGGGTCGGGTACCGTACAGCCGTCGGAAACGTTGGTAGCGCCCGATGCCCAGAACTCGCCGGTACCTCCGTTGGGATGTCCGGGGTTGTTTGGGTCGGGCGTGTTGTCCACCGGAAAGTCCTCGCCATACCAACCCACTCGCTGCAGCGCAGGGTAGAACGATTCCTGGAGAATATATAGCCGTGCTGCCTGTGCCGCGCGCATATCCGGAATTGTCACATTCTGATATCCGCCCCAACTGAACTCCGTGTTGATCGCCTTCAGCGATGTGAGGTTGAGCGTAGTAAGCACATTCTGCAGTGCAGCCCATTCTGAAACTTCGTACTCCGGAACGGGGCAAAGAGATGGACAGGCGCCTGTGCCTCCCGGAACCGGGAGAATATCGTAGCCATGGAAGCCGACCAGGTCGTATGGAGTGGCTCCCGCTGTGAGAATCGTCTGCATATAGGCGTAGCTGGAAGTGCCACCAGCGGTCGGCGGCGAAGTGATCAACACTCGTGGATCGTATTGATGGACCAGCGCACGGGCATCAGACGCAATTCTTGCCAGGTCGGTTGCCGTTGCCACCGCTCCTGTTGCAGGCACGCCACAATTTTGCGAGCCGTCAGAGTGGTTCCACGCCTGGCACGTGGAAGGCTCATTCCATATCTCGATATACTGGATACTTTCGGAATTGATCTCCATGTGGGTCATGAGAGCGGTGAGGAAGTAAAGGAGGTTCTGATCCGTGCCTTTGCCATCGCCGCTTCCGGGCGTAGAGTCGAGGTCGTAAGGGGGCACGCACTGCCCGTCTGCCGCGCCAGTGCCCGAGCAGTTGGGATTCGCCGCGTATGCGCACGTTAGGTCAGCACCGTTATTTCCGATGCCCGCGCCGGTGCAGCGCGATCCTTCTACGCTGAGAAAGTCCGGCGTACTGGTGAGTGTGTACATCCAGTCCACGTTGCCTGTGTTGTAGAGATGTGTGAAGAAATCAAATTGGGTCCAATAGTAGGCGCAGTTGGCAGGGTCAGTAGGGGACTTCAGGTTTGGCTGGCAGCCAGCATACAGAAATGACTTCGAGCACTTGACACCATTTGCCCCAACGCCATTCCTGTCGCAGCCATGACCGGCAATCGGACAGACACTCCCGGTCGGGTCACACTCCTCCAGGTCACTCCATTTCAAAGTGCTTGAACCGAGCGAGCGTGACCAGCTGAATGGCAACCCCGGCATCGAGTGGCTCTCTGTGCTGTTGCAATTTAATGCCTGGTTAGTAGGGCGCTCGTTCGAGATGTCGCAGCCCGTGTTAACAGTGAATCCATAGAAGCTGAGGGGAATCGGGTTCAACGCTGCCACAATGCCGGTTCCTTTGATTGCAGCCGTTTGGACAGAACCAGCAGCATTGTCTGCGACGGAGATGCTCGCCGTAAAGGGGGCAGGCGACTGCGGCGTAAATGTAACCGAAATCTCGCAACTCGCGTTAACCAAGAGCGTCGATCCGCACGTATTGGCTTCGGCAAAGTCCGCCGGATTGGCCCCAGTAACCGTGATGCCGGCGATGTTCAGCGTCGCCGCGCCTGTGTTCGTCAGCGTAATCATTTGCGCCGTGGACGTGGTGTTTAGGGTTGTTGTCGGCATTGACAGGCTCGAAGGAGTCAGTACGGCGATTGGTACTGGTGTTGCAGTGCCAGTGCCGGTCAGAACAGATGTTTGGGCCGAGCCTGACGCGTTATCCGCAACAGAAAGGTTGGCAGCAAAGGTAGCAGCCGCCGCCGGCGTAAACGTCACCGAAATTGCGCAGGTTGCATTCGCTGCCAGCGTGCTGCCACAGTTGTTGGTCTCGGTGAAGTCTATTGGGTTGGCCCCTGTGATGCTGATGGTGGATATGTTGAGCGCTGCAGTGCCCGGATTGCTAAGCGTGAGGATCTGCGGTGAGGTCGACGTGGTGGCAGTCGTATTGGGGAAACTAAGACTTGCCGGAATGAGTATCGCCATCGGCGCGGGCGCAGAAATGCCCGCCCCCGTGAGTTGAAGCGTGGCTGAGTTCATTGTCCCAGTAGCGTTGTCGGACACGGTAAGAGTCGCGGTGAAGTTGCCGGGTGCGGCTGGAGTGAAGGAAATCGCGATAGAGCAATTCGCTCCAGAAGCAAGCATGGTTCCGCAGGTGTTGGTCTGGGCGAAGTCGCCCGCATTTGCCCCTGTTATGGTTATGCCGCTGATGCTGAGCGCGGCATTGCCCGGATTGGAGAGTGAGACCGTCTGCGCCATAGCAGTCGAGGCGACCACTGTATTGGGAAAAGAAAGGCTCTCAGAAGTGAGCAGGCCCGCGGGCGTTGTGGGCTCGCTCGGTCCGCTCCCGCATCCGCCAAAGGCGAGCAGAGCCAGTGTGGGGAAACACAGAAGGGCAGAGCGGCGGGACATTCATTCTCCTTGTAAAACGTCGCTGTGCCACTCCTGGGCTGGAGGCATCGCTGGATACAGGCGCTCCTGGTTTTGCATTGGTAGATGATAGTGCATGACGGAAATGTAGTCAACCTACTTAACTATTATTAACGGTGGCTACAAGACGATCGCTCAGGTAAGCGACGAACGGCCTGCGTGATATCTCACTCAGGCCGTTCGAGGTTGACAGTTATGACAGACAAGAGCCGATGGAAGCGGCCCAAACCGTGCCTATTTTTCATCCGCGAGACCAGTTAGTTTGATGGTGTAAAAGCGGTCACGATGTGCTGATTCTCAATCAGAATCGGCTTCGCTCCGATTTGGACTGTAGTTTGGGAAGTCCCGATGGTAGTTGGAGCAACTCCGCTCAGAGGCTGCCATTGCGAGGTCCCGTTTTGGAAGTTGGACATTGTGCCGCCCGGCTCCGTATAGGTGGGCAGCGTGTAGGTCGTATTTCCGCACACGGCCTTTTGCGCAGACGTGGAATACGAACTGCAAGGGAAGGTCACCTTTGTGTTGTCCCATACAAGTTCGCCAAAGTAGGTCAGGTTCGTGCCAGTGGATGTAGACTCTTCCAATTGACAAACGAAGATTCCGGTTGGAGGTAGACCACTGATGGCTGTCGGCGAACAGTTGCCTGCGTGGCCGGTCGGGTTAGAGCATGTGCATGACTGGGCCGAACCGACAGACGCTGCAATAATTGCTCGTCGAGGTTGTGTTGACAGTGGCCCTTGCCTGAACCAGTTGTTTGCGACCTCCCAAGCCAGACCACCATTGCAGAGATATCCTCCTTGCGTGGCGGACAAGGTCGTGCAGGCATCGGTATCAATGTTAGTTGTAATGGTTGTCGGACTCCATAACTGCCCGGGGCCGCCACCAGGATCACAAGGCGGGGACAGCAAACCGCTTGTGCATGTGTTACATGGTGGGCCGCCCGCGGTGCAACCATTGTTAAAGGCTGTTTGCGGGACTGTTCCGAAGTCCTCTCCGTACCAATCGATGGCTGTGAGCATGGGGTAGAACTGGGCCTGCAGAATGACGCTTCGCGCTACCGATGCTCCGTGCTCGTCACCATTCACGACGTTCGTACCGATTTGCCAGCTGTACTCGGTATCTATTGTTGGAGGATACCCTCCTAGTGCCGCGTAGTAGGAGTAGTACGGGTCGCAATTGGTGTAGTTTCCGCTGCCTCCAATACTCCCGTTGGGGCAAGGATTAGACCCACCATTGTTCAGAGTAAAGAATATCTCAGACCATGTCTGAGTGAAACCTTCTGGTTGAGGACAGTTGACCAGTGCCGTTCCGCCTCCGCCTGTTGCGGGTTCGTTGTAGCACCATTGATCTGCTTGGCCGGTTGGATCGGTTGAGGGTGCCGCGTAATAACCGTGGAAGCCAATCGCATCGAATTGATTTGTTGTCGTAGTTGTTCCGACGAACAACTCCGCCCCCCAGTGCCATAGTACTCATTTCGTTCAAGATAGTGGCCAGATATCCTGTGTAACTTCCCGGGCCTACTGTCGGCGGAGATACGATTAGTGGGGTTGTACCGGTTTTGTTGATGCCCGTGTTATGGGCAACGGTTCGTACCACATGACCCATCTTCACCAAATCGTTCCCGCTAGCCGTGGCGCTGGAGTTGCCGGTACCATTATTGTTGGGGCAAGGGCTGGAACTCGAGCCTCCGCCGCCGCCATCACGATGGTCCCAATAGTTACAGTTGTTCGGCTCATTGCCGATTTCTATGAACTGTAAGGACTGCGTCGTTGACATGTGATTGAACATAGCCTGCACGAGGTAACTAACATAGTTGTTCGGCCCGGTCCCATTTCCCAGTGCGGCAGCGCTTACGGAAGAATCGGCGTCCCAGGCCTGATTGCAGCCGCCTTCGGAAGGCTGCAAAGACAGGCCGACCGATGGCCCGAAGTTGAATTCTGAAGCGCAGTCAACATTAGGGACCGCATAGCAGTGCAGATCTGTGCCATTGTACGAGGTGTGCAAGCCGGTGCAGCGCGATCCCTCAATACTCAAAAAATCAGGAGTCACTGCCAGA
This sequence comes from Granulicella sp., assembly GCA_025357875.1. Taxonomy (GTDB): domain Bacteria; phylum Acidobacteriota; class Terriglobia; order Terriglobales; family Acidobacteriaceae; genus Edaphobacter. Next base: position 18,822 of record JANYLK010000104.1, read on the forward strand.
GTGAGCATCAGTGGAACGCCCCCATTTGAGCCGTTGAATTGGCCGACAAATTCATCAAACTGGTCTTTGTACCAGGAAACTCCGTTCATAAGATTCAGGTTGTTCCAGTTCCATGTGTACGCGCAATTTGCGGGATTATTTGCCGCAATGGGATAGGTCGTATTTGCATAACTACTTGGAATACAAGGGTTCGGTGTTAACCCCGGCATACACCACAGGGCACTCCCGCCGCCGGTTCCGGTAGGGCAAATCTGTACTGCGGAAAACCCGTCAATCCCGTTCGGTCTCAGGCAAGTTACTGCCTTGCCATTGATATCTGTAGCTAGGGCGTTATTGGTTCCTTTGCCGCCAGTCGGCTCATCTGTCGGGGTTGGGTCGTAATTTGCTGCGCAACCGGATCCCGCAATAGGGCACCAGTTGCCATTGGGATCACATAGTTCCAAAGTATTCCAAGTAATGCCAGAGCCTAGGGTGCGCGACCAGTTCACCTGCAGAGAAGCCGACGGGAAAGCGAAGCTGCCCCCATTGCATGGCGTGTTGGAAGCGCTGGAGATATCGCAATACTGGTTGAAAGACATTCCCCAGAAACCTGGCGGAATGGTGGATGTTTGGCCACCCTGCTGGGCGTGTGCATTTTGCTGGCCTGCTGTAAATAGACAAAGCGCAAAGAATAGACAGACGAGTTTTTTCATGGCGTAATCTCCGGTGGCGAAGCAACGGACGCTGACTTGCTATCCGGCTGGCTGTCAGGTTGAAAACGACCTCGGGGCAAAATGGGAGTCTCCAAGGCCATCTACGATAGTTCGGCGAGATACAGGCCTACATGGATACAACTCTGATTGAGACCGCTCGGGATGAAACCACTTCGGCTGCCCCATTCCAAGACAAGAGGCCCTTGCATAGAAGGCCTGTTTCGACATGTCGATAAGCAGGAAGACGAGGAGAACGAGGAGAACGCACCTTGCGCGCCTTCTCAAGCTTTGGCAGAATGTAAGACTAGGACTTGACGATAGTCAAGCGATTTAGTTAACTTTATTCAACAATTTTCACTGTCGTGTGAAGAGCCTGCAAGAGACGTTTCTTCTGACCTGCTAGAGTCGCTTTGTTTTTTCAGGAGCTTACACCATGAATCGCATCAATCGAAGGTCGTTTTGTTCCAGTCTGACGGCGACCATGGCCCTGCATGCTCTGCCCGGGGTCGCCAAACAGTCGGGAGCGGCGAAGCCGAACATCATCTTTGTGCTTTGCGACGATCTGGGCTGGGGCGATCTGGATTGCTACAATCCGCGTTCTGCCATCCCTACACCGAATGCCAACCGACTAGCAGGGCAGGGGATGCGCTGGACGGACATGCACTCCTCAGACGCCGTATGCACGCCCAGCCGCTATAGCGTACTGACCGGCCGCTACTGTTGGCGTACCGTGCTGAAGAACGGCACTACCGAAGGCTATTCGCCGGCACTCATTGAACCGGGACGCATGACGGTTGCTTCCATGCTCAAAGCCGAGGGGTACTACACAGCCGGCGTAGGCAAATGGCATTTGGGACTGGGCAACGACAGGCGCGCAGACTACTCAAAGCCGTTGCATCCCGTGCCGACCGACGTCGGCTTCGACTATTACTTCGGCATTCCGGCCTCGCTCGACATGCCGCCGTATCTCTACTTTGAGAACGACCGCGTGATCGAACAGCCTACGTCTCAAACCGATGGAAGCACGGAACGCGGCGCATTCTGGCGCGCCGGCGACATGGCGCCGCATTTTGACTTCAAGCAGGTCGTGCCCACGATTACGAACAGAGCCTTGGACATCATCAAGCAGCGGGGTGCCGAACATTCGCAGCCATTCTTTCTCTATGTCGCGATGCCATCGCCCCACACTCCATGGCTTCCGCTGCCCCAATATCAAGGACGATCGCGTGCCGGGGAATACGGCGACTACGTGGCAGAGACCGACGACATGCTTGGCCGAATTATGGCGCAGGTAGACGCTAGCGGTCTGGCCGGAAATACGCTCTTCATTTTCACGAGCGACAATGGCGCCGATTGGCGACTGGAAGATCAGGCACTCTATGAGCATCGAGCTAACGCAGACTGGCGGGGACAAAAGGCCGATATCTGGGAGGGGGGGCACCGCATTCCTTTCATCGCGCGCTGGCCGGGACATATCCCTCCAGGCTCGGTTGCCAGCGAGCTTGGCTGTCTCTCCGACTTCATGGCGACGACGGCTGCGATCACAGGCACAAAACTTCCACAGGGGTCCGCGGAGGATAGCTTCAATCAGTTGCCTGTGTTGCTGGGAACGACCCGCAAAACGTTGCGCGATTCGCTCGTGGATCACTCGTGGGACGGAATGTTTTGCATTCAGCAGGGTGAGTGGAAGCTCGAGTTGGGTTTGGGATCGGGGGGCTGGAGTTCGAAACCGGAACATGCCGACCCAGTCCCGGGCGGACCAAAGGGACAACTTTATAACCTGGCAGAAGATCCGCGCGAGCAGCACAATGTCTACCAGGAACATCCGGAGATTGTGGAGCGGCTAACGAAGCTGCTCGAAAAGCTCCAGAATCAGGGATACTCACGTCCGTTGTAGATTCATTTGGACTAGTAGTTAGGCGCAGTTACGGAACAACACGCCGCACGGAGGACTTCATGAAGCCATGGACCCGCGCATGCATGTGGGTAGTGTTTGGAACCTTCGGGCTGCTGGCTCAGGTACCCGGCGTTGCAGGGAAAGATACGCCTGCTCCTGACGTCTCTACGGCGATATCGATTCCGCTCAACGTTGAAGTCGTCAAGGATGTGCAGTTCTGTACCGGGGGCGGACATCCACTGCTGTTGGATATGTATCTGCCTCGGAACTCCTCCGGCCAATCGATGCCTGCGGTTCTGTGGATTCATGGCGGAGGCTGGCATATGGGCGGGAAGGGCAATAGCCGGGTAGCGGCAGAGTTAGCGGCACGTGGGTTTGTCGGGGCCAGCGCGGAGTATCGCCTAAGTGGCGAGGCGCCTTTCCCGGCGGCAATTGAAGATACCAAGTGTGCCGTTCGTTACTTGCGTGCAAATGCGCAGAAATACGGAATCGATCCCGATCGGATCGGCGTTGCAGGCTCGTCGGCAGGAGCGCATCTGGCCCTTTTGATTGGAACTGCACCGGCGTCCGCGGGCTTGGAGGGGACCGGGGGATGGGATGGTATACCAAGCCGCGTGCAGGCGGTGCTCTCTTGGTTTGGACCCGCGGATTTTAGCGCGGGACCAAAAGCGTTCGAACGCGGCAAGGGCCCGTCCATCATTTCATTCCTGGGGGGCACTCCCAAACAGAAACCCGCTAATTACCGAAATGCAAGCCCGGTCACTTGGGTCGCGAAGGGGGATCCACCGCTTCTAATGTTCCACGGGGATGAAGACACGACCGTACCTCACGATCAATCCGGCCGCATGGAATCGGCATATCGCAAGGCTGGTTTAGATGTTGAACTGGTTACCGTGAAGTATGCGGGGCATGGCTTTAGACAGGCGGGCGATCAGCCGATTTCCCCCTCCTTTCCGGAGATACTAGAGAAATCGCTTGCCTTCTTTCGAGAGAAACTTGGGAGCCAGCCATCGGCTCCGGCCGCAAAGCGATAACGCCGGATCTACTTCGTCACTTGGGATAGCCATGAATCGCCAGACCGGTGCGGGCGAGTGCCGCTTCAATGCACGCACCGATACGCAATAGCCTCTGGTCATGTCCACCCGGCGCAGCAATCATCAGGCCGACGGGGGCTTGGCCAGGCGGATTGCACGGGATGGAGATCGCGCAGCCATCTATGAAATTGATAACGCTTGGATTCCTCAACATGGCGGCGTTCTCTTTGAAGTAAGCGGTGTCGCTCGACTCCAACTCCGCTATTGATGGAGCTGTGTGGGGTACCGTCGGCATCAACCACACATCGAAGCCGGCAAAAGCATGTTCGGCAGAAGCAATCATGCTGGAGCGAGCGGACGTCAGGCGGTCATAATTCTTCTTCGAGATCTCTCTGCCGCGAAGAATACGCGAGAGTACCCTGGGATCGTAGCGCTCACTGCGCGACTCAATCCATTCACGATGATGGCGATAGGACTCTGCCGCAGCTAGCCCACCATCAGCGTTGATCTGCGGAATCTGTGGGAGCGACTCCCAGTTTGCCTCTCGCAACTCCGCACCTGCGTCCGAGAGAGTCTTGAGTGCGTTGTCGAAACAGCGCGCTACGTTTTCGCCCAGATCATCTAGCACATAGCCTTGCAGTATCCCGAGACGTATGGAGGTCAGACTTAGATCTGTCGTCTGTGTATGAGTCTCGCTGCTTAGTACGGAATCGAGCAGAGAACAGCATGCCACAGTCAGAGCAATCGAACCAACTGAGTCGAGGCTTCTGGAGAGCTCGAATACACCTTCCAGTGGAACCCGACGTGCGGTCGGTTTGAAGCCGGTCAGTCCACAAAGTGCCGCGGGAATTCGCACCGAGCCTCCTGTGTCCGTCCCAATCGCGGCTACTGCCATGCCGTCGGAGACGGACACGGCAGCCCCCGAGGATGATCCCCCAGGGATGCGACCAAGTGCTCGGTCGTATGGATTTCGTGGCGTGCCAAAGTGCGGATTTAATCCGAGGCCAGAATACGCGAACTCCGTCATATTGGTTCGCCCGATCAGGATCGCGCCAGCTTCCCGCAATCGCTTTATGACTGCGGCATCCTGTCTCGCCGGCGCTGCGTTGTCGAGGACGCTCGAACCCGCCGTTGTTGTCTCTCCCCCAACGTCGAATAGATCCTTGATCGAGATGGGAAGGCCCATAAGTGGGCCTGTGTTGATGCCCGATCGTCGCAGTTGATCGGAGCGTTCGGACGCACCCAGTGCTGAGTTTTCGTAAAGCCCTACGAATGTGCGAGTGCCTTCGCCGGTGGGCTCAGTTGCAGCGTCGAGACACTCCTCCACCAAGCGACGGCTCGTAGTGTGACCCGCCGCAAGTGCCGACAGATGCTCAACTAGTGTTCGCAACGGTCATCCAATTGCAGCCTCTTCGCTCTCATCGTATAGGTGGGTTTCAAGCAGTAGGCAGCCACCTTCTGACTTGAAGGGTCCATGCAATGTGCCGGGTGGCCGGCAGGCATAGGTATGCGGGCCAAACTTTTCGCCGCCATTTCCATGAGCATCATTTCCCACGATCAAGTCGCCGGAAATAAGATAGACCTCCTCCCAGTAGTCGTGCACGAAGGGCGCGGTGGTGTAGGCACCAGGTGTGAACCGCAGGTGTCGCGTGCGGTATCCACGTTTGTTGTTTTCATCGAGTGAACCGGCGAGAATCTGCTGCTGTATACCGTCGGGATAGCCGCGTGGCGTCTCCCACCCGTGATCCAGATCAACCGCGTGAAATTCCTTGTGTTCCTTCGATATAGGCATGAGTGCTCCTTAATCAGCAAAGGCCATGCTGCGAATGCTATAGGCGTGGCTTAGTTGGCGCCCTCGAATCGGATCATCAAGCTCTATCTCGAACAGCTCGCCGCCGCTGACGGGCCCAATCACCGGCAATGTCCCCCCGAACATGACCGTTCCGTCAGTCAATGGGCCATAGAGCGCAGTGTAACGGTCCGTCAGATCGGAGGGCGTTAGCATTTTGTTGACGCTTCCTTCCTGATACGGTCGCCGTGCGCCATCGCACGTAACCCAAGAACGAAGGATCAGGCTATCCCAGTGCTCCATCACCTCCCGCATGGGCCAGATAACTTTCCCGAGGGGCTTCGGGCACACCTGCTTGGAGACGGTCACGCCATAGGCTTCCACTTTGCGATCGGTATGGTCGGACCCGACTCCGAAAAAGAGTCCCTCGGTCAAATACAGCAGGACGAACTCCACTTCGCCGCTGGTGTCCGTGCCTGCCACATCCACTCGCGAATCAGTAGTCAAGAGGTTGGTGCCCACTCTATAAAATGTTGGCGTCGTTCGAGGGCGCGGAACGCCGATTGCTTCGAGCTCAGCGATATGATGTTCGACGACAGCAGAGTCTCGACCGGTCCAGCCGGCAATGATCAGATTATGTACAGGCACGGAGAGGCGAATTCCGCTGCAGTCGAATTGCAACCGCGGCTCATCCGGTAGAGCCTGCACACTGCGGTGAACCTGCTGCATCGCTAGCCCCAGCCTCCGACTGCAAGTTCAGCAAGCGAAGAATCCGGTTGAGGCATTTTGCTCCATGGGTCGCGCACATGTGTTCCATAAGCTCCGCGATAGAACAGGAGGGGATCAGTAGTCTCTTGCAGGTGAAATCTGATGACCTCGCAGAGAAAGATCAGGTGGTCTCCCCCATCGATCTCGGACCGCTTTCTGCATTCCAAGTGCGCCAGCGAACTCTTGAAGAGGGCGCAACCATTATCTGCGCAGAAGTGATCTGCCTCCGTCCATACTGCACTGGATGGCTTCGCAAACATATTTGAAAGCGTCTGTTGGCCGCGGCTCAGTATATTGACAGCAATATCTCCAGCCTCTTGAAAGCTCGCCAGGACATTGGCGGTGCGAGCGAGCGAAAACAAAATGAGCGGAGGATCCAGCGAAACCGATGCAAATGAGTTGACGGTAACGCCAATTCTTGAATTTGTTCTGGTGCGAGTAGTAATAACGGTAACACCAGTTGCGTAGCAACCCAGAACTTTGCGCAGCTGCCGGCTATCGGTCTGAGACATGACTCATCCTTTGAGTTCAGGCAATGTGCACTGCATCTTGTCTGTCTTCACGTCTGCTACCGGGAGGTCGTAGCTTGCCATCATCCGATCGACCATTCCCACCGTCTTGTCCCAGTCATACGCCCGGAAGGAATGCCCGCGGGTGACCATGTTGGCTCCGGAATAGAACATCTCGTATTGCAGATGCCGCGAGCCAAACTCGGACCCAACCGCGTCCCACGCCAGTTTGAATAGCTTAACGCGGTTCAAAGCGCCCATGACCGGGGAGTACTGGGTCTTTTCGATGTAACCTGCTAGTTCGGGATTGTCATAGTCAGACGCAGAAGATGGCAACATGATCATGCCACCACCGGCGAGCTCACGCAGCATGTGAGTGAACTTCGGATACAACTGCTGCGTAAGTACGTTGGCCGCGTAGAGGCGCTTGCTGTTGGGGACGAAGTAGTTCCCGTATTGGTAGCCGCTGATCTCCATGGATTCAACCATCCCTTCCACCATGGAAACTTCAGCCGCCATCTGGCCGAGAGTCTCCTTGATTGGAGGGAACCCTAGGATCCCGTTTGCCTCACATATCTTGCGGGCAAGGCCCAGCAAAAAGCGCATTTTAACCGTGAGGCGAATCTGGCACTGATAGTTCTGATATGCGTGTGTGGGAATCTCATGCCATTGGGCAGTCGCCATATGCACATCGTTGTGAACGAACACACGTTCCCATGGGACTTTGACCTCGTCGAAGTACAGAATGCAGTCATTTTCATCGAAAGAGGAAGAGAGCGGATTGTCAAACCTGGACCCGGCCGCTAGCTCATACGACCTGCGCGACAGCAGCTTGACCCCTTTTGCGTTGAGCGGCACCATAGCGGTAAAACTGTATTTCTCTTCTCCGGGCTTCAACGGCTGAATCGACGCAACCATCAATTCGTTCGCCATAGGACATCCGGTGGCCAGCATCTTTCCGCCCTTGATAGTGATGCCCTCGTGGTCCTCGTCGACAACTCCCGCCACAACGTAGGCGTCGGACTGTTCCCCGGCCGATTTGCTGCGGTCGGCTTGAGGGTTCACAATCGCATAGGTCAGATACAGATCGTTGTCACGGGCATACTCGTAGTAGTCCGAGAGTGCTCTGGCGTATCTATCTCCATGATTGCGAAAGAGATCCATCCCCATGTACATTCCTGAGATTGCAGATGCGACATGGTCCGGGGAGCGGCCGAAGAAGCCGCAGGACAACTCTGCCCAGGATTCCAGTGCCTTGCGCCGCTCGACCAACTCCGAATAGCACGATGGCAATTGCCACATACGATTTACGCGCTCCCCGGTTTTGGGAGAGGCAAAGGTCATTCGTTCCGCATTCTCAGGCTGGGATTGGTAGTCATACAGGGTGGCCGAAGCAAGAATGCTCTGCCGGAAGGCCGGGTGATCCACGTGGTTCTTCAGAGCCACACCGTCGAGGAATATCTCGCGGCCATCCCGCAGGCTTTGCAAATGCTTCTGTCCATCTCTGGGCATAGATCTCCAAGGTTCAGGCAGTCTGGTCGCGTCGGTGAAATCTGGCCCGCGGCTCACTTGTCTCTGGTGCATATAGGGGAGTGGATTACCCGTCCTAAAGCGGAGCCACGAAAATGAGCATAGACGAGGGGAAAACTATTAGTCAAGTAACTTAACTAACTGTAGGTTGGAATTCGAGAGGCGAGATATCCTGAGCACAATCTCTGGCTCGGCCAACTCAACTGATCCAACGTCAGATCTCGCCAAGATGAGTGAAGCGAGCGCCGAACGACTTTTAATTGGGCACACACAAACTGTCAGCCATTACAGTCAGTTACGTCAAGTCGTTCGATTTCGATTGACATAACATGATGGTGTAGGGTTAACTTTGTAAGTTAACTATATGGAAATGGACATGTCGACCCGAGAAGATTTTCTGGGCTACAGTATAAGAATGGCTAGTGTTAGCAAGCGTCGTTCCGATAAGAGTCCTCCGCGTCAGAAGAAGGCAAGAGCCCCCCGCTTTTCGGCCCAATCGCCCGTGGAGCAGGACCCTCACCAAATTTTCACGCTGGCGCCTACCATTTCCAATGTTGAGCTATTGGACGAAGATGGCAAGACGGACCGCCGATTTCGACAGATGCTCTATGATTTTTCGGTTCTGTCAAGCCATTTGGACTACGCAAGAGCACATCTGGCCTCGCAAGTGAATCTCACTTCTCCCCAGTACAACATTGCCATGATCATCGCTTACTACCAGGGGGAGACCGGAGTTAGCGTCAGTGAAGTGGCAGAGTATTTGCACGTGACCACAGCGTTTATCACCAGTGAAGTTGGCAAACTTGCAAAGATGGGTCTGGTTGATAAGAGCCAGAACCCGAACGACGGCCGCGGCGTCCAACTGCGGCTTACGCCGGCCGGTAGCGAGAGTCTGCATCAGATCGGGCCGCAGAGGCTGCTCATTAACAATCATCTGTTCCGTGGTCTCTCGGGAGAAGATTTTCGGCGCTTATCAAGGGTCCTCGCGGAATTGATCGACGAGTTTTCTGAGACAATTAGCATGCTTAAAGCCATGCGCAAGACACGGTCTTTTCGCAAAGAAAAGACGCTTACAAAGCAGAAGTAATAAGGCAGCGCTTAAGCCACCATGCATTCTGGGGAAGATGATGCGCAGGAATTCCACGATCTCGGTCGCGAAGAGCCGGCGTCACTCCGGAGCGCCCCAGATAATTTGCGTCTCTTTTGACATATTGCCCAGCATGGCCCGTCCAGGCCTCTTTGGCGGCGATTAGTTCTATCCTCCGCAACCAGCACTGCCCTACTGCAGCATATAGATTCCGTTCACGGTCAGCCAGCCGCCAACGCGATCTCAATTCTGCTAGCAAGCTCTCAACGCTGCGTCACAAGGAGGATTCCATGAGCATCACACCTGTAACCGACTGTGGAAGATCCGGCACCCACACCAGTTTTGGTCCTAATCTGATCACGCCAGTACCAGGTCCCCTCGCGAAGAAGATGATTGCCGAAGATGACTGCCTGATCTCCCCGAGTTACACCCGCTGTTATCCGCTAGCCGTAAAGAGTGGCAGCGGATGCTGGATTGAGGACGTCGATGGCAATCGGTTCCTGGATCTTACGGCAGGAATCGCCGTCAACTCCACCGGGCATTGCCATCCCGAAGTAGTCGGTGCAATTCAGCGCCAGTGTTCGCAACTGATCCACATGTCGGGCACTGATTTCTACTATGAACAAATGCCGGCGCTCGCGAGACGTCTCTCCGCGATTGCTCCTATGCCTGGGCCACATCGCTTTTATTATGGCAACTCGGGCGCAGAAGCTGTCGAATGCGCACTGAAGTTGGCGCGATACCACACTCGGAGGCAGCACGTTATCAGTTTCATCGGCAGCTTTCACGGCCGCACCATGGGGGCGCTCTCGCTGACCGGATCAAAGATCCAGCAGAAGCGCCGCTTTGCTCCATTTGTTCCTGGAGTCAGTCACGTTCCGTATCCCTATGCTTATCGTGGTTGCAATGAGGCACTCCCCACAGCTGACGCGCTAGGTCTCGCCTGTGCGCGGTACATCGAAGACAAGCTATTCAAGACGACCGTGCCGCCAGAAGAGGTAGCCGCAATCATTCTGGAGCCGATCCAGGGGGAGGGTGGTTACGTGGTTGCCCCCGACAACTTCCTCAAAGAGATTCGCCGCATCTGCGATACGCATGGCATCTTGCTGATCGTCGACGAAATCCAATCGGGCGCAGGAAGAACGGGGAAATGGTGGGCCATCGAACACTCCGGGGTCCAGCCCGACATCGTATGCATTGCAAAGGGAATTGCATCCGGGATGCCCCTTGGCATCTGCATGGCCAAAGCTGACATCATGGACTGGGTTCCAGGCTCGCATGCAAGTACATTCGGCGGCAACCCGATTTCCATCGCTGCGGCACTGGCAACCATCGATATTCTTGAACGCGAGGGGCTGCAGAATGCGGCGGAGGTTGGCACCGCGATCGTTGACCGCCTGAATACATGGATGGAGAAGTTTACGATTGTTGGGGATGTCCGCGGTCGCGGATTGATGATCGCCGTCGAATTGGTGCAGGACAAAGATTCTCGCAATCCCGTGCCCTCCCTGCGGGATCGCGTAGTTGACCTTGCATTCAAGCGTGGTCTGCTCCTTCTCGGTTGCGGAGAAACCAGCATCCGGCTCTGCCCGTCGCTGCTGATCAATGTGCAGGAAGCAAATACTGCGCTGGATATTCTTGAAGAGTGCATTCAACTCTGCTCGGAGAAACGGGGATGACTATTCGGAATTCTCAGTCGATCTCAAAAGTCACTCCTTGCGCCAGCGGTAGGTCATCCCCATAGTTGATGGTGTTGGTGGCGCGCCGCATGTACTGCTTCCATGCATCGGAACCTGATTCGCGGCCGCCACCCGTCTCTTTTTCCCCGCCAAAAGCGCCGCCGATCTCGGCGCCAGATGTGCCTATATTGACGTTCGCAATGCCGCAGTCGGATCCTGTCGAAGACAGGAACAACTCTGCCTCCTGCATGTTCATGGTGAAGATGGAGGACGAGAGGCCTTGCGCTACACCGTTGTGCATCACAACCGCCTCTTGCAGTTCCCGGTAGCGCATTACGTAGAGGATTGGTGCAAACGTTTCACGCTGGATGATGTCCGCGCTGCGGTCGATTTCCACCAACGCCGGCCTTGCATAGTAGGCCGCTGCAAATTCATCTTGAAGCACGCGCGTGCCACCCGTGATGACGGCGCCTGCACGCCGAGCCTTGTTGAGAGCTTCTTGCATTGCAAGCCAGGCCTCCTCGCCGATGAGCGGACCGACCAGCGTGCCGGATTGTCGCGGGTCCCCCACAACGACCGACGCAAAGGCCTTACGGAGTTGAGTGACGAATGTCTCGTAGATAGAGTCATGCACAATCAACCGGCGTAACGTGGTGCAGCGTTGCCCTGCAGTTCCCATGGCTGAAAATGCTACAGCTCGCAATGCGAGCTGCTGATTTGCGGAGGCACAAACGATGGCAGCGTTATTTCCGCCAAGTTCGAGGATGCATCGGCCGAAACGCCGGGCAACTCGTGGGCCAACCTGGCGTCCCATCGCGGTCGATCCGGTTGCCGAGATCAGGGGCAATAGCGAGTGGTCCACCAGATACTCACCTAGCGCAGTGTTGCCGATCATCACCTGAGACAAGCCAGTTGGAGTGCCACCGAATCGCTCCGAAGCGCGCACGAACAGCGCTTGAACGGCAAGAGCTGTTAGCGGAGTCTTCTCCGATGGTTTCCACACGACCGAGTCTCCGCAGACAAGGGCCAGCGCCGCATTCCACGCCCACACCGCCGCTGGAAAGTTAAAAGCCGTGATGATTCCAACCGCGCCGAAGGGATGCCAGGTCTCCATCATGCGATGGTGGTTGCGCTCGGAGGGCAGGGTTTGTCCGGCGAGTTGACGCGAGAGCCCCGTGGCGAAGACGCAGATGTCGATCATCTCCTGAATCTCACCATACCCCTCGGTGAGCAATTTGCCGGTTTCGATAGTGACGAGCCGCCCAAGGGCGGGTAGCTCCATCCTCAGTTCCTCGCCCAACAGCCGTACCAACTCGCCGCGTCGCGGGGCCGGCACGAGACGCCACTCCTGGAATGCAGCGTGGGCCGCGCCTATCTTCGCCGCCGCCTCTTCAACGCTCAGTTTGCGAAGCTGCCCGATGACTTCACCGGTAATTGGCGTGTGGGCGGCAAGATCGCCATCTGCGTATTCGCTAGGCTGAACACCTAGCTGGTTCAGCAGGCCGCGAACCTCATGTGCAAGTGAAGTCGAACTCACCATCTCAATTCTCCTCCTACCGACCCCATCCACTCTCAGCCCTATTGTTTGAGTGGGCCTCCGATGCAGGGTGGTCTCTAACCAGCGCCGTTCCAATAAGGCCGGAGACGACGCCGAAGCCCATGTTGCCCAAACTATACGCTGGCCGACCAAGTTAGTTAAGTGACTTGACTATATCGAAACCACCGACTATCTTTTTCGCAATCGGTTAACTCAATGGAGGTTCTCTTTCAGCGAGCTGACCTTCCAGAACCTTCCGCTCTGCCCGGTTTTACTTTGGGTCTAGGGGAGCATCACAGCTAGTGAGTTATTCGAATGCGATCATGGATCTTGTTTTTCACGCAATGATTGACAGAGCTTAATAAGACGACTGCGGCGCCTGAAGTATCTGGTTCTAAATCCCCGGTTCCCCGAAGGAGTGCCAGCATGCGATGGAAGAACCTAATTCTCATCATAATCTCAAGCTTTCCCTGCGTTTTCTTACATCAGGGTTGGGCTCAAGCGACCACGTCACTCACTGGCCATGTGTCAGACCCTAAGGGTGCAGTTATTCCAGGAGCAGCGGTTACTCTCATACTGACGGATACTGGAGCGACCCGTACTGGGGGCACAGATAAGAATGGCGAATACTATTTCCCGCAGATACAGCCGGGCCGGTACGAACTGGATGTTTCATTTACTGGATTTGCACTCTCGAAGAACACTGGCCTCGATATTCTCGTCAATCAGCCGGCCACCTACAACGTGACGCTCGCGCTGGCCACGACTACTGCGGAAGTAACCGTGAACACAAACGGGCAGCCATTGTTGAATACCACTGACGCAACTTTGGGCAATGCATTTAATCAGGAGCAGATTGAAGATCTGCCCACGGTTGCGAGGAACACCACCACTCTTTTGACTCTTCAGCCCGGCGTTGTCTACCTTGGACCAGGATCGTCAAGTCTGCTCAATGACACACGCAGCGGTGCGGTGAACGGCGGTCGCTCCGACCAGGGCAACATGACTCTGGATGGCGTGGACGTGAATAACATTAATAGCGGCGCCGCGTTCAATCCCGTCCTGCGGATCACCGAGGATACGGTTGCCGAATTTCGTGTGACGACCGGCGACCCAACTGCGGCTCAGGGCCGTGCGTCCGGCGCCCAAACTGCCCTAGTAACCAGAAGCGGCGCAAACAATCTCCACGGCGCCGTATACGAATACAACAGGTCAAATTTGTGGCTCGCGAATGATTTCTTTGCAAAGCAGACCGAAAGCAACAACGGCACTTCCAACATCCCAGCAAAGAATATCTACAACGTGTTCGGTGCAGCTGTTGGCGGGCCCATTATGAAAGACAGGGCCTTCGCATTCGGCAACTACGAAGGCCAGCGATATATCAAGGGTCAAAATAGCAATACCATCGTGCCCACCTCGAGTTTTCGCGCGGGCAATGTGACCTACGTCTGCGCGAAGGCAAGTCAATGCAGCGGCACTTCGACCGCACCCGGCCTGGCAGGACTGACGCTCAATACCCTGACCCCAGCCCAAGTGGCAAGCATGGACCCAAAGGGCATCGGTGATAATCCGGTTGTGCTGTCCCTGCTGCAGAGCCTGCCCCAGCCTAACAACTTCAACCAGGGCGACTTCTTGAACTATGCCGGCTACGACTTTATCTATAGCTCCGAGCAGAAGCTAAACGACTGGACCGCGCGTTTCGATTGGAACATTACACGCAATGGTAAACACAGTGCCTTCTGGAGAGGTACCCAGCAGGCTGACTCGACGCCGGCAGGACCAATCTTTCCGGGGTTGCCTCCTTCGTCAAATGCAACCAGCCACAACAAAGGGTTCGCCACTGGCTATACCTATGTGCATAGCAGCAACCTTGTGAATAATCTCACCTTTGGCCTTACACGACAAGGCACCAGCACATCGGGGCAGTTATCGTCGCCCTATATCACGTTTTACTTCACGACGCCCTATGCAACCACGCCAACAACTTCTACGGTCGCTCCGGTATATAGCCTCCTGGACAACCTGTCATGGAATCTGCACAGTCATAGTTTTGCTTTTGGCATCAATACGCGGTTCATCGAGGACATTGAATCCAGCAACGCAACTTCGTTTGCGAATGCCAGCGGTGTGCAACAGTATTTCAACGGCGGCGTGGCCGGCGCAGGCGGAGCGTTTGATCCTGGCGCATATGGCTACCCAGCCGTAGGCTTCAAGGGCTTCAATGGCCGCGTGCCCTACAACAATGCCATCACCGCTGCCGCGGGACTCTTGTCGGTAGGCACGGTCACTTACAACACCACTAAGACCGGCGCACCCTTGCCGCAGAACGCGCCGCTGATCTACGACTACCGCTGGAATGAGTACGAGTTCTACGCGCAGGATACGTGGAAGGCAACCAAAGACCTCACCATCACTTACGGACTGCGCTACAGCTATCAGCAAGTGCCCGCGGAGAAGCAAGGCGCGCAGGCGGGCGTCTGTCAACTGGTGAATGGAGCGTGCGCGCCGGGACAATTCTCTCTGGCCCGCTACCTGAACACCAGCAGCGCGCTGGCTGCAACCGGCCAGCCTGCCAACAGCGCAGGAGAACTCGGCTTTCCACTGAATGGTCGCTACAACAACCAACCTGACTACTGGACGCCGGACAAACTCGACTTCGCTCCGCGCCTTGCCATCGCCTACTCCCCAACCGGCTTCACCGGGCTACTGGGAAAGATATTCGGTAGCGGGCGCACAAGCATCCGAGCGGGTTACTCAATGGCATATGACCACTTTGGCGCAGGCATTGTGAACACCTTCGCTTCCACCGGATCGTACGGGCTTGCAACCACGCTTTCAACCAATGCCGGCACCTATACCGCCGCTGCCGCGCCGCGCATCTCCAGCTTCAACAGCATTCCGTCGGTTCTGTTGCCTGCCGCTCCGCCGGTCGGCTTCCCTGGAAATCCGCCAGCCAGCGGTCCAAATAGTGCCGCTATTTACTGGGCTGAGGACTCGGCTATCAAAACTCCCTACTCGGAAATGCTGGATCTCTCAATCGCGAGGCAGGTTGGAAAGGGCTCCTCCATCGAAATCAGTTATGTGGGCCGATTCGCGCATCGCCTTCTGGAGCAGGAGGATGTTGCGGCCCCAACAAACTTGACTGCCGGCGGTACGGACTACTTCACTGCTGCCCGACAGTTGGCTCTTCTGGGCCGCGCCGGCACCCCTATCGGATCGGTCCAAACGAATCCATATTGGGAGTCGCTGTTTGCTGCTCTCGCGGGGAAGAACATCGGATATGGCTCTGGTTTGACGGCGACCCAGAACGTGTATGGCATCTTCCTCGCGAATCAGTTCAACGAAACCACCGCACTGTATAACTTGGACCTCCCAAACTCTATTACCAGCGCAGGCGTGAACCCGAGCCAATCCTACCCTTCGTACCGGTTTTATCATGACCAATTTTCTGCGCTGTATGCGTGGCGGTCGATAGGCAATTCAAACTACAACGCCTTACAGGCCGTTTACCGGCAGCGCTTCGACTATGGGTTACTGGCTGATCTCAACTATTCTTACTCAAAGTCGCTGGACATTACGTCTCAGGCCGAACGCGAGACAGATTCGGGTTCAAACAACGGTGCGCAGATACTCAATACATGGTCGCCGAAACAGTTGTACGGTCCCTCGGACTTCGACATTCGTCATCAAATCACGTCGGACGTGATCTGGAACCTGCCGGTCGGACGTGGTCAACAGTTCTTCCCCTCCGTCGGGAAGCTGACCAACGTATTGATTGGCGGCTGGCAGTTGACCGGCATTATCCGCTGGACTAGCGGCCTTCCGTTTGAAGTTGTGAACGGCAACAACTACTACCCCACCAACTGGGACATTGCAGGTTACGCAACGCTGACAGGTGCCCCTCCCAAAACTGGGGCCGGATCAAGTTCAGGCGGTCTGATCCAACAGATGTTCGCTAATCCGACCAGCGCATACGGGGCTTTTTCCCACACCTTGCCTGGTTACTCCGGAACCCGCAATCCGCTGCGTGGAGACGGCTACTTCGATGTGGACACTGGGCTGGGCAAGACAGTCTTTGTGACTGAGCGCGTGAAACTCAAACTCGGGGTAGAGGCCTTCAACATATCTAACAGCGTGCGGTTCGACCCAAAGACCATTGGCAACGATCTCGACAATGCGCCCGCCTTTGGGATTGCCACACAAACGCTTACGCAATCCCGCCAGGCCCAGTTCTATGGACGTGTGAGCTTCTAGTTGTCATCGGGGTTCCGCGCTTTAGTCGTCAGAGCAGATTGTGTTCATGAGGAAAGGACCGCATCCAGTGAAGCTCACTCGCCGCCGTGCCTTAGAGTTCATGGCTTATACGGTTCCCGTTCTTGCAGCGCCGCGACTCTTCTCTCAGCAGACTTCAGGCCCTGACCTCGGTTCTCTGTCCGGACCGTTCGCGGCCACGCGCGCCTCGCTGAAGACCTACACCATCCCAAGTTGGTTTCCCGATGCAAAGTTTGGTATATGGGCGCACTGGGGTCCGCAGTCCGCAATTGGCGATGGTGACTGGTACGCGCGCAATATGTATATTGAGGGATCGCCGCAATACGAGTATCACCGCAAACGTTTCGGCCATCCGTCGAAGGTTGGCTACAAGGACGCCATCCCTGTATTCACCGCGGAGCGATGGGATCCGGACCACCTCATCGACCTTTACACCAAGGCGGGCGCAAAGTACTTCTTCAGCATGGGGGTGCATCACGATAACTTCGATATGTGGAACTCAAAGTTCCATCCCTACTGGAATGCTGTAGATATGGGACCGAGGAAGGATATCGTGGGACTATGGGCACAGGCGGCCCGTAAGCGCGGTTTGCGATTTGGCGTAAGCGAGCACCTTTCCAACAGCTACGACTGGTTCGCCACATCTCACGGCAGCGACACCACTGGTGAACTGGCGGGTATCCCATACGACGGAGCCGACTCGCGATATTCCTCCCTCTATCACGACTACACTGGCCAACCCGCCGACTTTATCAAGAGAGCGCAGCCCATGGGGGTGGTTGCGCCAGACGTCTGGAAGCGGGAGTACTTCACACGCATAAAGGACCTTGTCGACCAGCATAAGCCCGATCTGCTCTATACCGACGGCGGCATTCCATTTGACGAGTACGGCCTTAGCCTGGTGGCCGAGGAGTACAACACCAGCGCCATGGCCAACGCTGGCAAGGTCGAATCTGTCTATAACAGTAAGACTATGGCGGACTGTACGGTCGGCACGTGCGTTTTGGACCGTGAGCGGGGCGTGTTGGATGACATTTGGCCCAACCCATGGCAGACGGACACCTGTATCGGCGACTGGCACTACAAGGAAGGTTATGAATACAAGTCGCCGAAGAAAGTAATCGACCTATTGGTCGATATCGTTAGCAAGAACGGCAATTTGCTTCTTAATTTTCCGCTGCCAGCCTCCGGTGAACTTGACGCCCGCGAACTTCAGATACTTCAGACCGTCACCGAGTGGATGACCGTGCATGGCGAAGCTATACACGCCACCCGCCCGTGGAAGATCTATGGAGAAGGCCCTTCCACAAGGGTTCTGGTCGGCCAGGAGAAGTTCAATGAGAAATTAAAACCCGATCTTACCAGTCAGGATATCCGCTTCACCACCAAAGGAAGAACCATCTACGCATTCATCATGGGATGGCCAGATAAGGAGGCGCTGATCCCATCGCTCGCGTCCGCAAGCCCGCAAAACCCAGGCAAAATTGTCAATGTACGTATGCTGGGCTATGGGGGCAATCTGAAGTTTGTCCAGGATCCTGGCGGTCTCCGCGTCTTGTTACCGGAGTTGAAGCCAGCAACTGCAGATTTGAGTGTCGCGTTCGAAATGATGATCGCTTAGCTCTCCGTTCGAAGGCGTGCTACTTCTATACGCCTTACCGCAGCGCTGATCGGCATTGCGAAAGCCATTTCAAATGACCACTTGCTGAAGCCTTGTCGCTGTCGATCTGCACCAGCCGTGAATCCTCGAGCGCTACGCCCGCACCCGCCAAAGTCCAAGGAAGGTTGTTGTTCTCGACATCAATGCAGCGTGCATGATCGAACGAGAGAATCGGTGTATCTATCGGTCGGAACGCCTTGTAGTCCGTGTTGATGCGAACAGCATTGTTGCGAAAAACGAGCCCGTTCACTGAGTTCGCGACGAGCAGCGGCCGCTCGAATACGGAGAAATCGTTTTTGCGGATCAGAATTCGGCGCACATTGTATCGCTGTGCCTCGCTTGTCAGATCGACACGCGGATTGATGGTGATCGGAGCCGGACCATAGGTCGAAACCTGGTCGATGAAATGGTTTCCCGAGATTATGACATTGCTTGCTGGCTGTGATTCAAACCAGTCAATTGCATCCGCGATCAGCAGGACAGCCGGGCCAGAAAGGTGGTCAAACGTATTGCCCTGCACCAAAACTCCCTTGGTGGTCTTGAAGATTGTCCCGCGCGAACGGTTGCGGCGGACGATATTGTTGCGATAGATAACACTGGGTTGCCAGTCGGAATTTACGACAGCATCACTGACCTGCGTTCGGACGGGCAAAGGATCATTTAAAGTGACTTGCAGATGCCGATCGTCGATCCGCTTCATGCCCTTGACAACACCTACCCCATAATCAAGCAGTGTGGCAGACTTGACGAACTGAATGTGTTCGCCCGGGGAAGCAAACGAGAAGCCAAACGTCTGCGGATTGACCCACTCCAGTTGCACCGAACTCGGAGAGATAACCTTAGCTATGCGTAGATAGTCGCCATGCACATTGATGCCATCGTCCAGCATGTTTTCGAAAATTCCGTTCTCAACGACGACCATTCCCCGGCAATTGGAAAAGTGTACGGCATCCGCTTCGCTTGACACATAGCGCGCATTATCACCACCAAGCCTCACGTTGAATCGATCGAGATGAATGTTCGCGCTTTTCTGTGCAAGAAACCCCATGCCCTGCGCGCTGAAGACATCGACGTTGACGACTGACACCGCGGAACTCTCGCTCACCCAAATGGCTGGGTTGGGGCGGTCGCGGTTCCATAGGATAAGACGGTTCCCCTTGGTCGGCTCTATTGACATACCGTTGACGCGAACTGTGCCTGGCGAAAGCTCGACCGCGCTCAAATCCCCAAAATCAAGATCGGCATGGGTGTTCCAGGCGATGGCTTTGCTGACGCTATCAAACTCCTGGCTGGTTCCCAGGCACTGCTTCCATCCCTCTGCGCTTGCACAGATGTGGCCGTTCTCTACTGCGTATATCTGGCCCGTTGGGATCTTTAGGTCGACAGCGTCACCATCCACACCGGCGACTACCGTCTCTAACACATGCGGTGTCGCGTAGTCGATCGAAAAGTCGCGTAGCGTGACTTTGTTGTCGCCAACAACGCTAATTGGCAGGATGAGTCCATGAAAAACGAAGATCGAGCCATGGCCAGCCAAGGTGATGTTCCTCACCCCTTCTAGCGGCATAGCAACCGCGCGGCTCTTTAAAGCGTCGTGGTTGGAGATGAAATAGTGACGGTGCTGTGCTTTGTCCGGCCAGAATTCATAGCGTCCTGTGGGAAAATCGAGGACGGGACGGACCAGAGTCTTCGCGAATGTGATGGCTCTGGCAACTCCTGGCGTAGCATCCTGGGAGGAGTCCGGCACAGCGCCAAAGGCTGTGACGTCCACTTGCTGCGCTCGCAATAGCGAAGCTCCTGGCAGCACCAAGGCCACGAGAAGGACGGAATTAAGTAGGATACGTTCCCGCACAGCGACCGCCTCCGTGTGGATCAGCCGCTTAGACTTGCAACGGCAATATAGTTAAGTTACCTTACTATCCGTCACGCCTATTGTCACCGGGCTCCTTTATTTTTCGCAATCGCGCAGGTACGCAAATCTTCCCCGTCGGTTCTGACCGGAGTAACTTCATCGCACGGGGAACTTTGGATCGAGCTGATGGCAGAGATTACCCGAAGAGCGTTGGTTATCGGAGGAGCGGCCTTCGCTGGTTGCTTACGTGGGCTCGGCGCTCCGGGACTGGGTACCCTCCCTGTCGCCGCCGAGCAGACGGCACACGGAGGGGCCGGGAACGAGGCCTCTCTGATACGAACGCCAGATCAAGAAACTGAGCGAAGAGTGAGCGATCTGCTCAGCCGGATGACTTTGGATGAAAAGGTACGGCAGCTCTGCTCTCTGAAAATAGGCACCCACGTAAACCGGTTTACAGACTTGGGAACATACACTGCGGAGACTCTCAAGAAGTACTTTGGTGCTGCGGGGATGGGATCGATCAGCCTACCCATTGCCGATATGGATGCAAGGTCGGGAACCGAGGTAACGAATCTTATTCAGCGTGTTGCGGCGGAAGAGACGCGACTTGGCATCCCTGCGCTGGTTGATGGAGAGGGCCTTCGCGGGCTGCGCGCCAATGGCGGCTGCATCTTCCCGACTCCGCTCGCCATGGGGGCAACTTGGGACCCGGAATTGGTTGGGCGAGCGGCCGTCGTTGTAGGCCGGGACGCACGCAACCGAGGTATTCGGCAAGTCTTTGCACCCGTACTCGACCTGGGGCGCGATCCGCGTCATGGCCGTACTGAAGAGACCTACGGCGAAGATCCATTCCTAGCTGCTAGGCTTGGCGTTGCCTTTGTTCAGGGATTGCAGTCGCAGGGTGTGATTGCAACGCCCAAACACTTTGTCGCAAACTTTGTAGGAGAGGGCGGGCGCGATAGCGGCGACGTTGAACTATCTGAGCGCGCCCTCCGCGAACTCTACTTCGTTCCGTTCAAAGCTGCGGTCAGGGAAGGCGGAGCGCTTGGCCTGATGTGTGCCTACAATACGCTGGGTGGTGTACCGTGTGCTTTGAATCGCTGGCTGCTCACCGACGTGCTGCGCACGGAGTGGAATTTCCAGGGAATTGTCTTGTCTGACTGGGGGGCGATTGCCAACTCGATCAACGATCTTCATGTGGCCGCGACATCTGGAGAGGCAGCACGCCGTGCACTCTCTGCGGGTACCGATGTAGAGACACCGAAGCTGGATGTCTACAATGGCAGCCTCGCCGGGGAGGTGAAGGCTGGTCGCTGCGAGCAGGAGGCTCTGGATGACGCGGTTCGCCGAGTCTTGCGGATCAAGTTTCGCCTCGGACTATTCGAGAGCCGATATAACGATTCGGACAAGGCTTCGTGGGATGCCGATACAGAGGAGGATCGCAAGATTGCTCTGCGTATGGCGTGGCTCTCCATCGTGCTACTGAAGAATGATCGCTCCGTGCTCCCTCTAAAGTCCACGATCAAGTCGATCGCGGTCGTAGGACCAAACGCGGACGTCGTCAGCCAAGGAGGCTACACGCCTGAAGTCTACAAGGCGGTGACGCCGCGACAGGCTCTGGTCGACCATCTTGGCGCAAGTGTTGCAATCCACTATGCGAAGGGCTGTGAACTAGACGGGGATAGTATCGACGGCTTCCCAGATGCCATCGCTGCAGTGAGTCATTCAGATACCGTAATCCTCTTCATGGGCGGCAGCAGAGAGACGGCGAGGGAAGAGATGGATCGCGCTGAACTTGACCTGACGGGCAAGCAAGAGGCCTTGATCGATACTCTCTCCACGCTCGGGAAGCCGATTGTGGTGGTGCTTATCTCCGGCGGGCCCGTCACCCTATCACGTTGGGTCGAGAAAGTGGATGCCGTTTTGATGGCCTGGTATCCCGGCGAAGAGGGCGGCAATGCCGTCGCGCAGGTTCTTACCGGCGCGTGCAATCCCAGTGGACACTTGCCCATCACGTTCCCTCGGTTCACCGGACAGCTTCCCATGCCGTACAACCATCGACCCTACGGCCGAGCCGGATCGACGCTCGAGGTTCCGGACGTGTTTGACAGCGTTCGCTACAACCCGCAGTTTCCATTTGGTCATGGACTGTCTTACACCACATTTGCGTACTCAGGTCTCGATATTGTGCCGCGTCAGATTTCGCGGGAAGGCACGGTTCGGATCAGCGTCACGGTAACCAATACGGGGACGATCGACGGCGAAGATGTCGTTCAACTCTATCTCTCGTGCTCAAGTTGCCGAATCGCCCAGCCGGTGCAACGACTATGCGGATTCCAGCGAATCTCGCTGGCCGCCGGTGCAAGTCAGACCGCGACGTTTATCCTGGGCCGAAACGAGTTGGCATTCTTGAACGAGCAACTCAAGCCCGAGGTCAACCTCGGCCTCTACTCCATCCTGGCGGGCGGCAGCAGCCAGGACGGCCTGCGTGCAACTTTCGAAGTGGCCGAAGTCGGTCATGGGGACCCATCCGCTTGAAGGCCAAGCGAGATATCGGTTTTGGCTCACAGCCATGCCGTTTGAATGGAGAAGCCAATGGGCTTTAAGTTTCAAGGCTTTGACTTTATTCAGTTTGATTCTCTGCTCTCCGAGGATGAACGCCTTATTCGCGATCAGACTCGCGGATTCATCGAGCAAAACCTTATCCCGATCATCGAACAGTGCAATCGCGAAGGTCGCTTTCCCCGCGAATTGGTTCGACCAATGGGTGAGTTAGGATTCTACGGCGCCACGCTCGATGGCTATGGCTGCTCCGGCATCAGTAATGTCGAATACGGTCTTCTCACCCAGGAGTTGGAGCGCGGCGATTCCGGAATCCGCAGCTTCGTCAGTGTGCAGTCAGCCCTGGTTATGTACCCTATCTACGCTTTCGGTTCTGAGAAGCAGAAGGAGTTCTGGCTGCCGAAGCTGGCCACTGGAGAGAAGCTTGGGTGCTTTGGCCTCACAGAGCCCGATTTTGGCTCAAACCCTGGAGGCATGCGCACACGGGCACGCCGCGACCGCGACGGCTACCTCCTGAATGGAGAGAAGATGTGGATCACCTCCGGCTCGGTCGCCGATGTTGCGGTGATCTGGGCGAAGCTCGAGGACGAAGAAGCCGAAATTCGCGGCTTCCTGGTCGAGACCGATCGCCCCGGCTTCTCCGCTACTGATATCCACGGAAAGTGGTCGCTACGGGCGTCCGTCACCTCGGGGCTTTCGCTGCAGGACGTCCGCATACCGGCGGAGAGTATTCTGCCGACGAGCGGCGGTCTAAAATCTCCGCTGATGTGCCTCTCGCAGGCACGGTATGGCATCAGTTGGGGTGCAATTGGAGCGGCAATGTCGTGTTACGACGCGGCGCTGCAATACGCCCAGCAGCGCAAACAGTTTCGCAATCAGCCCATTGCGTCGCATCAACTCGTGCAGGAGAAACTCGCCTGGATGCTGACCGAAATCACCAAAGGACAGCTACTGGCACTGCAGGTAGGTCGACTCAAGGATAGAGGCAAAGCCCAATTCCAACACATCTCGATGGCTAAACGGAATAACGTATGGATGGCCTTAGAGTGTGCGCGTATGGCGCGAGACATTCTGGGTGCGACCGGCATTACG
The DNA here is from genome assembly GCA_025357875.1 of Granulicella sp. GTDB lineage: Bacteria > Acidobacteriota > Terriglobia > Terriglobales > Acidobacteriaceae > Edaphobacter. The sequence goes on from JANYLK010000104.1 coordinate 42,782, forward strand.
GACGATTACCCCGTCATGCGCCACATGATGAATCTAGAGTCGGTGAAGACGTACGAGGGCACCCACGATATCCACACGCTCATCCTAGGCCAGAGTGCGACAGGGATTTCAGCATTCTAGGTACAGGCCTGCCGTACTCGCCGATTGGCCCAAAGGATTACTCCAACCTTCATTCATACGCAATAGCACGGCTAATCCAGAATGTTGCCGGTAAGGCGTTGCTTGCAAAATATACGTCACAAAATTAGTTAATCTGCTTGACTACTTTAGTTGTCTGGACTATCTTTGTGTGAAGTCGAGGCCGCGAAAGAGGTAGGGGCGGATCGACCAGGCCATTTTTGTCGGCGATCTCGTTTCAAAGACCGGACAGATTGATCTCTCAACATAGGGGTATACCCGTGAACAAGCCCACTCTCTTCGCTATTGGGATCGCCCTCATCGGGATTCCGCTCTCTCTTCACGCTCAAACAGGGTGTACTGATTCTCCTGAGAACCCCACGGCAATCCTCGGGCTTGTCGGAGGCGCTGGCGCTCTTTTTGCCTCTCTTAGAAATCGCCATAAGGCGAACAAAGCGGCTCGTAAGTAAACCCCGTCGACGGATCCCTCGGAGGAGACCAATGGTCATTTGTTCTTCAACAAGTGCAAAATGGGCAGCCGGAGCTGTTTTAGCAGGACTCTCGCTGCTTATGACTGGGTGCGGAATTCAGGACCTCGCTCCGGAAACTGCAACTGACACTCCAATGGCACTTGCTGGAATAGCCCGAGGAGGCCAGCAGCCTATCGTTGGCGCAACTGTCACTCTGTATGCGACCCAGGCAAGCGGTTACGGTGGCACCGCATTACAGCTGGGCACGCCCGTCACAACCGGAGCAGGTGGCACCTTCAGCTTCAACAGTCAGACCATTACTTGTCCTGCAGGCCAACAGGCGTACATCACGTCCAATGGCGGAAATCCCGGCGCGGGGACCAATAGTAACGCTCTGCTGATGGCCGCGCTTGGTCCATGCGCCAACCTAACCAAGAGCACATTCGTCAACATTGACGAAGTCACAACTGTTGCGTCAGCCTATGCGCTCTCTGGGTTTACCAAGATCAGCGGCGCAACAGTAAACGTGACGACCAGCGCGACCAATAACAACGGTTCCTCCGGGACCGGCGTAACGGGAAACTACGCCGGTTTGGCGCATGCTTTCGTAAACGCAGCCAATTTGGCCAACACGACGAACGGCACCGCGAATGCAGCAACGGTAGCCTCGGGCAGTGTTGGGACCGTGCCTCAACAGGAGATCAACTTTATCGCCGACATGATGGCGACCTGCGTCAACAGTACGGGTGGAGTCCAAAGCGATGGTAGCGCCTGTGGCAAACTCTTTGCGCTGACACCAGCAAACAATGGTACTTTCCCAACCAATACCCTCCAATCGATGCTTAACTTGGCACAACGCCCGTACATTAGTGACGCCAATACCACGAGCCTCTATGCGCTGGTCACAGCAACACCACCATTCCCGACAACCTACAGTGCAGCGACAGGAACAACCGACTGGACGCTCGCTATCGGTTACAACTACGCTACCTGGAGTCATACCGTCACACAGCCCTGGGCCCTGACTGTGGACGCCAATGACGACGCGTGGGTATACGTACCTCCTGTCACCGGGGTATCGCCCATCGTCGAGTTGAGTCCTGCTGGTGTAGTGCAGCCATTACCCACCGCGACCTGCGGCACGACCTGTGCCAGCAATATCACGGGCGAGGTCACGGGAGGAGCCTTTGATGCCACTGGCAACCTCTGGTTGGCGGTTCAAACGGCAACCCCGGGGCTATACAAGTACGTGCCTTCCTCCGGCAACTTCACGTTCTATATTTCCAACGTTACTGGCGGCACCGGTAGCGGCACTGTCGGCGTGCCTTACGTGATGGCCATCGACAAGGCTGGCGACGCGTTCTTCGCTGGCTATAGTCAGGCGGGTTGCCCCAGCACGACATGCCAGCCGGCCGAACTGCTCGCTGGAGGGAGCGCGCTCACCGTTAGCTTTGGCAGCAATAGCCTCGTCCCTCAGATATCGGGAGGCGTGCAGGGTATCGCAATCGACAACACTACAAATGCAACGGCTGGTAACGTAATTGTCGCTGGTACCGCATCCACGTCTAACATAGGAATCTTTACCCCGGGCTCGCCGACCACGCCGGCCAGCTACACCGAAATTGGGGAAACCGGAGCATTTGCACCCACCGGCGTCGCCATCGACTCGCAGAGCAATATTTGGATGGTGAATTCCTGCGGCAACTGCAACGGTTCCCATACCTCGGGCCTCTACCAATTGAATTCGGCCGGTGGAGCTTACTCCGGCTTTCCAGCAACCAGCGGCCTATCCAATGCGCGTTACCTGGCAATCGATGGCGCCAAAAACGTGTTCATCTCGGACTTTGACGGAGACGGGATCGTTGAATACAACACCACGAGGGCGTCCTTTGTCTCGCCTTTGCCACCTAGCTACGACAGCGGCGGCGGCGGATACAACTCTGTCGATCGGAACGGAATCTCGGATTCACCACGGGGCATTGCAATCGATAGTGCCGGCGCAATCTGGACTTCCAACAGCTTCAACGACGCACCCACGTTTGAGGTTGTCCAGACCCTGGGTGTGGCTGCACCCACTGTCGCAGTGCAGGCACTTGGCAAATACAACACGCTTCCGTAAGGGGATAATTTCGGGGCAATCTGAGAGTGTGGCAATTGACGCAAACAACTGCCACCCTTTATTTCACCCCAAGGCGTCGAGTTCATAACAAAGGACCGATGGGTCACTTCACCGATCCGCGACATCTGTTTCGTCCACGAGGTAACCAGCGTGTGCGAGCTTTCTTGGAGACGCTTAGAATCTACTGGCATGCTTGGACTGAAGTCATCTGGCCGCAGTTCCGGCATACCCTGCATACGATTCTATTGAGTGACGCATGGCTGAAACTCCAGTCTCCCCTTCGTCTAGTTCTGTGAGAGTTGGCTCGGACAAGGCGTCTATTTCAATTAGCTTGCCCTGATTGTGAGCAGGGGTCTGCCGTGTCGCGTGTCGTGACACTCGAGGTGCTTCATGCGTCTTGTCTTTTGTATCTCGCTCATAATCCTGGTGACATCATCAGGGTGCGGAACTCCTCGCGAACCGGTCAACGGTTCCCAGTTGACGGCTGCTCAGAAGCACAGGATCGAGGACAGTGTGAAGCACTTCGTCCTCGACGTGGCCCATGACGTCAGCCAGGAGGGGCCTACAGCTTGGCGCAGGCATTTTGCGGACAGCCCGGCCTTCTTCATGGCCGTCAACGGCCACCTCGTGTTCCCGAACAGCCAATCGGCTACTGAAGGAATCCAAAACTTTGCCCACACCGTCCAGCACATTGACCTGCACGGGGAGATGACCTTCGCATAGATTCGCTCACTCCAGATTTGGCGGTGGTTGGCACATCGTGGGTTGAAGTCCAAACCGACCTGAAGGGGCACGAGACAACGACGAGCGGTTTCTTCACGGCACTGGCAGAAAATAGCAATGGTCAGTGGCAATTCCGGAATGCTCACTGGTCGGAGCCGGTCTCCCTTCCGAAAGTTCCGTGAGATGCCACTACGGGGTTGCATGTTGAATTCAACCGGGTTCCACTCGTTAAGTATGGTTACCTCATCGCTTCAGGCGCCTGCACTGCCCTGAGCAAGGAGCGTCGATAAAGATAGTGTTGCGGGGCAGATCAGGAACAGAATTCGGACTGAAAGTTTTAGTGAAAAGAGTTTTCTGCAGGTCATGTGTAACTCCTTGGGCACAACTTGGCCGTTAGCCACGTGTGGAATGGGACCTTCGCAACGTAGGCGTCAACTAGTATCGAAGTCAATATCTCCAACGTGGCGCAGCCTTCACTTCGGCCGCATCGGCTACTAGCCCGAATCGGACTCCTTTGGAAATACTGGGACGGATCTGCCCGTGTATTTGATCGAGTGGCCCAGATCTCTTTTGTATGCAGTCATGGGGCAACCCGCCGCACATAACAGCCCAATGATCCACCCGCTCTGTTGTCTAAACATGCTTCCCAGGCGTACCGTTGGCTCTATCGAAGAGGCTACCCGATATCTGCGCTGAGATTGTTGATGCGGATCAGAACTGCTCGCCTCAGCGTTGTCGATCGAGGGAGGGTACAGATCTTTCATGTAGCATTGGGACGTTTGGATTCAATACGCTCCCATGGTCACTGCTGGCGGAAGACTCAAATTGCCCTCGGTGGTCACCGCAAAACCGGCCATACGTGGTCACTTCAAAACCGGCTATAGAGATTGGCCTGAGACGTGATTGTTTTACCGTGCCGCGGTGTACTTAGGCAAGGTAGTGTGCTTTTTCCTTCCTGGTGAGCTTTTCGCTTTTGCTTTTCTCATTGGCTTTCACCAGGACTACTGGTTTTAGTTCTCCAACTGCGCGGGCCGCACTTGAGCACGTGTCCGTGATGCAGGAGACGATCCAGCATCGCGGTGACAGCAGCGCTGTCACCGAGCAGCTTGCCCCAGTCTTCGACGGGTCTGTTCGACGTGAGCAGGGTGCTCGCACGTTCGTAGCGGCGCATGATGATCTCCAGCAGTTCCTCGGCAGCGGTCAGCGGCAGCTTGCGCATTCCCAGATCGTCGATGATCAGCAGCGGCACAGTAGTCAGCTGCTCCATTAGTTCCTTGCGTTTTCCATCGAGTGCAGCATCGGCCAGATCCTCCAGCAGTGCGTGGGCCTCGCGATACAACACACGGTAGCCCTGCTGGATGACGGCGTGTCCGATGGCTTGTGCGCAGTGACTTTTCCCGCTTCCAGGTGGACCTACGAACAAAGCATCTTCGCGCTTTCCGATCCAGTTCGCGGTGGCCAGTTCGAAGACCAGATTGCGATTCATCCGGGCGTTGAACTGGAAGTCGAAGTTGTCCAGGCGCTTGTCAGCATCACGGAACTGCGCCTGTTTGTGGCGTCTCTCCAGAAGCCGCTTGCTGCGGCAGTCCAGTTCATCGGAGACCAGCGTGGAGATCAGGTCGATGGGCGCCATGTTCTCCGATTGTGCTTGCAGAAGGCGGGTTTCCATCACTGCGGCCATGCCGCTCAGGCGCAGTTGGACAAGCGAGCGATTGAGTTCGATCAGGTTCATGGATTGGTTTCCTCGAAGTGGATTCGTTGTTGGATCAGGTCGCGATACTCGGTCAGTTCGCGGATGAGTGGATCGACTTGCCGCAGGCTCAGAGGAGCCTGCGGCCTGCGCTCCAGATAGCGGCGCACGAAGCGATACTCAGCGACGCGCAGCTCGAGCGCTGCCGCACAGGCATCGTCCGTAGCCGCGCTGCCATATTTCTTGACCAGTTGGAACACGCCCTGGATGCGACGCATTCCGAGTTCACCCTGGCGGGCATGGATGGCATCGCATACGGCTCCTATGTTGGATCCCACCTTGTGCGCACGGGCCAGCAGCTGGAGCAGCTTTAGCGGCGTTCGACGTGGGCGATCAGCATCGCGGATGCGATGGCCGCCACGCTTGCCAGCCAGATGCTCGCGCAGCAACTCACCGGTTTTGGGATCAAGCAGACGCACGAACATCGAGTCCCACTGCACATGCACCTGACGCCCTATCCAGCCTGGCGGCGCTCCGTAATAGGCCGCTTCAACTTCGACGCACCCATCCAGATGTACGGTGCGTTCGCCATACTGGTAGTAGCGGAACGGCTCGAGCGGAAGTGGCTGCAAGAAGGGCTTCTCTTCGGCGATCATCGCCGCCACCTGACGCTTGGTGCGGCCATGGATGCGCTTGTCCGCCCACTGTTCTTCCCAGTGATCGAGGTAAGCCTGCGCCTCTTCCAGGCTCTCGAACTTCTTGCCCTTCAGTGGCGTCTTTTGTGCATGGGCCACACCCGATTCCACTTTTCCTTTTCGATCTGGATCGCGAACTTTGCACGGCAGGGCCGTCACGCCGCAGTGCGCCAGAACGTCCCGATACAGGGGATTCAAGCCAGGGTCGTAGAAGTCCGCGGACAACACACCTTCGCGGAGGTTATCCAGAACTACGATCCGTGGTGAACCGCCAAGCCGGCGGAAGGCCTTCTCATGCAACTCAGCCCACACCCGTGCACTCGACCGGAAGGCCAACAGTCGAACACACTTGCGACTCGAGCCCAGCGTCAGCACGAACAGCCGCGTGCGCCGGTACTTGCCGCTATCCGGATCGCGTACCATCGGCCCGGTGCCGTAGTCAACCTGGCACTCCTCTCCAGGCCGCGTCTCGATGATCACGCGAGCTTCAGGCGATACCGTTCCACGCAACTTGCGCACGAAGCGCTTGACGCTCTGATAGCCGCCCGTGAACCCGTGCGTGTCGACCAGATCCTGGAAGATACCCATCGCGTTGCGGCCCCGCGACAGCTCCAGCTCGATCAACTCCCGGTAGGCTTCGCTGCCACTTCCGGAGCGCTTGTCCGTCGGCCCCGAAGGCGTTTTTACCAACAAAAAGCCGGTGGTCACCTCTATGGCCGGTTTTGCCGGAGAACCGTGTCCCCAACCTCCCGGCCTGCGTAATGCGATCCCGGCCAACCGCAAGTAACCGCCAGCCGTCTCGCGACGGACTCCCGTCGCCTCCTCGATCCGCCGCAGGGACCAACCAAGACGCCCCAGCGCAATCACCTGTTCCCGCTTCGACTTTTCCAAGACATTACCCATGCCAACTGAGGCTAATTTTCCCCGTCGGAGCTAATGTCTTAGGCGGTTTCTCTATGGCCGGTTTTGAGGTGACCCTCTATGGCCGGATTTGGGTGACCCCCGAGG